>SKYV01000177.1 GCA_007127745.1 Balneolaceae bacterium
CGGATGTAATTGCCGAT
The DNA here is from genome assembly GCA_007127745.1 of Balneolaceae bacterium. Taxonomy (GTDB): domain Bacteria; phylum Bacteroidota; class Rhodothermia; order Balneolales; family Balneolaceae; genus Rhodohalobacter. Next base: position 18 of record SKYV01000177.1, read on the forward strand.
GATGCACCCTGTTCTGTTTTGATGGTACGGCGCTACGTTACAGACGATTGGACACTGAAAGCCAGCGAAGGACTGAAGCAGGTTAAAGAACAGCTTGGGATGACCACGTCACCGGATAGTGATAGAAATGGTTAATTTTTGTTTTTCCCCATGCACTTCGAACAAATCATCATCTGTATTTAAGACATTTGTCAGCCGAAAAATGTAATCGGCATATAAGGCATAAACCTGGCAGAGTACCAAGCCACCTTGCAGCGTCCGGAGGACCTTCAAGCGTGGCGGATTGAGGGCAGGAATCTTTGAACAAGAGTTCTGTGCCCATTCAGCACAACGCTTCGGGGAGCTCCGCACGCCCGGAGGTTGTTAGATTTTGGTCAACAACGCTTCAGAGATCCTCCGAGATTCGGAACGCCCGGAGATTGTGGGATTTGAGCCTTAAACAAAAGCAATGACCAGAGCCGCATAGGTAATCATAGCCATAAGGCCTGCTGCGATTGCGAGAGGGAATTGGGTGGTTACGTGATCCATCAGATCGCAGCCGGTGGCGAGTGAGCTCAAAATTGTAGTATCAGAGATTGGCGAACACTGGTCACCCATCACACTCCCTCCAATCACCGCGGCAAAGCAGAGCTGTAGAAAAAATATGTCGGGCACAACGGCCCACGCCAGCGGAATGGCCACAGGAAACACCACGGCATACGTGCCCCATGAGGTTCCTGTAGAAAATGCAATGAGCATACAAAGCACCATAAACAGCCCTGGAAGCATAAATGGCAGAATCAGGTCGCCGATCATGGCTACCACATAGTCGGCAGTTCCCACGGCTTCGGCCACCTCTTTCAGGGTAACGGCCAACGCCAGAATGATCGCCCCGATGGTTACGCCTTTGCAGCCATCCACAAAGCCGTTAATGGCAACCTGCAATTTCATGCCCTTTGCCAGGGCAATACCGATTCCAACCAAAACCGCAAGCACAAAAGCTTCGGCAATGAGCAGCGTGGGGTCATCTCTGCGCCCCAAAATAAAAAAGGTAAACACATAGGGAATAATCGCAACGCCGAGCAGGGCGCCGATCGGCCCGAAGAAGTCGATCAGCCCGGGGTTATAATCTTTCGGAACCTTCTGCTGCGTCAGCTCATCGGCAGACATGGGTGTGGCTCCCCGGCGGTCGAGTGGGCCGCCGCTTCTGGAACGTTGCATTGCTTTGCGCATTTTTTTGCCCGGTATCCACGGCAGTTTTTCCCAGGCAAACAGCAGGGTTATCAGAATGGCAAAAATTGCATAGTAGTTGTAAATAATGGATCCGAAGAAGAAATTCACCCCATCCTGAGCTGTGGCGAAAACCGGAAGGGTGCCCAAAACAAGCCCGCTCACATAAAACGGCCATACATTAAACGGAATTAGTGTAGCAGCTGGCGATGCCGTGCTGTCCACCATATAAGCCAGCTCTTCGTGAGACACCTTGTGTTTATCGGCAACCGGACGCACCGTGGCACCTGTAAGAACCGTGCTGATGGTACCGCCCTGGTGAAAAATCAATCCCATCAGCCAGGTAAAAAATTTAGCTGAACGGGGGCCGCGAACCATCAGATTGCTCGCCCAAACGGCGAATTTTTCCGCTCCTCCGGTGCGTGTCCAGATGCCTATTAACCCGCCCAGTGCCCAGAGGTAAACCAGCAAAATCAGCGCAAAACTTTCCGTTCCGATCGATGGTATTAAAAAACCCTGCACAATGTTGATTTCACCGGAAATTATCCCGCCCAGACAGATCCCGATAAAAAGGGCGCTGACCACTTCCCGTGTCCAGAATGCCAGAACGATGGCAACCAGCGGCGGCATCACCGACCAGAAACCGTAGTGCCCATCCCGCTCGGGAATCACTTCATTAATACCTGCATAAACTCCTGCAATAATCAGGGCAATAAATGCGCCGGTATAAATTCGCCTTCTGTTCTTCCTGTCTCCAAAGCGTGTTTCAAAATAACCGGATAAATTACTCATGGCTGGATTGATTTGAAGTTACCGGCATAAAAGAAGGGATTCGGCGGAGATTGTCAAACAGTTTTTCAGTTGATGCGGATTTATGATAGTATGAAGTTCAGATAATGGTTATCATTGAGCGTTTCCGGCGGATTGATCTTTACTGCCGATATACCTGCTATATAATACGATCAACTTTAACTGAGAAATTTTTCATATGGCCATCTGGGTCGCAATTTTATTGGGTATCATCCAGGGAATTTTCATGTTTTTCCCCGTCAGTTCAACCAGCCATTTGGCATTGATGCAGCATTTTCTCATCAGCCGGGGCATAGAACTCCCCGACCCCGACTCTCCTGAAATGATATTGTTCGATTTGATTGTACATGTGGGAACACTTGTTTCCATCGCATGGGTATTTAAAAACAGTCTAACTATCTATATAAAAAGTACCATCCAGGGATTTTGGGAATGGGTTTCGGGAGAAAAAACTCAAATGGGCGGACTCTATCGTCGCCTCACATTTTTTGGGCTGTTCTCTGTATTAGTGACCGGCCTGATTGGCTTCCCGCTCAAATCGATGTTTGAATCGGTTTTTGCCCAGCCACTTTTTATGAGTGGCACACTCATTATTACCGGAATTATTTTATGGTGGACAGACTACCTGCCTCCCAGAAAAGTGGGCTTGCGTGAAATTGGTATCGGTATTGCCATTATTATCGGAATTGCACAGGCGTTTGCCCTTTTACCCGGTTTGAGCCGCAGTGGTATGACCATCGCCTTTGCCCTGTTTGCCGGCCTGCAGCGCCGGTGGGCGGCCGAGTACAGTTTCTTCATTGCATTCCCTACCATTTTAGGAGCCACATTACTACAGGCCATTGAAGTATTTGGATTCGGCGGAACCATTACCATCAGTTTTACGGCACTTGGCGTGGGCTTCATTGTTTCGGCTTTGGTGGGAATAGTTGCCCTGAAGCTTGTGATTCACCTGCTCTATCGCGCTCAATTCCGAGTTTTCTCCTACTACGTCTGGACTCTGGCTGTAGTAGTGGCCATCTCTTCGTTTATGGGAATTTTGTAGAGTTTTTTGTGCTTTGTGCTCACTGCGGTTAACTCACCAGGATATTTGTTTATCATCTGGTTTCGAAAAGAGTTTCTTCAAAAAAATTGGTACTATGAAGGCACGGGCTTAGAATTTTATCATCTATTCTAATCCATTTTAAACGTTTTAAACCGAAAACAAGCTCTCTTCTCATGCAACTAAAAAAATGCCTTACATTTATTCTGTTCTCTTTTACATTCACCATTTTACTGTCACTCCAGGCCGTTTCTCAGGGATTGACACCGGAGGATATCGTATCCCTTAAAACGGTTGGATCGGTTGCCCTGAGCCCCGACAGCGAGATGGTAGCCTATACACTAAGTGTGCCAAGAACAGAAGACGAATCTATTGGCCGTAATTATTCAGAACTTTATCTGATCGACTCAGGCGGTGGTGAGCCGGTTCCGGTTATTCAGAAACCGGGCAGTGCCGGTTCGCCTCAGTGGGGGGCCGATGACCGGCTCTATTTTGTCTCCCGAATCGCCGATTACCATAACCAATCACAGGTTTACTCTGTGGACCGCTCCGGCAACGACCTTCAGTTGCATACAGATGCAGAACATGGGCTCGGATCATTCTCCTGGAACCCGGATGGTTCAGCCATAGCATATACAGCGATGGATCCGGTTTCTGAGGAACAACGAGAACGTGAAGAGCAGGGATACGATATGATTGTAGCCGGAGAAAACATGCGCTACAACAGGTTGTGGATCAAACAGGGTGATGATCCGGCCGAAATAATCACACCGGATAATCTTTATGTCTGGAATTTTTCCTGGTCGCCCGATGGTGAACAACTCGCACTTCGGGCCAGCGATAAGCCCGGGGCAGATGTAGATCAGATGTACACACGCTTTGCCGTCATCAACAAAGATGGATCCGGTCTTCGGGATTTGATGAGTTCACCGAAAAAGAAAACTGCCATCAGCTGGTCGCCCGACGGCAGTAAACTGGCCGCGCTTGCCGGAAAAGTGTACAGCGATCCTCTTCCGCAGCGCATCTGGATTATCACTGAAGACGGATCGGAAAAGCGGGACATCACCCCGGCCGGATGGGAAGCAACCCCCGAATCGATCAGCTGGATGGACAATCAAACCGTACTCTTTACCGCAGTGGAACGCTCGGTGACCGGGCTTTTTTCAAAACGGCTGGATCAGGAACACACAAGAAGAATTGCGGGTGGCCGGGATGAAATTTTCAGAAGTGTCAGTACCGATTCAAGAAACAGAGCATTTGCCGCATCTGTGAATACCCGAGAACATCCCGGTGAAGTGTACCTGTTCGACATCCGGCGGGCTGAGTTTAGCCGGCTGACAAATCACAACGAGTGGTTAAATGACAGAGAGCTTGGCGAACAAACCTCCATCACCTGGAATGGGGCCGACGAGCTTGAAATCGAGGGGATTTTGGTAAAACCGGTCGGATATGAAGATGGAGTGCAGTATCCGCTGGCTATTCTTCCGCACGGCGGGCCGGAAGGCATCAGCATGAACGGTTGGAATACAAGAGCTTTGTATCCTGCACAGGTTTTGGCCAACGAGGGGTATGTGGTGTTTAAACCCAACTATCGCGGCAGCGGTGGCCGAGGAACGGCTTTTGCATCGGCCAATCATCGCGATCTTGGCGGCAAGGAGTTTGATGATGTGCTGCTCGGTATCGATCATCTCGCTGAACAAGGATTGATCGATCCGTACAAAGTGGGCATCTCGGGAACGTCGTACGGCGGATATTTCTCGGCCTGGGCCGCCACCCGCCACAGCGACCGTTTTGCTGCTGGAATCACGTTTGCAGGACTTTCAAACTGGATTTCGTTTATGGGAACAACGGATATTCCGCATGAAATGTCGGTCGTACACTGGGATCTCTACTGGTTCGATAATCCCGGGCAAAACTGGGAGCGATCGCCGGTGGCCTGGCTTAACCATGCTGATACACCCTTGCTTGTAGCTCACGGGCTGGCCGATGACCGCGTACACCCCGAACAGTCCATCCAGCTGCATCAGTTTCTGGAGATGTTGAATATTCCCACCGGCCTGGTTTTGTATCCACGCCAGCCACACGGGCTTACGGAACGTGCCCATCAGCTCGATTTTATGAACCGGATCATCGACTGGTTTGATGAACATGTGAAGTAATCAACAACTCCGTAGATTTCCTGAGCAGAAACGGATTATTTTTGAGTGCTGATTTTTTTGAAAGTAGATAACCTGCCTTCCCGTCACATTCGGTGAAGGCAGGGATAGATCTAATCTGAGTTATTCAATCAATTCGCCTCGGCCCATCCGCGGATAAACCCAACGTTCTGTGCAACTTCCGGTACATTTTCGTACCAGTTGGATTCATATTCGATTGAAATATGTCCGGCAAAACTCTGCCGCCTGAGCTCTTCAAGTATGCCGGCCACATCGCCCACGCCGGTTCCAAATACAACATCTTCAGCATCGGGCGATAGAACATCAACATCTTTCAAATGGAGCGAAATCACACGGCCTTCCAGAGTCTGAAGGGCATCAACCGGTGAAATACCGGAACGTACCCAATGCCCCGTATCGGCACAGGCACCCAGGCGATGGTCTCTGCCGGCAACCAGTCCGGCTATGTGATTGGGATCCCAAATGCGATACTCAGAGTCTTCATCTTCCGGTCGGGGATGATTGTGAATGGCCATCATGATGTCAAATTCCTGAACAAGCGGCTCAATAAAATCCATCTCCTCCGGGGTATTCGGGTTTGAAGTGATGGCAGGCACTCCAAGTTTTTCAGCAAATTCAAATACCTTGCGGGCCTCATCGGCATCCGGCAGGCCGACAACACCAAAGTTCACCACTTTCAGCCCGTGTTCATCCAGCTTTTGTAGCACTTCTTCTATCACAGCATCCGATACATTTTGATCAAAAGGGGTATCATCTCCGGGTTTGAGCCTCTGGCCGGGGTACAGCTCAATAACCTTCCCACCCGCAGCGGCTGTTTTTTCGATCGCCTCAAAAACCGTAAACCGGTTAAATGTGTAAGCCTGTGTTCCCACAGCAAATCCGCCGATTTTATACTCCTCAGAAATTTGCAGGTCGGGCGATGAATACGCAATTGCCTGAGCTGTAACCGTTTGAATATGTACACTGCTGGCAAATATGGTTAGAATCAGTGCCGTAAATATTGTCATTCCAATACGGAAAAATTTGGTTTGTTGGCTCATAATATTGGGATTATGGATTATTCAGGGTTAATAACCGGTATATTCTGAATTGGTTTTTATTTACAGATTTTGCCGGCCGGTATCTTGTCTGGTATATAGTTTAACGACTATAAAGGAACTTACCAATGAAGTCTTAAAAAATTGACAGGAAATGAAAGAATAGTCTGCCTGCAGAATCGTGCATATTAATCTGCTCATATGATTTAAAATTATTAGCTTTTAATAGTAAATTACAATTTGGACTTAGTCAGATCGACCAACCCTAAACAAAAACAAACGTAAACGTATGGATCGAAAAAAGTTTTTAAAGAATATCGGAGCCGCATCAGCTGTGGTTGCGGGTTTTCCATATCTGAATTTACGGGGAAAAAATAACCCTCAGATTCTGGATTATGCTAACAAAAGAAAAAAATATGGCGCAAACGATACGATTAATCTTGCATTAATCGGGGCCGGTTGGATTGGTCAGGTGAACATGTCGGCGGCCGTCGAACTTGGAGGCGTTAAAATGGTGGCTGCCTGCGACCTGTATCACAGCCGGCTTGAACGCTGCAAAGAGCTGTATGGACGGGATATTTTTACAACACGTGATTACCGCGAAATTTTAGAACGTGATGATGTGGATGCCGTAGTTATTGCCACAACCGACCATTGGCACGACATTCAGGCGATTGATGCCCTGAAAGCCGGCAAAGCTGTTTACCTCGAAAAGCCAATGGTACAGCACGTTAACCAGGGACATGCCGTAATTGATGCTGAAAAAGAAACCGGCGGCAAAATGATTGTTGGCAGCCAGCTAACCAGCGATATTCTCTACCAGAAAGCCCAGGAGCTGGTAAGAGCCGGAGAAATTGGAGATGTTGTACTGGTTGAAGGTAATTTCGACCGCTATTCCGCCGAAGGAGCCTGGCAGTATTCTATCCCGCCGGGTGTTACCGCTGAAGATGTAAGCTGGGATACGTATCTGAGGGATCTTCCATACCGGGAGTTTGACCCAAAACAGTTCTTCAGATGGAGAAATTACACCGATTTCGGCACCGGTGCTGCCGGAGACCTCTTCGTTCACCTGCTGTCTGCCGTACATCTTGTGACGGATTCTCACGGCCCATCAAGAATTATTAGCACGGGCGGACTGCGCTACTGGCACGACGGCCGCAATGTTCCTGATGTTCAGCTCGGTATGCTCGATTATGATGAAACCGATACCCACCCGGCATACAATCTGGCTCTGCGCATTAACTTTATCGATGGTTCCGGCGGCGGCGTAAGCATTCGCTTTGTTGGAACCCACGGTGAAATTGTGGTGGACTGGACGGATGTTACCCTGCGAAAGGCTGAACTCGACGAACGGCCTCCGGTAACTGTAGACGATTTCGGTGAAACAACACGGGAAGAGTTTATGGAATATTATCGCGCCAACTATCCCGAACCGAAACCAAGAGTTATCGAACCATCAGAATTTGTATACAGGGCGCCTCAGGGCTATGATTCCAGAGACAGCCACTTCCTCAACTGGTACGATGCCATCCGCGAAGATAAGCCAATCTACCAGAATGGTGAAGTTGGCTTCAGAGCGGCAGCACCGGCACTGCTGGCCAACACCAGTTACCAGGAGGATCGAATCATCCACTGGGATCCGGTGAATATGCGAGTTGTATAATCCTGATTAACATTCAATACCACGGAATTACGGAGACACGGTTCTCTGTAATTCCGTTTTTTATTTTGATGTGCCCACACTTCTTTCCAG
>SKYV01000260.1 GCA_007127745.1 Balneolaceae bacterium
CTCTTTCAGCAGTGCCTCGCTGCTGCGTTTCAACACATCAAATACGTTCTGAAAGCCATCCATCCCGCCATAATATGGGTCCGGGACTTCACCATCTTCGGGCTGTGGGTCAAAATCACGCATCAGCTTTATTTTCTCTGAATGTTCTCCGTTTCTGTCCAGCCTTTTCAGGTTTCTCAGGTTTTCGTGGTCCATGGCCAAAATCAGGTCAAAGTCTTCCAGGTCACCCGCCTCAAAACGCCGAGCCCTTGAGTGCAGTTTAATTCCATGCTGGTTGGCTGTCCACTGGCTTTTGCTATTGGCCGGCTCGCCGATGTGATAGGCTGAGGTTCCTGCCGAATCGATATAAAAATAGGATTGAAGCCCCTTTTGGTTTACAAGGTGCTGGAAAATGCCTTCGGCGGTTGGGCTGCGGCAAATATTGCCAAGGCAGACAAAACTAATCTTAAAGGGGTTATTTTTGGTGATTTTTCTGTTCATGGATGCTCATTTTCATTGAATAATTTCAAACCTTTAAAATACAATCCGCCGGATTGGATTTAAAATAAAACCTGTAAAACTGTCAGATAGACTGAGCCTGGAGAATTTTATCCGGGAAAAGCCAAAAATGCATTGGTCCTGGTAATTTTTTGTGATCCAATCAGTACAGTTTAAGCATGATAATCTGTTTAATTTTCAATACATACGCACTATAATCTTCTTCATCCCCACCAAAATAAATTAAATCTGACTTTGACCTTGAATGCTTCTATCTTTTTTGCCGTTTGGAAAAGACGGGTAAAATCATATTCCCCTGATGTATTTTGATTGAGAACCTTTTCGTATATTTAATGCTTATATAAATTTTTCAAATAAATGAACCACAGCGTCAGCTATGGCTAAAAAATTCAAAGAAGTGAAACAACTTGCCTATCCCAAGGCAGAAGTTGAAATTTTAAACTGGTGGAAGGAAAACAAGGTTTTTGAAAAAAGCCTTGAATCCCGTGATGACGGAATACCCTTTACATTTTTTGAAGGCCCACCAACTGCCAATGGTAAACCGGGCATACATCATGTTATGTCTCGCACCGTAAAAGATTTGTTTTGCCGATATAAAACATTGAAAGGCTTTCGGGTTGAGCGTAAAGGGGGATGGGATACACACGGATTGCCTGTTGAAATTGAAGTGGAAAAAGAGCTCGGGCTTGAAGGACGGGCACAGGTTGAAGAGTACGGCCTTGAAGAGTATAATGCCAAATGCCGTGAAAGTGTATTAAAATACAAGCACTTGTGGGATGATCTGACCAACCGGATGGGATATTGGGTGGATTTGGACGATCCATACATCACTTTTAACAACGATTATATCGAATCGGTCTGGTGGGCTTTTAAGCAACTTTACGACAAAAAACTTGTTTACAAAGGGTATAAAATTCAGTGGTATTCACCCGGAAGCGGCACAGTGTTGTCTTCACACGAGGTTAGCCTGGGGTATGAAGAGACACAAGATCCCTCCATTTATGTAAAATTCCCACTCGATGCCGATGAGAATGTCTTTTTCCTGGCATGGACCACCACACCATGGACCATTATTTCCAACATGGCGCTGGCGGTTCACCCCGATCTGGAATATGTAAAAATAAAAGTGACCGAAGGCGACAAAACTGAATTTTATATTCTCGCCAAAAAGTGTCTTGATGATGCAATCAATCACGATTACGAAATAACAGACCATTATAAAGGCAGTGATTTAATTGGCTGGGTGTACAAACCTGTTTTTGATTATGCTCTCAAAGATCACGAAAGAGATACTGCCTGGCATGTAGTGGGTGCCGACTATGTTACCACAGACGAAGGAACCGGGATCGTTCATACCGCACCTGCATTTGGTGCCGATGACTATGAAACCTGCAAGAAGGAGAACATCCCGATGTTTAACCCGATTGACCGGGATGGACGGTTTACCGATAAAGTGAAAGATTTCTCCGGCATGTGGTTTAAAGAGGCGGATAAAGAAATTGTGAGGGCCATCAAGGATAAAAACCGCATGTACCATCACGAAACATACCTTCACAACTATCCTTTCGACTGGCGCAAGGGCACTCCGCTGATGTCTTATCCCGTTGAATCCTGGTTTATTCGAACCACAGAAGTGAAAGACAAGATGGTGAGTCTCAACCGGCAAATAAACTGGAAACCGGAAAGTACCGGCACAGGGCGGTTCGGAACATGGCTCGAAAATAATGTTGACTGGGCGGTTTCCCGTCAGCGTTTTTGGGGCACCCCTATGCCCGTTTGGGTAAGTGATAAAAATCCCGATTATATCGAATGCATCGGCAGTGTAGAAGAGTTAAAAAAGAAAGCCGGCATTGATGACGATGTTGAGCTGGACCTGCACCGGCCGTACATAGATGAGTTTACCTGGGAATGCCCTGAAGGCGGCACCATGAGACGAATTCCCGATCTGCTCGATGTGTGGTTAGATTCCGGAGCCATGCCCTGGGCTCAATGGCACTATCCATTCGAAAACAAAAAGAAATTTAAAGAGAATTTTCCGGCTGATTTTATTGCCGAAGGGGTAGATCAAACCCGAGGATGGTTCTATACGCTCCATGCACTCTCTACCATGCTCTTCGATAAACCTGCGTATAAAAATGTGGTTTCGAACGGGCTTGTGCTCGATGCCAATGGTGAAAAGATGAGCAAGTCGAAAGGCAATACGGTAGATCCAACCGAAGTGATCCAAAAATTTGGGGCTGATACCGTTCGCTGGTACATGATGAGTAACTCATCTCCCTGGGAAAACCTGAAATTCAGCGAAAATGGCCTGAGTGAAGTTCAGCGGAAATTTTTCAACACTATTGTAAATACCTACTCTTTCTTTGCTCTCTACGCCAATATCGATGGATTTACTTACTCTGGCTCTCCACTACCGATTAGTGAACGGACGGAAATGGACCGCTGGATTATTTCAAGGCTGAATTCCACAATCAAACAAGTAGATGAACTGCTGGATGATTACGAGCCAACAAAAGCCGCCCGTGAGATTGAACAATTTGTAGAAGAGCTTAGCAACTGGTATATCCGCAGAAGCCGGCGCCGTTTCTGGAAAGAAGGCAAAAGCCTGGATAAAACGGCTGCTTATCAAACCTTGTTCGACAGTTTGCTGAGCCTCGCCAAGCTCATGTCTCCTGTGGCTCCGTTTCTCAGTGAATGGATCTTTCAAAATCTTTCTGAAGTTACCGGAAAGGAAGAAGAATCCGTGCATATTTCCTTCTATCCAACTGTTGAGGAGACTGCTATCGATAAAGCTCTGGAGCAGCGAATGAATGTTGCACGTATCATCAGCTCTATTGTGCTTCGCATCAGAAATCAAATTGATGTGAACGTAAGACAGCCGCTTGCCAAAATCATTCTTCCCATTGACAAAGAAGAACGATCTGTAGTAGAAGCAGTAAAAGAAATCATACTGGACGAAGTGAATGTTAAGGAAATAGAATATGTGGATGATGACTCTGGAATTGTAAATAAAACAGCAAAACCAAACTTTCCGCTGCTTGGAAAACGCCTTGGAAAACAGATGAAAGAAGTTGCCGGTAAAATTCGTGAGCTTTCAACCGCAGACATTACTAACTTTGAGGAGAAGGGCGTTGTTGAGTTTGAGCTGAACAATGGTGAAACTGTGCGCATTACATCAAACGAAATTGAAATACAACGTTCCGGCCTGAAAGGCTGGTCTGTTGAAACAGAAAAGGGCATCACCGTTGCGGTTGATACGGAATTAACCCCCGAACTGCTAAAAGAAGGACTCTCCAGAGAGTTTGTAAACCGCATACAAAACATGCGGAAAGAAGCTGATTTTGAAGTAACAGACAGAATTGTAATTGGTTATTCAGGATCCGATACTTTAAAACAGGCTGTTGATGAATCTCTGGAATCCATCAAAACAGAAACACTGGCAGAGGAAGTCAATTCCAGCTTACTGGATGTATCGGATTTTGTGAAAACCTGGGAGATTGAAGGCTCGGAAACAGAAATCTCAATACGCCGAACACTTAACAATTAATCATTAAGATTATGGCATCATCAAAAGAAACCCAAAATGACGAACGAGTAACTCCTTACAGTGATGAGGAACTTGAATATTTCAAGCAAATTATTCTGAATAAAAGGGAAGAATCAGAAAACGAGCTGACTACACTGCAAAATCTATTACGTGAAAGCATGGAGAATGCATCCGACGAGTCAGCCTACTCGTTCCACATGGCTGATGCCGGTACCGATGCACAAGAGCGTGAAAAAACCTATATGCTTTTTAACCGCACGAAAAAGTTTATCCGTTATCTGGATGATGCTTTAAAACGCATAGAAAATAAAACGTATGGTGTTTGCAAGGTAACCGGCAAAAAAATAGCCAAAGGGCGCCTCGAAGCTGTTCCCCATACACAGCTTAGTATAGAAGCTAAGTTAAAACGCCGATAGATCTCATTTTGTCGACAAAAGCCAAAAAACTAACCATACTATTTGTTCCGGCACTTGTTGTTCTTGTGTTGGATCAAATTTCCAAGTACCTGGTTCGAACCAACCCGGAATTACACCGACTGGATATTATTGATGGCTGGCTCGCCTTCAATTTCACGAAAAATCCGGGTATGGCCCTTGGTATGGACTGGCTTTCAACTCCTGTCATCAGCATTATTGCCATTATAGCCACCATTGGAATTCTAACATATATACTGTTTACTTTAAAACGAGCAAACTACACCTACCTTGTATGTATGGGATTAATCATCGGAGGGGCATTGGGTAATATTACAGACCGTATTTTTATGGCTATTGCTGGTGGTTACGGGGGGGTTCTGGATGGACATGTGGTAGATTTTATCCATTTCAATCTCACCATTGGAGACTGGGCTGTATTCCCCTACATTTTTAATGTGGCTGATGTTGCCATCAGCACTTCGATTATTGTGATTCTATTGTTTCACAAAAAAATCATGCCTATCGAACCTGAGAACGATGTAGACGAAGACCCTGTGGTTGCTGAGGTTGATCAAATATCAGACCAGCACGAAACGGCTATCGTGACGGATAATGGTGATAATTATCCGGAATCGAACCGTTCACTCTAATATCAGCCTTTTTAAAAACCCTTCTTTCTGCTGAGGTGCATCCAATTTTTCCTGGGGGTGCTCTGTATCGATATGTTCAACCGGTATTGCAACCCCTTCTACCATCTCGAGGCCGAAACTGTTCAACCCCACTCTCTTTACCGGATTATTTGTTAATAGCCTCAGTTTTCTGATCCCAAGCATATGAAGAATTTGAGCACCCACGCCATAATCTCTTGAATCCATTTTTTTGCCCAGTTTTGAACGAATTTCATCTTTCGTATATCCATCATCCTGAAGCTTGATGACGGTAATCTGGTCCATGATGTTGTACTCCCGGCTCATCTGATCCATATAGAGCACAACTCCGGTTCCACTTTTTTCCACCATTTTCAAACTCTGATGAAGCAGGCCGGTTTTATCACTTCGTTTGCTTCCGAATATATCGGCCAGTGGGTTGGCCGAATGCACACGCACCAGCACAGGTTTATCTTCAGTCCACTTTCCTTTAACAAATGCAAGGTGATGCTCTCCGGTATGTTTCTCTTCAAATACATGAAGTTTAAAATCTCCGTAGATCGTAGGCATTTCTACACTCATAATATTTTTTACGAGTGATTCATGCTTCATTCGGTAAGCAATCAAATCTTTGATTGTTACCAGTTTCATATCAAACTTTTTGGCAAGTTTTATCAGTTCTGGTAATCGTGCCATCTCGCCGTCGTCGTGCATTATTTCGCAGATAATTCCTGCAGGTTTACAACCGGCCAGCCTGGCTAAATCTATGGCTGCTTCCGTATGCCCAGCACGCCGCAATACTCCGCCGTTTACTCCGGTCAGAGGAAATACATGGCCGGGTCTGCGGAAATCGGAGGGTATTGCTTTAGGATCTATTAATTTCTTGATGGTATTTGCCCGGTCCGGAGCAGAAATTCCCGTAGTCGTCAATTCTTTATGATCGACAGAAATGGTAAAAGCAGCTTCATCGGGATCAGCCCCTTCGGTCACCATATAATCGAGATCAAGCTCTTTGGCTCTTTGGATTGTAATAGGCACACACACCAGGCCACGGCCGTGTTTTACCATCGTGTTGATGGCATCGGGGGTAACTTTATCGGCAGCCATTAAAAAATCCCCTTCATTTTCGCGGTCTTCATCATCCACAACGATAATCATTTTACCGCTGCGAATAGCATCTATAGCTTCTGGAATGGTATTAAAGGGGGTATCTGTCAAAACTGAATTTGGTTAACTCTAAAAATTAGTGCAACAAATTGGTGTTTATGACGATTAAACACACATCTGTTACACTCCAAAACAATAATTATTTTTTACCGGGATTCACATCCGTAATAGACGATTTTTGAAAACGGGCTTTCACGCCGCTGTCAATTTCAAGAAGAACGGTCTCATCGTCAATGGTATTTACTGTTCCGATTAAACCGCCTCCAGTAACGACTTTATCGCCCTTTTTCATCTCGCTTACTTTCTTTTGAATTTCTTTCTGGCGTTTACTCTGAGGACGAATGATAAAAAAGTAGAAAACAAAAAAGATTGCTCCTAAAAAGAATAGATTAATGAGCGCGCCATCGCCTCCGCCATCGGGCGAACCCATCATAAAATAGAAATTTAAAAATGTCATTTACTCAAAAATTTAATGGTTATCTTGGTTCAGCAGAGTAAGATAACGTATTCTCAATCCGGGAACAATATTTGCAATTGTGCAAGATCACTGCACTCGCTCTGGCCATTTTTTTTCTTTTTTAAAAGGTAAAATATCGAATTCCTTCCTGTTTCATAAAACGGGCTACTTCCGGTGGGCTTGCAACACCAATACCTTCCATTAAATCCGATTTGTCCACATTGCGATTGGGGAGATAAATACCGCAAACTTCTACAAGTACACCCTCATTTAACATATTTTGTAACAACTGTTTGGGTGAACGTCCTGCGGGTTCAAATATAACAGATTCTGTATGTGCAATTGCCAGATCTCCCGCATGGCTACAAAGCAGTATTCTTACCGGCACTTCCTGGTTGAAAGATTGTGTTGCCAAAACCAATGCCATCATTTGTGTTTCTGCATCCCCTGTTGTAATTACCACAAACAGATCATCATCAGAATCTGATGCAACCAAGGGCAGATTTATAATCAGGAAAAATATCAGTATCGAAATTATTCGTTTTTTCATTTTTGTCCTCACTTATTTGATTTAAATATTGGTACAAACTCTTTTAATGGCATTTCCGAGCTGCTTTTATCTTCTGCAGATCGCTCCAGAGTCATTTCATATATAACCTTGTCATTTCTGTAATATCTTTTTTGATAATAAATCGGTTTTTCACCTATGGTGTATGAAATTCTGTCTATCAAAAAAAGGGGGGTATTTTCGGTTATATTCAGCTCCTTTGCCAGCTCTGCATCTGCTGATTCGGCAGACATTCTGTAACATCCCTTCACCACGGGAATTTCGTATTGGTTTTCAAGTATGTCAAAAATTGTTGCATCAGACAGATCATTTTTATTTAGTAACTGCCCGTATAATATTGGAAGCCAGGTGCTGTCGAATGCAATGGGCTCCCCATTGCCATAGCGTACCCGGTCTATTTGAACCACTTTGTTTCCTTCTTCTATCCGAAGGCGTTTAGCCAACCATGCAGGAGCATCCACCGAGACAAACCGCCTCACATCGGATGTAGCATCCAGCCCGGCCTTTTTCATATCTTCATTAAAATCGGTCAGCTGAATAAGGTTATGTGATGTCCGGTCATCACTCACAAAAGAGCCCAGGCCCTGGCACCGGTAAATAATCTCCTCACTTTCCAGGGATTGAAGCGCCCGGCGAATGGTCACCCGGCTGACATCAAATTTTTTTGCAAGCTCATTTTCTGACGGAAGTTTTTCTTCTGCTTTAAATTTACCTGTTTCGATCTGATCGCGCAGCCATTCCGAAATTTGTGTGTGTCTTGGTATTCCTTCTTTAAGCATCATTTGATTCATTCCTTTGTTTACTTTGAAATAAAACTACGCAAAAAAAACCAATACATCAATACTTGTTAATACATGTTGTTCTTGTTATTTTCTTTTTGAATGACCGATTTGATATTCCGCGTTGTAATTACATCATAAATGCCAGTTCAGATTAATCTAAACCACATAATTGATCGTCATATTAATGAATACGGCAATACTTAAAAAAATGCAGTTTCTGTAGGTCTTCAGCCGCAAACTCTATGACTCACGCACAAAATGCAACAAATCACAAAGTCGTCAGACACACAACCTGGAATGTTCAATTCAGTTTTGAATATGATAACACATTGTTATCCTGTTACATATAAATATAATGGAGGAGAAATTTAATTGATACAACTTGTATTGACAAGTAATAACAAACTTTGTATGTTTAAAACAGAAACAGTTAACAAAAACAAAAAACAAATATGTTAGACTTTTTATATCAACCGTGGCCCTGGTATGTGGCCGGCCCTATTATCGGGTTAACCGTACCGATATTATTGATAATGGGCGGCAAAATGTTTGGCGTTTCTGCGAATCTTCGCCACGTTTGTGCCTCCTGCAATTTCGGAAATGTTGAGTTCTTTAATTACGACTGGAAAACCGCCGGTAAATGGAATCTGACCTTCCTGGTCGGATCGGTTTTAGGAGGTTTTCTGGCAGGGTATGTTTTTGCAAACCCGGAACCCATTCAGCTTGCAAGTTCCACTATAGCAGAGTTACAAGCCATGGGCATTCAGGATTTTGACGGCCTGGTTCCGGATGACCTGTTTGCCTGGGAAGTTCTTGGAAGCGGCACAGGCTTAATTGTTCTTGTGCTGGGTGGTTTTCTTGTAGGATTCGGAGCACGTTACGCTGGTGGCTGCACATCCGGCCATGCAATATCCGGCCTTTCGGACTTGCAGCTCGCATCGCTTCTTGCCGTAATCGGCTTTTTTATCGGCGGACTCATCATGACCTGGTTCATCTATCCAATTATTTTATCATAAAAAACAGAACGACAAGACATGAAATTTTCAGAATATCTTAAGTATTTACTCATCGGAACAGGCTTTGGCTTTGTTCTGGTAAAATCAGAAGTCGTATCCTGGTTCAGAATCCAGGAGATGTTTCGGTTTGACTCTTTTCACATGTACGGCATTATCGGGTTTGCAATTATTGTCGGTATTATTTCCGTACAGATTATCAAAAGACGAAACATGAAAGACACGCATGGAAACCCCATCACCATCCCGCCCAAAGATGCATCTCAGGTAACCCGATACATTGTTGGCGGTAGTATTTTTGGCCTCGGATGGGCACTTCTCGGAGCTTGCCCGGGCCCGATGTTTGCACTTTTGGGCAGCGGTTTAACCATCATGCTGGTTCCCATTGCGGCAGCCCTTGCGGGAACGTACACCTATGGGATTTTAAGAGATAAACTCCCTCATTAATCAATAACACCTTCCCTCTTGGGAAGGAAGTTTTCAAGAATATCAAAAACCAAAAACAAAACAGATAACACCATGTACTTTAAACAATTCTTTGATGATAAATTAGCACAATACGCATATTTAATCGGCTGCCAGGCCAATGGCACTGCCGTAGTAATCGACCCGATGCGGGACATCGAACAGTATATCGACGCAGCAGCAAAAGAAAATTTAACGATTGTTGCCGCAGCCGATACTCACATCCATGCTGACTACATCTCCGGCCTCCGCGAGTTTGCAGAAAAAGGAGTGAAAGTTTACGCCTCTGATGAAGGGGATAAAGACTGGAAATATGAGTGGCTGATCGACAGCGATTACGACTATGAACTGATGAAAGACGGCGATGAGTTCAAAATCGGCAATATAACAGTTAAAGCTTGGCACACACCCGGGCACACACCCGAGCACCTCACATTTTTAGTAACCGATGGCGCCACAGCCAATGAGCCAATGGGAATGGCAACCGGCGACTTTGTATTTGTAGGTGACGTGGGCCGTCCGGATCTGCTGGAGTCTGCCGCCGGACAGGAAAACGTAATGGAACCCTCTGCGAGAACTCTTTTCAAAACCGTTGAAGCCTTCAAAAAAATGCCGGAATACATGCAGATTTGGCCTGGTCACGGTGCCGGAAGCGCCTGTGGAAAAGCATTGGGCGCCATACCGAAAACAACGGTTGGGTACGAGCTCAAATATAATAATTCATTGAAATCGGCTTCTTCAGAAGATAATTTTGTGAAGTTTATTCTGGAGGGCCAGCCCGAGCCGCCTCTCTATTTCGCCAGGATGAAGAGAGATAACAAAATAGGACCGGCAATTATCGGCGGGCTGCCAAAAGCCAACAGAATGACCGTGAAAGAGCTCGGTAACGCTGCTAAAAAAGATGGCGCCGTAATTCTGGATACACGTGAAAGAAACGAGTATGCAGCAGGCCATATTCCCGGCTCACTGCTTTCACCGCTCAACAAGCAGTTCAACACCGTGGCAGGTTCATACATCACCGAAGATGAAGAGATCTACCTGGTAGTTGAAGAGCACAGAGTGCAGGAAGCCATCCTCGATCTTTACAGAATCGGCCTTGATAATGTTGCAGGTTACGTAACTCCCAAAGACCTGCAGATGTACAAAAATCAGGGCGGTGAGTTCGACACTCTCGAGACAACCAATTTCGACGTGGCAGACAATCTGAAAGAGAATGAAGCCATTCTTGATGTACGAAAAGCTTCCGAATTCAGCGAATTTCACATCGAAGGAGCGCTAAATTACGCTCACACAAGATTACTGCCTAACAAAGAAGAACTTCCCAAAGACAAGAAGTTCTTCGTTCATTGCCAGTCAGGCGGCCGTTCGGCAGTAGCTGCAGCTCTCCTGAAAAGAGACGGGTTTGATGTAGCTTTGATTGACGATGAAATCGAAAATTATAAGAACAGAAACGTACAGGCAGTTTAAATAAATGTACCAACCCGGCGCCGGCAGTTTGAAAGCTGTCGGCTGCTTTATTCAATCACTGCAGAGAGATACAGCAAATCAAAACAAAAATCTATTAGGAAATTCCCTTTCAGCCAAAAACTGCTGAATTGACCCATGACAGGCTTAAAACAATATACCGAGCAATTATTTCCCCTATTAAAATCGTTAAAACATTACGACAGAACCACCTTCAGGGGAGATTTAATTGCAGGCCTCACGGTTGGAATCATGCTGATACCACAAGGCATGGCTTATGCCCTGATTGCCGGTCTTCCACCCGAATACGGTCTTTACGCCGCACTCGTTCCGCTGGTTATATATGCTTTTATGGGCACTTCTCGCCATCTTGCCGTAGGGCCTGTGGCTCTGGTTGCTCTTCTTATAGCTTCGGCTGTCTCTCCTCTGGCTGATTCTCCTGACGAGTATATTGCCCTTAGTATTTTACTTGCTCTGATGGTTGGAGCTATCCAGATTCTATTCGGAATTTTGAAAATGGGGTTTCTTGTGAACTTGCTGTCGCACCCTGTACTCTCCGGATTTGTCTCTGCCGCAGCCATTGTAATAGGCTTGAGCCAACTCCATCATCTTCTCGGTGTGGACTCTGTATCCGGCGGATTGCATGAAATTTTATACGGAATTTCCGTTCAGGTGGGTCAGGTCGATCTCTGGACACTGGCACTTGGTATAGCCGGTATCGGACTCATTGTATACTTCAAGAAAAAGTTACCTGCCATACCCGGGCCGGTTCTGGCCGTAGTTGCCGGAATTATATTGATTTACTTTTCCGGACTTGACCGCGCCGGAGTTGCCATTGTTGGCGATCTTTCCGCGGGAATTCCATCCTTTTCCGTCCCGGTTATTGATTGGGACACCCTCCTGACCCTCTTCCCGATGGCTCTGGCCATTGCCCTGGTAGCCTATATGGAAGCCATTGCCGTGGCCAAAGCCATTCAACAAAAATCAAAAGCATATCAGATAGATCCCAACCAGGAGTTGGTTGCCCTTGGTGCAGCTAATATCGGTGGAGCCTTTTTTCAATCTTTCCCGACAACCGGCAGCTTTTCAAGAACGGCTGTCAACTACAGTTCAGGCGGCCAAACCGGGGTTTCATCCATCTTCAGTGCACTCACTGTTGCAATCACACTACTGTTTTTAACACCGGTTTTCTATTATCTGCCCACCGCAATTCTGGCGGCCATCATCATGGTTTCGGTTTTTGGTCTGATTGAGTTTGACGAAATAAAGCGGCTCTGGAAACTGGGCCATTACGACCGTTATATGCTTCTTGCAACATTTGCCGGAACGCTGTTTATCGGTATTAAGGAGGGAATTTTACTGGGAGTAACACTGTCGGTCATCATGCTGCTGTATCGCTCGGCCAGGCCCAACCATGTGGTTTTAGGCCGAATTCCCGGTACTAGTATTTATCGTAACATTAACCGATACGATACGGAGCAGCAGCCTGATATTTTAATTTTCAGGTTTGATGCCCCGCTGCATTTTGCCAATGCAGAATATTTCAAAGATCAGATACAAGATCTTCTCCTTGCCAATCCAGAGGCTACTTGTTTAATTCTTGATTTAAACGGAGTGAACGAGATCGATTCAACCGGACTGGATCAGCTCGTAGAAGTTATTGAAAGCCTCGAGAGCAATGGAGTTAGTGTGCAGCTTGCTGAAGCAAAAGCTACTGTAAGAGACCTGATAAAAAGCGGAACCGAACGTGATAAAAAATGGGAATTTTACATGACCATTGAGGATGCTGTAATTGCCACAACCAACAAGAAAGAACTCTCGAACGAAGAGTACAGCATTCACACAGACAACTAATAAATTAATTTTCAACCAACTTTAATTCATATTTATGGATCCACAAATTCTGATTGTTCTGGTTATTATGGGATTTACCATCTTTATGCTGGTAACCGAAATTGTCCGGATCGATGTTACTGCCATCTTGACCATGCTGGCCCTCAGTTGGACCGGTATTCTCACCAGCAGCGAGGCACTATCCGGGTTTTCGAGTAATGCAGTTGTGGCTATGATTGCGGTGATGATTCTGGGCGAAGGTGTGGCCCGTACGGGCATGATGTCCCGGTTTTCAAAATGGCTATTGAAGCGTGTGGGCACAAAAAAAACCACTGTGCTTGGATCGCTGTCTATTTCAGTGGGTACGCTCTCCGGTGTAATTCAAAATATCGGGGCGGCAGCTCTCTTTTTGCCAAGTATTATCGACATTGCCCGCCGGATAAAAGTTTCGGCTTCTGTACTCATCATGCCAATCGGGTTTGCTGCCATCATAGGCGGTACGCTTACTATGGTGGGTTCAGGCCACCTTATCCTCACGAACGATTTACTGGAGAGTGCCAACCTTGAGCCGTACGGACTGTTCGCCGTAACACCGGTTGGTGTGGCGCTTCTTGTGGCAGCTATTCTCTTTTTCCTCTTTTTCGGAAAAATATTTCTGCCCCAGGGCGCAGAAGGAGGCAAACTTGAGAAAACCGAACAGGAAAAAGTGATTGATGCTTTCAATCTGAAAAAAGATATCCGCTTTTTCCGAATACCAAAAGGAAGCCCGCTGGCGAACAAAAGTATTGAAGAATCCGGCATTTGGACCACATACGATATCAACATTTTGGCACTTTCGCACGACAAGCACGTAGATTACGCCCCGTGGCGCGAGACTCCGTTTGATAACGGGCAGATTATGGCTCTGTACGGTGAAGAGGAAAAAATTAACCGGTACGTGTCCGATTGCAAGTTAGAGCGAACCGAGCATCATCCTATGTTCGAAGGGCTGGACGACCCCGAAGAATCCGGTTTTGTGGAAGTAATTGTTCCCCCCAGGTCGGAACTTGTCGGACAGAGCATCCGGCAGTTTTCCATGCGAAAACGGTATGCCGTAGAACCCATCATGCTGTTTAGTAAAGGCGAGCGGGTTGAGGGAGATTTCTCAGATCATAAAATAGAACCGGGAGATACATTTATCATCTACGGCCCCTGGGATCACATAAAGAACCTGGAAAGTACCGACCCCTTTGTGGTGGCAACTCCCTTTTCTGTAGAATCGAAAGATCCATCAAAAACCTGGCAGGCTGCCGGAAGCTTTATGTTGGCAATTGTACTGGCTATGAGCGGATTTTCCATATCCATTTCATTCCTTACAGGCGCTATTGTTATGGTCTTGTCTAAAGTAATGACCATTCAGGAAGCGTACAAAGCCATTGAATGGAAAGTGGTATTTTTGCTTGTAGGATTGATTCCGCTTGGTATTGCGATGCAGAACAGCGGAACGGCAGAATTTCTCGCAGAAAATGTAATGAGTGTGGTGCAAGACGGACACTTGCTGTTACTGCTCTTTACCGTTGGAATTCTTTCTACAGTATTTTCGCTGGTAATGTCGAATGTTGGTGCCGTAGTTGTTCTGGCACCGCTTGTTGTCAGCATTGGCATGATTGCCGGTGTAGATCCAAGGCCGCTGGTTCTTCTGGCAGCTGTTAACGCCGGTAATTCCTTTATTTTGCCTACCCATCAGGTCAATGCCCTGATGATGACAGCAGGCGGATACAAAACCCGCGACTATTTTAAAGCCGGAGGCGGTATGACCATCGTATTTTTAGTAGTATCCGTACTGTTTTTCTATTATGCATTTTTCTGATCTTTAAATTCTTTGAAAACAAGATTAATAGACAAGAATCATTTTTTTAAAAAACGGATGTCAAACAAATTTCTTCAAATCAAAATTGTAACATTAACTTTCATAATCTTATCAATAATCATGTTCAATATATTTTCAAAATCAACAGGAGTTGATATCAATACCGACAGCTTTAAAGAAAAACTCGATGAAGATCGGGGAGTTGTTATTGATGTGCGCACAAAAAAAGAGTATGACCAGGGACATCTGAAACTTACAGATGCACAATACGATTTTTTGAATGGAGATTTTCAAAAACAGATAGACTCGTTTGACAAGGATAAAACCTACTATCTCTATTGCCGGTCTGGCAACCGAAGCGGTCAGGCAGCCCGTTTGATGCAAAAGGAGGGGTTTAAAAATGTTTATAATATCGGTGGATATGATGAACTTGCCGGAGCGGGTTTCGAAACCAATAAATAAAAACACTACAACATTGAGGCGTGTATGAATTTTGATATTCCGAAAACCGAACTGGAACAAATCGAAAAAGCTATTGCCAGCGATGAAAGTGTTGTGGGCATCGATGCGAAAAAAACACACATCATAATCATCCACATGCTGAATGAACTACAGAAAAAGGTTAAACAGATTGAGGAACGTCTTGATAAAATAGAGAGTCACTGATAATTCAATAAATTCAGTGACTTATTTAAAAACCGGTGGTGGTGTTTTCCGGTTCAGGGTTTGGTTGCCACACCCCTGATGACCATTCCCCGTCCCTGGTGAAATTCACCTTCATCAAGCGGAATTTCTTCTTCCTGTAAATAGCTTACTTTCAGATCACTAAATAAATTGCTGATTTGCGATACCGTATAAAGCCGATCCAGGGTTTTTGGGCCACCGGTTTTTCGGCCATATTGTTTTTCCGAAAAGCATTCAAAAATTAACACCCCGCCTGATTTCATGCTTTCCAGGATTTTTTCCATTGCTTTTTTTAGATCTGTTGAGTTTAAATGCACATAAATAAAGCCAACTGCATCAAAATGATTTTCGGGCAGATCTGCGTTTTCTAAAGATTCAACAATATAATTGATCTCAACCTGATGCCAGAAAGCCAGCCTGTTAGCTTTCACTTTTGCTTTCACACTAAAATCCACAGCAGTTACTTCCCACCCGTTTTTTGCCGCATAAACGGCGTTTCTTCCTTCACCTTCGCCGGGTAATAGTAGTTTACCGGGCCTAAGTTTATCGATCTGATGCCTGAAGAAATCGTTTGGTTCAATTCCGTATGCAAATTCTTTTGAGGTGTAACGCTGATTCCAAAAATCTTTCATTGCACGTTCTCCTGATTTTAGAGTGAAGAGATAGATAGAATCTTATCTCATTTAGAAAGCCGGAATACTCAAGCTGAATCAGAAATCTAAAAAAATTCAGCCAGCTTTCATTTATTCAAGTTGTAAATTTAAGATACAAAAGTTTGGCATATCGGGCATAATAACCGGCTTTTAATCACTCACCGCGCTTATTTTTATAAAACAGGCTATTACCGGTAATCATCAGCCTCTGCCTGAAAACTATGTATGAAATTTCTCGTTATTTTCTGCTTTGTCTGCAAGCAGGTCGGCCGTACGGAACCGAACGCCATAATCTGCTTCGAGTGAGTCGAGGCGGTCTGCCACAATCTCGGCTCCTTCCCGATCAATGTATCTAAACGGACCGCCCAGGAAAGGAGGGAAGCCTAATCCCAGAACTGCACCTAAATCCCCGTCTGTTGGACTTTCAAGAATACCGTCCTGTAAACAAAGCACAGCTTCATTTAGCATAATCATTAACATCCTCTGATGGATTTCTCTATCTTTAAATGATTTTCTCTCGGCACCTCCAAAAAATGAATAGATTTCTTTGTTAATTCCTTTTTTCTTTTTTTTGTCCTCTTCGTAGTTATAAAATCCTTTTCGATTCTTTCTGCCTTTATAACCCGCCTCAACAAGTTTTGAGGCTTTGTTACTGGTTTTTGCACCCCGTTTTTTGAACAGATCGCTCAGCACCCCCGCCACGTGTGCAGCTACATCAATTCCCACTTCGTCGAGCAGCGCAATAGGCCCAACAGGAAATCCGGCCTGCTTTATTACTCTGTCAATTTGTTCAATTGCCGCCCCTTCTTCGAGCAGTAAAAGGGCCTCATTCATGTACGGTGCAATAATTCGAGACGTGTAAAAACCCGGGCCATCGTTCACAACAATCACGGTTTTACCCTGGCGGACTCCAATATCATAAGCTGTGGCAATGGCCCGCTCCGCTGTTTTTTTAGTTTTGATAATTTCCAAAAGCGGCATTTTTTGAACCGGAGAGAAGTAATGCATTCCAATAATATTTTCCGGCCGCTTAGCTTTTGCGGCAATGTCCGATATTGGCAGTGACGATGTGTTTGATGCAATAATGGTTTTTTCATCGGATTGATTTTCAACCTCATCCACAATCTTTCGTTTCAGTTCCAGATTTTCAAACACCGCTTCAATTACAACATCAATCTGCTCAAAACCGTCATAATCACCGGTGGCGTGGATCAGGCTGAGTTTACTATCACGCTCAAATTCAGATAAAATCCGTTTCTTTACTTTTTTATTCAGATTTTTTTCAATTTCTGATGCTCCCTTCAGGGCTGATTCGATATCCTGATCTTTCAACCATACGTGATATCCCTGCTCAATGCTGACTTCTGTAATTCCCGCTCCCATTAATCCGGCACCTAAAACAGCTATTTTTTTCACATCCGTTTTCTTCTCTTCCCACGGATTTTTCTTAGCGGCAGTCATTCCAAAAAAGAGCTGAACCAGTGCCCTCGACTCTGCCGTCACTGCCAGCTCTCCAAATGCCTTCGATTCATAGCTATACCCTTTTTCTCTTCCTTCTTTATAGCCATATTCTACACTGTCAATTATTCTGAGAGGTGCAGGATAGTTGCCCTTTGACTGTGATTTTGTACGCTTTCGGGCCTGTGAAAATATCACTTTCCGCCCGACAGGGTTGCCCTCAAGAAGTTTTTCGGCAAACGAGCGTTTATCGGGATTTTGAATATAGCGCTCATTTAAATTTTTAACGGCTTTTTTACCGGCAGTTTCCAGCGCATGTGGATGAACCACCTCATTGGCAAATCCGGTTTTTCCTGCCTGATAGCTATACATATTTTTTCCGGTGAGCATGTATTTCAATGCCTTTTGAATTCCGATTAACCGCGGAAGCCTTTGGGTTCCGCCCATACCCGGTAACAGGCCCAGTTTAACTTCGGGCAGGCCAATTTTTGTAGAATTGTGATCTGAAACTATTCGATAATGGCAGGCCAGTGCCAGTTCGGTTCCACCCCCCATACAAGACCCATGGATGGCTGCTATAAACGGTATAGAATTCTTTTCAATACGCGCCAGAATTTTCTGACCAGTCCGGCTCAGCTCTTCCAATTCTTCGGCTGTTTCTCTGGTTTTAAACATATTGATATCGGCACCGGCAATAAAATTCTCTTCTTTGCCGCTTATAAGTACAGCCCCATCAATTTCACTGTTGGATTCGATTTGATCCAGAATTTTGGAAAATTCATCAATCAGAGGTTCATTTAGTTTGTTTACTTTTTCGCCCGGAGTGTCGAGAGTGATAATTGCTACGCGATCTTCAACCTGCAGCCGGATTATTTTCTGAGTCGTCATAATTTTGTATTTATATTTTCAAAGTCCTGATTTATTATGCGTTGGGCGCACTCTCATTTTCAAACACATTATCAGCCCTGATAACGTTCAATAATCATTGCGTGCCCCTGTCCGCCGGCAGCACAGGCAGCAATCAATGCAAACCGGCCGTCTTCTCGAATTAATCGGTTGGCTGCCGTTGTAACCAGCCGCATACCTGTGGCGGCAAATGGATGGCCTATGGATAGCGAACCTCCCCATTTGTTCAGTTTCTCTTCCGGTATTTTACCGATTTTTTTGTTACGCTGTAATCTTTTTTTTGCAAAATCATTGCTGTCCAGGGCTTTCAGGACAGTGAGCATCTGTCCGGCAAATGCCTCATGAAATTCAAACACATCAATATCATCAATTTTCAGTTTCATGGCATCCAACACTTTTGGAACGGCAAAAGCCGGCCCGATTAGCAGTTCATCACCCGGCCGCTGAGCTACAAATGCAAAGTGCCTGATAACTGCTTTGGGCTTATAGCCCAGATCCAGGGCACGTTGTTTCTCCATTACCAAACCGGCTGACGCCCCATCAGTCAGAAATGAAGCATTTCCGGCGGTTACCGTTCCATGCGGTTTAATAAACGCTGGAGAAAGTGTGGAAAGCTTTTTCTGGGTACTGTCACCCCGGATTCCATTATCCACTTTGATGATTGATTTTCCATTTTTTAACGGTACCGGAACTATTTCTTCATTCAGCATTCCTTTTTCTGTAGCTTCATGAGCCCTGTGATGAGACTTCAATGCATAGGCATCCTGTTCTTCACGGCTTACACCATATTTTGCCACCATTTTGTCACAGCTTTTGCCCATGGTATCTCCGGTAGAAAATTCCGAAATGGACGGTATTTCCGGCAACAGGTCTGAAGGTCTGAGGCCTTTAAAAAATTTTAGCCAATCGGTTGGTTTTTTGTACCTCTGAGTTTCCAACAGTTTTTGCCTGAACGGCTTTCTGAACCGGATGGGAATATCGCTCATCACATCAACGCCGCCAACTACAGCAGATTCTATCGATCCGGTTGTTATTGCTTCTGTTGCCATGGTGAGTGCTATATTCGACGAAATGCAAGCCATTGAAACAGTTGTAGCGGGTATAGAGCCATGAAGGCCGCCGGCAAGAGCAATTTCTCTGGCAATGTTATGGGTATTTACATCCTGTATTACATTACCATAATAAACATGATCGATGTGGCTGCCTTCAAGTTTTGTGGCATTGATTAAACCGGAAACAACATATCGCCCTAAATCGTAAACGGTACAGGTTTTAAATTCGGTTTGTGCACGCAAAAATGGTGTTCTTGCGCCATCAATAAATACCACTTCTTTTTCTTGAGTTCTATTTTTCATCATTTCTCCGTTTAGCTGACCGGTAATTCAATACTTAACAGTGTTAACTCTCAGGTAATAAATAAAAAAAAATGTTTAGTAAAAACTGTTTTATCGAATTAATATAGTTCTTATATTTAATACTCTTTGCTAAAAAGGGCGCTTAGCTCAGTTGGTTCAGAGCACCTCGTTTACACCGAGGGGGTCGGGGGTTCGAATCCCTCAGCGCCCACATCAAGAATAAAGGATGGCTCACTATTTGAGAGCTGTCCTTTTTATTTTTTCCGGTTTTTAAAATATTCCACTAACCTTTTAGCCGGCAAATCCATAGATTACAGCTTCCCTAAAAAAATGTCGGGAGGGAAAGTCCACCTTTATAAGACAATTAGATCTAAAATACTGATTTAAGCATGCCTGACATTAACAAATGCAAAACTATTAAACGGAAAAATTTATGAAGAATATTATTTACCCGCTATTACTGATCCTATTTGCCTCGGTTTTTACCGCGTGCGATGATGCCACGGTAACAGAAGAAACCGAGGAATGGATACATCTTTTTAACGGTGAAAACCTGGACGGCTGGGACATTAAAATTGCCGGCTACGAACTCAATGATAACGTCTTTAATACCTTCCGTGTAGAAGATGGAATGCTGAGAGTATCTTACGATGACTACGAGGAGTGGAACGACGAGCTGGGCCATATTTTTTACCATGAGCCCTTTTCTCACTATCGCATCGTTGTGGAATATCGATTTGTTGGTGAACAGGTAGCAGGCGGACCTGACTGGGGTTTCCTTAATAATGGAATCATGATGCACTCGCAGCCGGCAGCAACCCTTACGCTCGACCAGCCACTGCCCATCTCCTTCGAAATGCAGCTTCTTCACAGCGAAGGTGACATCGTTCGTCCCAACGGCAATCTCTATCTGCCGGGAACACAGGTTGTGCTCGACGGAGAACTGACTGAGGAAGACTATTTCCCATCTGCTTCGGAGCCCTATTATGGTGAAGAATGGGTGCGTGCAGAAGCTGTGGTACTGGGCGATTCATTGGTACAACACATACTTGACGGCGAAGTGGTGATCGAATATTCCGAGCCCAGAATTGGCGGTGAAGGCCCGGATTTTTATGACCCCGATTACAAAGAATATGGCGAGCCGCTTACAGAAGGACATATTGCATTTCAGGCAGAAACTCATCCAACCGACTTCAGAACAATTAAAATTTTGCCTCTGAAAGGCTGCATGGACCCTGATGCTGCAAACTTTAAATCTTATTATGTTGTAGACGATCCGGATACCTGCGAATACTAAACCATCCCTTGCCGTCCAACTCAATATTATTTAATACAATTGCCCGGTTAAACGTGAAGCTTTCAAATTAACCGGGCTTTTTTTGTTCAGCCGAATTACGTATCTGAAATCCACTGCCTGAACCTGACTCCCGCTCATCTTCTTTATCCGGGCAACTCTCAGAATTTTTCATCCTTCTTGCTCCAGATTTTTCTTTCACTTACATTGATTCTGACATCCAATATTTCCGTGGTTTTTTTATTATTCCAATAGTTCAATACTCTCATATAATACAATGAAATACACTTTAACCCTTTTAACAAGCATTGCC
The DNA here is from genome assembly GCA_007127745.1 of Balneolaceae bacterium. Lineage (GTDB taxonomy): Bacteria > Bacteroidota > Rhodothermia > Balneolales > Balneolaceae > Rhodohalobacter. The sequence goes on from SKYV01000260.1 coordinate 21,370, forward strand.
CTCTTGCTTTTTGCAGGCTGCAGAACCATCAACATTTCTGAAAGTGATGCATTTGATCCCAACCGGACCATAACCCCTCAAACCTTTAATATCCAGCCCTATCAGTTTCAGGAAGTGGCCATTAGTACCGATGACGGCGAAACGCTGAATGCCTGGTTTCTGGAGCGGAGTGATGCGGTAGCTACAACAATCTATTTTGGCGGCAATGATTTTTTGATGGTAACTTCGCACATGCTGCTCGATGCTTACCGCCACATACCTGTAAATGTTTTCTTGTTCGATTACCGCGGATACGGACAAAGCAGCGGCGATCCAACAGTTCATGGCGTGATGAATGATGCCAGGGCAGCCTATCAATTTGCAAAAAACGAAGTGCAATCGGGCAATGATAAAATCATTGTGCACGGCCATTCAATGGGGTCGTTTCTTTCTGCCTACATTGCCGACGAAGAGGATGTGGCGGGATATATTCTTGAAAGCCCCATTTCTGAAGTGAACCAATGGACAAGGCGGCTGGTTCCCTGGATAGCAAGGCCTTTCCTTCGTTTTAATATTGATGATTCGATCAAAGATCAAAACAATCTTGAGCGGCTTGCCAGAAATAATATTCCGCTGCTCATTATGGGCGGCTCAAATGATGAAGTTACCCCATTCCGGATGGCAGAAGATCTGTATGAGGCATCAGCATCACCACAAAAAACTCTTGTGAAAATTACAGGGGGCACCCACAGCGACCTGCCAAAATCTGTTGAATACAGAAGAGCGCTTCAGGATTTTTATGAGCATTTTTAAATGAAATTTCAGCAAGCATACTCCTAATCCTGAAATTATACAGGCATAGATTTTTCCCCGATTAATCTGTATTTAGAAGTAAATGGGAACTTAAAAATCGATGGTACAGATGAAAATTCTGCCTGGTATGCTGTTGATTTGTTTTTTGGGATTCATTTCGGAGTTAAATGCCCAGCGACTGATTGAGCGCGGGATGATTCTGAACCCTCTTGAAAACCCCGCAATTGATCTCGAAGAAGAGAAGCCCAAATGGTTCACACAAGTGGGCGGCTGGGCCTCATTCGGAAATTACGGGTTCTACGGTGATGGCAATCATCAGTGGTATCAGCATCTGGGCGCGTATGTAGAAATTTATCGCCGTGAAAATATTTCGAGCCTGGCTGTTACATCACAAATCGAATTTATAGCCGATCCGGAAAATGACATCAATTTTAGCCCAAGGGCTATTTTCTGGGAAGAGGGGCTTCTCTATTCAAGAAAAATCCGGGGATCATTTCTGCAAATCGGGTATTACCACCGTTGCAAACACGATATCGACAATTTGCGGTTCGGGGAGGAACGAACCATGGTTTTTGGCAGTGCACTTGCACGATATGTGATTCCTTTCAGGCCGGGCGGGGGCATTGATGCCATTGTTGCCCTGCAGTACGACCATTACACCATCACCTGGGAAAAGCGAACGCCAGCAGAATTTGAAGGAGATTCGTACGACTGGAGCCGTTTGAATCAATCAGTGAAACTAAACAGCTCATTTCAAAAACAGGTAGGACGAAAAACCAACCTGCATCTTGATGGTTATACCATGGCTACATTTTTTAAGAACGATTTTCTAATGAATGCCAAAATAAGAACTGAAATCGGCAGCTCAACCCCCATTGGCGATGTTCGTTTTGGCGTACACCTGGAACATCTGGGAGACAGCGGAATTCCCGTTCAGCCAAAATCGGTAACTCTGCTGGGAGTTGGCATCCGAATTATGACTCCCGGAAGCATCCGGTAAATAAATGCCCTTTGCCTACCGGCGTTTTCTCTTCGTAGATCTGATTCCTTTCCACATCAGAGATCCGATTCCGGCTGCCAGCACACCAACGATGATGGCAATTAGCATGGAAAGCTCAAAACGGGTTTGAATGTAACTCGTTAACAGTATGGTTCCTACAAAATGAAGTACCACCGCTGTCACATATCCGATGGCAAAAGATCCGATCATATCACGCGGTTTTAAATTTACCACAAACTGAGCAACGAAAGAGGCAACAACTCCGATAAGCAGCCAAACGGCAATGAATGAATAGTCCGAAAAATCGATCTGCCGAGATTCACTGGTCCACAATGGCAAACCAGCTGCAATTGTAGAAATAAGAATAGTAATAAGTCTATAATTGTGTCTTGTAGTTTCAAGCATAGGCTAACAATAAATTATTAATGCACGAACATGATAATAAATTTTCTTATAAGATAATCAGCAATTGTTATTCACAACTATCTTGATGAGTGTTCCATCTATTTAAATATTTTTACGTATTTCATTTTAATAATATTGATTAACTTATATTTCTAATTTTTAGCTATTGAAATAATATATTGAAAACATTATTTTTTCTTCGTTACAATAAATACGCATATTAATAAGAACATTGGATTTTAAAGTACCTGAATCAAATAAAGAAAAAGCAGATATGAATATTAAATTTGTGAAACGATCCCAGATTAAATCAAGCAAGAGACGTTCATCCAAGTTCAAACCATTAATGGATGCACTCGATAAACTGGAACCGGGAGGACAGGCCGTTGAAGTTTCCTACACAAATGAAAAAAGTGTAAACTCAATGCGTACAGCTGTTTACCAATATAATCAAGAAAATAATGTGAAAATTAAAAGCGGAAAAGACGCTGCAAATAAAAA
>SKYV01000212.1 GCA_007127745.1 Balneolaceae bacterium
CTCAGTGCGGGGGGATCCTTCGACTACGCCTCCCATTCGGTCGGCTGCGCTCAGGATGACAGGCACGGCCGGGGGCACAGTACCGGCGTATCAAGAAACCATGCACAGCAACGTTACTGCATACGCCGGTTCCCATTACTCTCCAACGCCCATTGTCATCCTGAGTAAGCATTTGCGAACGGATGTGAGCAAGTGCGCATCGAAGGATCTCCTCGTTCTGGGGCTGTCTTCCCATTCCAACCAACGCCCACTGTCATCCTGAGAGAACGGACACGAACGAACGTGAGTGAACGCGAACCGAAGGATCTCCTTGTTCCGAGGCTGCATTCGTTAAAGGCAATCTTTTTCAATGGAAGTACTCAGAATAAGCCACCTTTTCCCGATGGTACATGCATTGCCAAACTTCCTTAATAATTCGGCTGGATGATGGCTGCTTCGGAAGATACTACGGTGATATAAATCAGTGCAATAAAAATAAAAATATTGATGCCCAGATTAATCCAGTTGATCACCGCTTCCAGTTTGTATTCGGTCTGTTTTTCGTAGTAATCGGCAAGCTGCCCGGAGTTTTCTTTCAGCGAGCCCGACTCCGCACCGAGGCGAAACCGGCTCTGTGCACTTTTTGGAAAAACCCGGCTCGCTTCCATCGCTTCAATAAGGCCTGCCCCGTCCTCAAGCATACGGCGGATGGCTACATCTTTAATCTGTTTCTCGATATAGGTATTTCGGCACGCTTCTGAGGCAATGCGAATCACCTCAATATTTTGCCCGGAACCGCTGTAGAGTGTGTGAAATACACGTGAAAAAATTTCGATACTGGTTTTGTGAAGGAGATCTCCCACAACCGGAAGCCTCAGCATCACCTTATCGAGCCAGAGACGCCCGCGCTTGTTTTTCCACATCAAATAAAGGACAGTTATTGGCACCACATGTACCAGAACAATGGCTATCCAGTTGTCCTGAATCCAGTAACTCCAGTCGAGAGCCTGTGCTGTAAGCGGCGGCAGAACAATATCAAACTCGAGAAACATCTCTGCCGTTACGGGAAACACATACCCGATAAAAAAGAGCAGTGTGGCGATTACGGCCAGCACTGTAATCATGGGCATAAAAAGCGAACGCCGCAGGTTTTTCTTGAAATCGGCATCGCGTTCCATAAATTTGGCCGTGCTTTCAAAAACACTGGCCATGTTACCACTGGTAGAGGCCACGCCCAGCATATAAGAGGCAAACTTCCCAAAAATATCTTCGTGTTTGCCATACACTTCATTACCCTCTTTTCCATCCCGTAAATCTTTTTGAAGCTGGCGAATCACCTCTTTCATCTGCTTGTTGGTGGTATCTTCATGAAGCAGGGTAAGAATCTGGTCGAACGGCAGTTTTTGCCGTAAAAGGTCAGCAGACAGACGGATAAACGTCACAACCTCTTCATTGGGTACTCTCCCCTTCAGGTCTAACCACTTTCGTTTCACATAGTTCACCTTATAGCCCATCTTTTTCAGGGCGCGATCTACTTCCTCGGCCGTGTACGCTTCCTGTTCACCTTCAACCGGTTTGGCACCGTTTTTGGTAACTTTATAGAGAAAAACCTTTTTCTCGTCAATGGATTGAATTTTCAGTGAGCGTGCATTAGCCAGTTTCTGAACCCGTTCTTTGGCCCGTTTTTTATCCGGTGCCTCAAACTCTTTCTGGAGGATTTTTCCTTCGCTCGTTGTAGCTCTGAATCGAAATTGAGGCATAAAGCGTGAAGTGAAATAGATTTAAAATGGTAGTCACCTACGATATCAATACAATATATACAAAAAAGTTAATATTTTCGATAGCCTGAAATCAGAGAGATTTTCCATTTTTTGATGTAGAAATTAAGAAACCAATTTTATAAGGCCTTTGCAATACTGCCAACCGGCCACTGATCTTGCGGTCAGACGGATAAAGTACTCTTTTAAGGTACCCATCGGACGGTAAACCCAACCGTTATGAGATTGTGAAAAAAATACGGTAATACAGGTTCTGGTTGAACCCGGATCCCCAACCTACATTTTTCTTTGTATCATTGGCAATCATACCTGCAGGTGAAAAAGCACCGGGATGATGGATGGTATTTTGTATAAGAAAATCTTAACAGGCTCTCTGATCCGGAGAAAAAACAATCAAAATATTTGGTTCACATATTCGTATTTTTGACGGCAAATTATGTTGAATTTTTAAACCCAAATATGACTACCCATACTCTCGAAAACATCCATAACATCAAAAAAACCTCTCTGCCGGGCGGCCTGAACATTGTATCAGAAAAAATAGACAGTGTAAAAAGTATTTCCGTGGGCATCTGGGTGAAAACGGGAAGCCGGAACGAACCGGATGAGAAAGCCGGCATCACCCACTTCCTGGAGCATATGCTTTTCAAGGGAACCGAGCAACGATCAGCTTACGATATTGCCCAGAGCATGGAGTCAGTTGGCGGCTATCTGAATGCCTTCACTTCCACCGAATATACCTGCTATTATGCGCGTTGCCTCGACACCAAACTGGAAACCGCCCTGGATGTACTCAGCGATATGGTGCGTAACTCCCGGTTTCCGGAAAATGAACTCAAGAAAGAGATTAAAGTTGTACTGGAAGAGATGAAAATGTACCGCGACAGCCCTGACGATTTCATCTTCGAAGAGTTTACCGGGCAGATTTTCCGGGACCATCCCATCGGGCGGCCGGTACTGGGTTACGAAAAAACGGTTTCGGCTTTTACCCGCGAGCATCTGTTTGATTATATGAAGGCACGCTATCAGCCCGACAACCTGCTGGTGGCCGTAGCCGGAAATGTTGAGCATGATGAGGTGATTAAACTCGCTGAACAGATGCTAAACATCAACGGAGATACCAAAACATTGAATGAGGAACAGCCGCTGCAGTCTTATGAGGTGACCCGAAGTGAGGTAACCAAACCGATTGAACAGACCCACATGATACTCGGGCGCCGGGCACTCAATTTTGATCATCCCGATAAATACCTGCTGCTGCTGGCCAATACCATTTTAGGTGGAGGTATGAGCTCCCGGCTGCATCAAAATATCCGGGAAAAATACGGATACTGCTATTCCATCGGGCCGTTCAACCAGTCGTACGTGGATACCGGCCTTTTTGGCGTGTATGTGGGAACCGACAAAGAGTATGTGTCTCACGTGCGAGAACTGATCAACAAAGAGTTTGAGCGGATGCAAAACGAAAAAGTGGATGAAAAAGAGCTCAGCGAAGCCAAAGCTCAACTGAAGGGAAAACTGATGCTCTCTCAGGAAAGCACCAGCAACCGCATGACCCGGCTGGCCAAAAGTGAACTCTATTTCAACCGGTTTGTTACACTCGACGAACTGGTGGAGAACATCGACGCCGTAACGCAGGAAGACCTGCTCCGGTTTTCTGCCGGTTTTTTCAATCCGGACCTGTTCTCCGAAACACTGCTGTTGCCGGAATCCTGACAGAAATTACCATCCGATAACCAACACGTTTATCACAACATTTTTCATTATGACATACATCAATCAACTATCTGACCATCAAGACAAAACCGTTACCCTGAAAGGCTGGATTTACAATATCCGGAGCAGTAAAAATATTCATTTTCTGGAGGTCCGCGACGGCACGGGACTCTGCCAGTGCATTGTTGGTGCTGATAATGTTTCGGAGGAGGTGTTTGAAGCGGCCGGTACGCTGAAGCAGGAAAGCTCACTCGAAATTACCGGCAAGGTGGTAAAAGACGACCGCAGTGTGGGTGGGTATGAGTTGCACGTTTCCGATATGAAAATCATTCAGATTGCGGAAAATTATCCCATCACCCCGAAAGAGCACGGTGTGGAATTTTTGATGGAAAACCGACATCTCTGGCTCAGAAGCCGCCGTCAGTGGGCCGCCATGCAGGTGCGAAATACTATTCAGTTTTCCATCCACCGGTTTTTCCAGCAGGAAGGATTTATTCAGATGGATGCTCCCATTTTTACAGCCAATGCCGCCGAGGGAACCACTACCCTTTTTGAAACCGACTATTTTGATGAAAAAGCTTACCTCACTCAAAGCGGTCAGCTTTATGGTGAAGCGATGGCCATGGCACACGGAAAAATCTACACTTTTGGCCCTACTTTCCGGGCAGAAAAGAGTAAAACCCGGCGCCATCTGACCGAGTTCTGGATGATTGAGCCCGAAATGGCGTTTTACGATCTGGATATGAACATGGAACTGGCTGAAAAAATGCTACAGTTTATCATAAGAACCGTGCTCGAAGAAAAGAAAGCCGAATTGGACATTTTGGAGCGGGATACAACTCTGCTCGAAAAAGCCGCCGCTGAGCCCTATAAACGAATTTCATATACCGAGGCGGTTAATCAGCTTAAAAGTGATAAAACGGCACAGATGCTGGATGAAATGGAGAGTGACCGTACCGAAGAACTCGCATCCATTAAAAAAGAGCTTGAGGAAATCAAAAAAGAGCACGGTTCTGCAAAAAAATGGAGAAAGGTACAAATTGATCAGCGCATCAAGGAAATTCATGCCCGCATTGACCAGATTGAGGAGGATCTGAGAAATATTCCCGAGTGGAAAGAGTCTGCCCGTAATTTTGATTGGGGCAACGATTTTGGCGGCAGTGATGAAACCATTCTCACCATGCAGTACGATACTCCGCTCATTATTCACCGCTACCCGGCTGAAGTGAAAGCATTCTATATGAAGCGTGATCCTGAAGATGACAAACTTGCTCTTGCCGTGGATGTTTTGGCACCGGAAGGGTTCGGAGAGATTATTGGCGGCAGTGTTCGTGAAGACAGCCTTAACACCCTGAAAAAACGAGTTGCTGAACACAATCTCCCGGAGGAGGTTTTTAAATGGTACCTCGACCTGCGGAGATACGGATCAGTTCCACACGCCGGTTACGGGCTCGGCCTGGAGCGCACGGTAGCCTGGATTTGTGGCCTTGGCCACGTTCGAGAGACGATCCCCTTCCCAAGAATGCTGGGGAGATTGAGGCCTTGATTCGAGCAAGCCCCCGGGTTTATTAGATCAGTCATTCCCCCCTACCTGGCGAAAGCGTCCGCTTGTGCCATCTTTTACCTGTGAACCCGGCGAATGCACATTGGAGAACAGAAAAGTAACAAACAATAAACCACTACTGGAGCATACGGGATTATGAAATTGGCCATCCCTCACGGGACTTTTAACTTGCAGGTTACTCACCTGAATTCTTCACCAAACTCATTTTCAAGACAACACAGCCCACAGACCTCAGTTCAATTAATAGTTTAAAACTTGAATTCGTCATGCCTTCGCGTAAGCAGGCATCTCCATAACCTAATAAAATAAGGAGATTTCGCTAAAGCGTTCAAAACATGAGCACTGCATGGGAATTGCAAACGCCTGCCCTTCGTACCTCAAACACGTTCGGGAGAAAGGCTGCGGATCAGGGCAAGTCCAGCTCCGTCAGGAGCGGCCTATAGTATAACCCCGGGTCAGTGAGTAATGAAAAACGCATTTACGTTTGAAACCGAACGCAGCCCGGGGCAAGCGAAACTCCTAAATATATCCCGAGGCTGAAGTTTTGGAAAAAGCTACAAAAAGCATCGAGGGGGTTGGGTATTATCTGATAGCAATGGGCACAAGCGTGACGCTTGCGCCAGGCAGGTGCGGTAATATTTTTGTCGATTGGGCTGTTCACCTGTCCTGCTGATTTTTAGCACATAAACCTTCAGCGGCACACTGCGGTTTAAACTGGCAAGCCCATTATTCTGTTTGAGGGAGGATGATGTATCCAGAGAACTCGGTGAAGCTAAGGAGTGTGGGCCGTGTTCAAATTGTGAGAATGATAGAATACAGAAAAACGGAGAAACCGATGATCAGATTTCTGCAATTTTTACACGGTTTTCAGCGATTTCCAGCTCTACTTCTGCTTCGTCACGGCCTTCACGCAGAGAGTAAACCCGTTTTTTGAGTTCATCTCTCAATTTAACCGCTTCATCCAGATCAATGCTGGATGATTCTTCCGCTTTTTCAGCAAGTATGGAAAGTTTGTTGTTATTCAGTTCAACAAATCCACCGCTGACCGCATAGTGCAATGTGCTCATATCCGTCTTTTCGATCACTATTTCACCGATTCCCAGCGATGAAACAATCGGAGCGTGATTGTAGAGCACCTGAAAACTTCCCGAACTTCCCGGTAGGGTTACGCTAATCACATCACCTTCATAGAGTGAGCCTTCAGGTGTTAACAGTTGAGCATGGTATTTTTTCGGTTCAGCCACTATTTGGTTTCTTCTTATGCTTCTGTTTCAGTTTCGGCAAGAATCTTCTCTCCTTTCTCCTGTGCCTTTTCAATGGTCCCCACAAGGTGAAACGCGTTTTCGGGGAGTTGATCCAGCTCGCCGTCCAGAATCATATTAAATCCTTTGATGGTATCGTCAATTTTCACATACTCTCCGGACTGGCCTGTAAATTGCTCGGCCACAAAGAACGGCTGACTGAGGAATCGCTGCACTCTTCGGGCACGCGAAACAACCAATTTATCTTCATCAGAAAGTTCATCCATACCGAGAATGGCAATAATATCCTGAAGATCTTTGTATTGCTGCAAAATCTCTTTAACACGCTGTGCACAATTGTAGTGGTCTTCCCCCACCACTTTCGGATCGAGAATTCGAGAAGTTGAATCCAGCGGATCCACAGCGGGATAGATTCCAATTTGGGTAAGTGCCCGGCTCAATACAGTAGTGGCATCAAGGTGGGAAAATGTGGTTGCCGGGGCCGGGTCTGTAAGGTCATCAGCCGGCACATAAATAGCCTGAACAGATGTAATTGACCCGTTTTTGGTGGAGGTAATACGCTCCTGAAGATCGCCCATCTCTGTAGCCAGTGTTGGCTGATAACCCACCGCAGACGGCATTCGTCCCAGAAGTGCAGACACCTCGGAACCAGCCTGTGTGAAACGGAAGATGTTATCAATAAACAGGAGAATATCGCGCGAAACCTCATCACGGAAATACTCGGCAACAGTCAAGCCAGAGAGTGCTACACGGAAACGTGCACCCGGTGGCTCATTCATCTGGCCAAATACCAATGTAGCCTGAGATTGTTTCAGTACTTCCTCATCTACTTTGGAGAGATCCCACTCTCCTTTCTCCATGGCTTCCTTAAATTCTTCTCCGTAGTTGATGACACCAGACTCGATAAATTCTCGCAGAAGGTCGTTTCCTTCACGGGTTCGTTCACCCACGCCGGCAAAAACTGACAGTCCACCGTGCTGCTTGGCAATATTGTTGATCAGCTCCTGAATCAAAACAGTTTTTCCCACACCGGCGCCTCCAAAAAGGCCGATTTTACCCCCTTTGGCATACGGGCAAAGCAAGTCAATTACTTTGATCCCCGTTTCAAGCATTTCAGTACTGGTTGCGAGATCCTCAAACGCCGGTGCCTCTCGGTGAATTGGGTAAGACCGTTTCCCTTCCGGCTTTTTAATGCCATCGATAGATTCACCTATCACATTAAATAGCCGCCCTCTGATGTCTTCTCCCACCGGCATTGCAATCGGGCCGCCGGTATCAACCACTTCGGTTTTTCTTACTATTCCATCCGTAGAGTCCATCGCTACCGTCCGGACTCGGTTTTCTCCAAGATGAAGCGCTACCTCAAGGAACAGCCTTGAGCCATCATCCTTATCAATGTATAATGCGCTTAATATTTTGGGGAGTTTATCTTGTTCAAAATCAACGTCAACAACGGGGCCAATTACTTGTGCTACGGTTCCTTTATTCATTCAATCAGTTTTTTAAAGTCGTATGTCCTCGGGGAAAAGGTTAATTGTTCTTTTTTTGTAAGTAAAAAAACCTCTTTAAATATAGCTTCAAAAGTTAGCTGATTCTGCCTCAAAAATCAAAAATTTGAGCCATGGAAATTTGAATTTATGCACAGTTTCCACTTCTTGAACCGGTTGTTTGA
>SKYV01000216.1 GCA_007127745.1 Balneolaceae bacterium
GATCAAAAAGATAAGAATTATTGAAACCTGAATGAATTGATAGTTTCCGGAGTCATACCTCTTTTACAAACGTTCAAATCACCTAACTGATTGAATAATAATGTGTTAACCCTATTTGATAAATCAACTTATCTCTACTATTTTTGTATGTTTTATCTAAATAACTATAAATTAATACGATACATCATGACACGAACCTGTTCTAAACCATTCATCTACAGATTATTATTTACATTCCTGATCATTTCCTGCACATCGGTTCAGATAATGCTTGCCGATCCCGTTGAAGATTTCCGAAATCTGATCATTTCCGAAACTGACGAATTTGTGCTTGAAGACCTCCAATTTGATGAGGAAGAACTTTTTATCCAGGCTGCCTATCTGCACGAACCCACCGGCTTGAGCACCACACTTTTTATTGAATATGATTCCACAGATAAAATACGAGAACACGTCTCAAGTTTATTGTCACAGCATAAAATTCATCATGCCTTCGATCGTGAGGAATTTTTTGAAGTGATGGATTATAACGAACGAAGAGATATTCCATTTGATGATCTTGTAGATCAACCGGCGTTGCTCAAGTGGCAGATAAACCACAGTACATTTACCGAAGATTATCCCGTCTCAGAGCTTTATCCTGCCTCCGCAGAACCATTCGGCTTATTTTTTATCAATCAGGGTAATCCAAAAGCCATTGAAGCCAATTATGATGTAGCCGGCAGCGACTCAAGAATGTCAGTAACTCTATACCATGGCGTAGCCGCTGAAATTTATCACACCTGGCACGCCTGCAATTTCTCGGAACACAACGAACTTGAAGTGCACGGAATTCCGTTTTTTGCAGTACACAGAGAAATCAGGGGAGATTATGAAGTGGCTGCAAGGGCCTATTTTGATGATGTCCTTTTAGAAGTTACCTACCGTTACGGTGACGACTACGGCCCCTCTCCGGATGAGCAGGAAATTGATGCCAAAGTAAAAGCATTTCTGGGACATTTTAATTTTGATCAAATAAGCAGCTATAATTTTCCTGTTATTGACCGCCCTGCCGATGGAATAGAGCCGTTTGCACTGAATGCCAATGAGTTTGCCAATCTGATTCCGGAACCTCAGGCACCGTTGACCATTCAGAATATCGAATCGTATGATGATGCCATGCACATTCGTGTGGATTACTATCATGAACCCGATGATTTTGAATTCTCTTCTCACTTCACATACCGCGATTATCATCACCGCGTGGAGACACCAATCGGTGGAGGTGTTGTCGGAAATTTCAGAATAGGACATGAATTTTGCATCAGAGAGGATGTAAACCATTTCGATTACATTCAGCTGATGAATGAACCGGAAGATGTGGTTATGGAAAGATGGGAAATGGAAAACATAGATCTTTCCGGTTATAACCCAATTGCTGCCTATTTTCCGGTAGATTTTGGGGACTATTCTTTCAAATCATATAGTTCGGATGCTGGTGATCTGCGATTCACTGTTGAGTATGTCCACAACGAAACCGATGAAATTGTGGCTCTTTCGGCCCGGTACGGCGACTCTGCTGCTGAGCAGTATAATCGATACCACTTGGTGGGTTTTGAAGAAGAACGGCATACATTCGAAACTCAGGGCATGACATTCAACGCTATTGAGATGAGCAACAATTTTCTGGCGTTTTCTTATTTCGATCATCTTTTGATTGAGGCAGGTATTCAGGATGTGGACGAAGATGCAGAGCATGGTACACTTGTAAATCGAATGAGTGAATTATTGCAGAATGCAGACGTTCAGCAATTTTCTGCTTTTGAAGCACCCGCTGATTACGAAATGGAGTTTACCGGCACACTGGATGACGGAACCTCTGTTTGCCTGGCTCCCGATTGCATTGATGAGCATCTATCGCAATGTGAACCGGCTGCTTTTGGCGGACAACTTGCGTGGAATCTTGGCGTGGTTTATCAGATTGAGGATGCGGCCGATGGCGGTCAGTGCCGCATGTCGATGCAGTACACTCGAAATCCCAACGACGAATGGGTGGAGCAGCCACTCTACTTTTATCTGGATCAAGATGACAGTTTTTCCGATTCTGTCCGGGAAATTGTTGACAACTGCATGGGCGGAGAAACAGAAGCACACAACTGCCACGGTCCCCTGCTCGATTTGATTGAGTGAGACTAATCGGCAGTAAAACAAAAAGGCCTGAAGGATTTTATCCCCCAGGCCTTACTTTTTTGATACTTAACTTACATTCTTAAATGTTTAATTTTCTTCAAAATAATCTGAATCAATTGTTTTAATCAGATAACTATTGTCAATTGATAAACCCACATTATTATCGATCATTAGTTCGGCAAGCCTTTTACCGTCTATCAATATAATTTTGTATTCAATTTGTTTTACAAATTCATAAACACTTTTTGGGAATGAAGAAGTTGTGATAAATATCCCTTTTTTTGCTTTCTTTGATGCCAAGGCACCTGTAAAGTCACGTATTTCTTTAACAGGGACTGAATTTTCCCACCTCTTTGCCTGAAGATAGATAATATCCAATCCCAATTTATCCTCTTTAATTATACCATCAATACCACCATCTCCTGATTTTCCCATTGCTTCACCAGCATCTTTTCTCGATCCACCGTATCCCATTTCAATGAGCAAATCAATAACCAGTTTTTCAAAGAAAGCGGGAGAACAACTTTTTATTAACTCTATTAACTCATTGGCTAAATCATTTTTTAGTTTTTGATAAGCATACTCTAAAACTTCTTCAGGTGTTTTGTCAGTTATATTTTCATTCTCACCATTAACAGCGTCACTTTTCTTATCTTTAGTTTTTTTAACGGTTTGAAATTTTACAAACTCATCATATCGAGTTAAATCTTTGGATGTAATTTCACTTGGATTCTCCGCTAAAAAGTTTTTACCTCGATCAGTAATCTTGAAGTGGGCTCTTCTTGTTGAGGTTAAAAGACCGGCTTTTTTTAAATATGTTCGAGCCCAACCAACACGATTCCTAAATATTGGTTGTTGTCCGCTTGGTAAGAGTTCACGGATTTCTTCATCACTAAGATCAAAATGTTCTGCAAGAGAATCATGTACTTCGCTAAGTGAATGTTCTTCACCATCTGATATGTGTTTAAGTAAGGGTAGCATTATTTCTTCATAGGTTGGAATCATAAATTTCTAATTTTTTGATTTAAGGTGTTTCCCAAACTATAATAATTTCAGTCTCTCACTTCACCACAAGATTAACAATTCTGCCGGGTACAAATATTTCTTTCACGATGCTGGTGCCTTCCAGATGGCGGATAATATTTTTCTGCTGTTTGGCCAGGCCAATTACAAAATCTTTGTCTTTTTGTTTATCAGCCGGCACCGTGATATTGGCCCTCACTTTTCCGTTAACCTGTACCGGAATTTCCACCGATTCGTCCACCAGAAAATCTTCGTTTAACTGGGGCCACTCTTCATAAGCCAGGCTTTCATCATGGCCGAGCCGGTTCCAGATCTCTTCCGCAATATGCGGAGCAAAGGGAGAGAGTAAAATCACAAACGGTTCAGCCACAGACCGAGGCACATTATCCCAGCCATTGGCCTCGTTTACAAAAATCATCAATGCCGAAATGGCCGTGTTAAAGCGCATATTTTCGATATCCTCTGTCACTTTTTTGATTGCTTCGTGCAGCACTTTCAACTGTTCAGAACTGGGATTCTCTTCCGAAATATTGAGTTTCTCTTCGTCGGCATCACCAAAAAAGAGCCTCCAGGTTCGGTTCAGGAAGCGGTTTACTCCTTCCACACCTTTGGTACTCCATGGTTTAACCTGCTCCAGCGGCCCCATAAACATTTCGTAGAGGCGCAGTGAATCGGCACCATACCTTTCCACGACATCATCCGGGTTGATTACATTTCCCCGCGATTTCGACATTTTATGGGCTTTGGAGTCAACCGTAATTTCAGTGCCCTTCATCACAAAACGCTCCCCTTTCTTCTCCACATCATTTTCTGAAAGTTTCACGCGTTTCACTCCCTCGGTTTTGCCGGCCTCTTCAGCGCTGATGATTTTACCGTCTTTTTCGTAAGCGGTGTATTCCACTTCACCCAGAATCATACCCTGATGGACAAGTCTATGAAATGGCTCTTTGGTGGATACAACACCGCAATCATACAGCACCTTGTGCCAGAAACGTGCATAGAGCAGATGGAGAACGGAGTGCTCGGCGCCGCCTACATAAAGATCGATGGGCATCCAATATTTCTCTTCATTTTGCTCAACCGGACCATCGTTAAATTCCGGGCTGATGTATCGCAGATAGTACCAGCATGAACCGGCCCACTGAGGCATGGTGTTGGTTTCACGATAGGCTTTTTTCCCGGTTTCCGGATCGGTGGTTTCCACCCAATCTTTGGCTCTGGCCAGCGGCGGTTCACCGGTTTTGGTAGGCTGAAAATCATCCACTTCCGGAAGGGTTACCGGCAGATCTTTTTCAGGGACGGGTTTTGGCTTGCCGTCAACATGAATGATGGGAAACGGTTCACCCCAATAGCGCTGACGCGAAAAGAGCCAGTCTCGCAGTTTGTAGTTTACACTCTTTTTACCCACACCATTTTCTTCGAGCCAATCCGTCATTTTTGTTTTGGCATCAGTAATGTATAATCCGTCCAGAAAATCGCTGTTAATGGAGGGGCCGTCTTCCGTAAACGCTTTCCCCTTAAAGTCTTTGGGTGGCTGAACCGTCCGGATGATCGGCAGATCAAACTTTTCGGCAAATTCCCAGTCACGTTCATCCTCGCCCGGTACAGCCATAATTGCTCCGGTTCCGTAGTGTGCGAGCACATAATCGGCAATCCAGATGGGTATCTCTTTTCCGTTGGCCGGATTGATGGCGAATCCTCCGGTAAATACTCCGGTTTTTTCTTTGCTTAAATCCTGTCGTTCCAGGTCAGATTTCTGATCGGCATAGTCTTTGTATGTAGAAACTTCATCTTTTTGCTCATCCGATGTTACCATATCCACCAGGTAGTGCTCGGGAGCAAGCACCATGTAAGTAGCACCAAAGAGTGTGTCGGGACGGGTGGTAAAAACACGGATTTTTTCTTCGTGATTCTGCACTGCAAAATCAATTTCCGCACCGATAGATTTTCCAATCCAGTTTCGCTGCATCTCTTTGGTTGATTCCGGCCAGTCCAGATCATCCAGATCTTTCAGAAGCCGCTCGGCGTAGGCGGTAATTTTCAGTACCCACTGGCGCATCGGTTTACGGATAACGGGAAATCCACCCACTTCACTTTTACCATCAATCACTTCTTCGTTGGCCAGTACGGTTCCCAGTTCGGGGCACCAGTTTACAGGTTCTTCGGATTCGTAGGCCAGTCCGCGTTCAAAGAGTTTCAGAAAAATCCACTGAGTCCATTTATAATAGTCGGGGTCGGTTGTATTTACCTCGCGGTCCCAATCGTACGAAAAGCCAAGCATTTGAAGCTGTTCACGGAAAACCCGGATATTTTTTTCGGTTGTCTCCCGGGGATGGGTGCCAGTTTTTACTGCATATTGCTCTGCCGGCAGCCCGAAAGCATCCCAGCCAATTGGATGCAGTACATTAAATCCTTTCATTCTTTTATACCGGGCCAATATATCTGTGGCGGTGTACCCTTCCGGATGGCCTACATGAAGCCCCGACCCACTTGGATACGGAAACATATCCAGAATATAATATTTTGGTTTTTCGTGATCTTCAGGCGTTTTGAATGTTTTATTTTCAAGCCAGTATTTCTGCCATCTGGATTCGATTTTTGAAGGATCGTACGTGCTCATTGAGTATAATTTCTGTCTGTAAATTAATTTTTGATGCGTTCAGCCATTTTGATTTTAAAATGTTGAATAGTTTTGAAATATAAAGAAAAAAGAGGTTGGAAAAAGGAAGAGTAACCACATCGGAAGGCTCGAAAAACATTTCAAAATAGTTCATGAATAGGAAAAGTTTATCACAAACTTCACTTTTTGTTTTCCCCTCGGCGGGATATATTCCAAGCTGACATGTTTTCTAAAGGGGAATATTTTTTATGATGAATGAACCATCGTTTCTGCCGAATCATGCCGGCTGGATTGAAGTCATTTGCGGCGGAATGTTCAGTGGAAAAACCGAAGAACTGATTCGAAGAGCACGGCGGGCGCACATTGCCGGGCAAAATGTTGTTATTGTTAAACCCGCTGTTGACAACCGCTACAGTGATACTGAAGTCGTATCTCATGATGAATCTACCCTGCCGGGTATCACTGTGGATACGGCCGATCAGATTGTACTCCTCACCTCCACCGCACGGGTTGTTTGTATTGACGAAGCCCAGTTTTTTGATGAACGAATTGTTGAGGTATCCAATACGCTGGCCAATGGCGGCAAACGTGTGATTATTGCCGGCCTGGATATGGATTTTGAGGGCAAGCCTTTTGAACCTATGCCGCAGTTACTCGCCATTGCCGAATATATCACCAAGCTTCATGCCATCTGTGCCGAAAGCGGAATGCTGGCAAACTTTTCTCAGCGCGTGGTAGAAAGCAGCGATCAGGTTCTTGTGGGAGAAAAAGAAGCCTATGAACCCAGAGCGCGTCATTGTTTTCGTCCTCCAACGGATAAAAAGCGTGGCAGGCCACGCCCCCCGATAAACCAAACAATTTCTGACAATAACACAAAAGAACAAGAATAAATGGACTTACTCAGAGGCGCTATTGGTATGATTGTCATCATCGCGATTGCTGTGGCATTCAGCAATAATCGCAAGGCAATTAACTGGAAATTGGTGGGAACCGGACTCGGAATTCAATTTGTTCTGGCCATTTTCATCCTGAAAGGAGCAGTTATGGCAGAGTTCTGGTCTCCCCTTGGCTGGCCAAAAGCATTTTTCAGCTGGGTATCCAGTTTTTTTGTTATTGTTTTGGATTTTACCACTGCCGGGGCAGAATTTATTTTTGGTGATCTGGCCAAAAGTCCCGGAATGGAGGGAAGCCTTGGAAACTTTTTTGCCTTTCAGGTTCTGCCCACTATTGTCTTCTTTGCCTCACTTACGGCCATTCTGTATCACTACGGGATTCTGCAAAAAGTGGTGAGTGTTATGTCGAAAGGAATGCAGAAAGTGATGGGAACGTCCGGTGCAGAATCGCTCTCTGTGATTGCCAATATTTTTGTCGGGCAAACAGAATCGCCTCTTGTCATCAAACCCTACATCGATAAGATGACCAAATCCGAACTACTCACCATTATGACCGGCGGTATGGCTACCATTGCAGGTGGTGTGATGGCAGCCTACGTACAAATGCTGGGTAATTCGTATTCTATCGCCCAGGGTGTGCCACTCGACGTTGGCCGGTTGATGTTTGCCGAACAACTGCTTGGGGCAAGCTTGATGGCCGCTCCGGCTGCACTGGTCATCGCAAAAATAATTTTTCCGGAAACATCCGAGCCGGTCACAAAAGGCGATGTAAAAATGAGTGTAGAAAAGACCGATGCCAACGGAATTGATGCAGCAGCTACCGGTGCAGGAGTCGGGTTAAAACTGGCTGCAAATGTAGGCGCCATGCTTCTTGCCTTTATTGCACTGCTGGCCATGGGAAATCATTTTTTATATGAAATTGGTGAAATAACCGGCTTGAATGCCACATTTCCCGATTTTGAGCTGACCATCGAATCACTTTTGGGATGGATTATCGCCCCGATTGCATTTTTGATCGGGGTTCCCTGGGTCGATGCGGTAAACATGGGTTCACTTTTGGGAACCAAAGTGGTTTTAAATGAATTTGTTGCCTACCTGCAAATGGCTGATATGGTTGAACAGGGAATGTTATCACCCAAAACCATGGCTATGGCTACCTTTGCACTCTGTGGTTTTGCCAATTTCTCTTCCATAGCCATTCAGATAGGCGGAATCGGCGGGCTTGCACCCGGCAGAAAGTCTGAGCTTGCCAGTTTTGGCCTGCTTGCCGTATTGGCCGGTTCACTCGCAAATTTAATGACGGCAACCATTGCGGGAATGTTATTCTAAATCATAAAAAAATTTAATCAAATAAGACTTGTGAAATATTTTCGTTCAAACATCATTAAAATCATAAAAATTAAATCATCTCAATGAAAACAGGTTTTCTGCTGCTTGCTTTCATCTTTTTTTCAACATACGGTGTAGCGCAACAATCACAAACAACAGAGTTCGACACGTCCATAACGGTTGCTGAAATCGACGGAGAGTCCGTATCGTTGGGCAAACTCATTTCCAGTTTCAATATAAACCAGGAAGGTGAAGAACTGTCCGCCGAAGAGTTAATTGAATTTCTTCCCTCATTTATCGAATACAGGCTGAAATTAAAAAAAGGCCGGGAACTGGGTTTTCATCAGCACCCCGAAATTCTTGAGGAGTACGAACAGTTTGGCAGAGAAGCCGCCTACATGTACTGGCTTGAGCGAAAGGTCAAACAGGAACAGGTTCAGGAATATATGGAACGGGACCGGTTCGAATTGAAAGCCTTTCATATTTTATCGGAAGTGCCCGAAGGCTCTTCGGCGGCATTTGTGGATAGTATCTACAGTCAGATGGTTGAAGCACGAAATCAGCTGCTTGATGGTGTTTCCCCTGAAGATGTTGATGAGGAATTTTCCTCTAAACGAAACGGAAATTCTATGGGCGGACCCCTGCCCTGGATTACGGCAGGCAGAACCGTCCTGGATTTTGAAGATGCCCTTTATTCTCTCGAACCCGGCGAAATTTCTGAACCTGTCCGAACACAATTTGGCTATCACGTAATACTGCTGCAGCATAAAAGAGAGCGAACCCCCGACCGCAGAGTCAGCCATATCTTCACCCAGCGGGGCGAACAAAATGAAGGCTTTGAGCAAATTCAACAAGCTCACCGCGAACTGCAAGAGGGACTTTCATGGCAGGAAGCCGTTGAAAATTACAGTCAGGATGGTGCATCTGCAGGACGAAATGGCCTGATTGGCTGGATTGGATACGCTATGCAGTTTCCCGAAGAATTTGTTGATGAGGTGATGCAAACCGATCCTGATATTTTATTTTCAGAACCCATTGAAATGAATTACGGCTATCACATCATCCGGATTGATTCGGTGAGAACCTATCCTGATGCAAAATCTTACGAAGAATCTGTAGTGAACCGGCTTGAACAACTTCAACGATTTGAAACCGGCCGTGAACAGGTTTATGAAACTGTTGGGCGGGCCGGGGATTTAAAGATACATGACGATAATGTGGCCAATCTTTACAATCAACTTACAGATCCGTCCCTGTCAGTAACAGAAAAGGAAGACATTGATCTATTCAATTTTTCTGGTAAAACATACACATTAGCTGATTTTTTGGATTATCTGAATGAAGAGGAAAAACTTCAATCTCCCTCCGATTATTCGGATGAATTGTTCGATGAGTTCAAAAACAACGCGATCAGAACAGAACTGATTTCAATCACCCAAAACCATTATCCTGAATTTGAGCAGGAAATCAGCAGTTTTTTAGACGGACTTGTGGTGTTCCGGGTGAATGAAGAGTTTATCTGGAACCACGAAACCGCAGATCGTGATGAATTAGAGGCTTTTTACGATGAGCACCGCGATCGCTACATTTATGATGATCTATATGAATTTTACCGTGTTTCTTCTCTTCAGCAGGATTTAACCGAAGATGCCCTGAACAATGTTCGGGATGGAATTCATCCGTCTGATCTCCCTGTTCTATTTGAAGATTTGACTATACTGCATGATTCAACCCGAAGCCGGCATTCCTCCCATTTCTCATATATCAGCCAACTTTCTCCGGGCGAAAGCACAGACATGATCGAGAGAGGATCACTCCATTCATTTTATTATCTTGAAAAGATTGATCCTTCGCGGTCCATGACATTCGATGAGGCTTTTTTCCGTGTTGCAAGCGATTACCAGCCAATCCGTGAAGAACAATTCTTGAACCGCTTACGCGAAAGCTGGCAAGTGAATCTTTATCCCGAAAATATTCAGTAATAGATGAGTCGAAGTATTCTCTTAATTTCAACATTTTTGTTCATGGTATGGACAGGGTGCACGGATCAGAGAACCTCTCCAGGGGAAAATGTCATTGCTTCAGTTTCGGGAGAAACATTAACGATGCAACAGGCGCTGGATCAAATTCCTTCGTTTTTACTTCAGCAGGATACACTCAGTGCTGTACACTCATATGCGGGGCAATGGGCTCAGCGTCGTGTTGTGACCGATCATGCCAGCCGAATCGGAATCCAGAACACACCGGAATTTCAGGAAAAGCTGAATCGATATCATGATGAATTGCTCGAGCAGTTGCTCAGAGAGTTTATCATCAATGAACACAGAGATCAGCTTGAAGTAACTACCGAAGAAGCACAAAGTTACTATCAGAATTATCGTGAACAGTTCAGAATGGGCGAACGGTTTGTACGTTTCAGGCATCTCACAACTCAAACCAGAGCCGAGGCAGAAAGAGCCAATCAAGATATTATGAACGGTGTTGACTGGGAGGAGGTTGTTGGGCAGTACAGCGTTGATCCGGAATATCAATTGCGACACTCTACACAGTTCTGGCCGGTTTCGATGGCACTGACTGATATGCCGGCCCTTCACCAAAATCTACAAATACTTGGCATAACTGAACGTTCTCCGATCCACTATTTTGGTGGTCAATTTCATCTGCTGCAGCTGATGGAAGAAAAAACCGAAGGCGAATACCCCGATCTTGAATGGCTGATTCCTCAAATAAAAGAATGGCTGAAGCTTGAAAAAACCCGGAGAATTACAAATGCTTACCTTCGAAATCTTTATCTTCAGGCTGATGCAAATAATGAAATTGAATTATTAAACGTTACTGACATCGAACAGTTACTAACAGAGTAAATATATAACCGAATTATCTTAATGAATTTTTATACCAAAACAGTTCTAACCGTCTCAATATTCCTGATTTTCTCTTCAGCTCTTTTCGCTCAAAGATCTCAGCAAACTTCAGATCGGATTGTGGCCATCGTTAATGACCGGATTATCCTGAAATCGGATGTGGACCATGAAGTAAGAAATTTCATGCGGCAGGCAGAAATCGAAAATCAAAATGTAAGTTTTTCTGAAGATCTGTGGTACAGTGCCCTGCAAAGCATGGTTGATAACTTTGTTATGCTTGAAAAAGCAGAAATGGATTCTATTGTGGTGAGTGACGATATTGTAAACAGGCAAATGGATGTCCGAATTGAGCAACTTATTCGGCAGGCCGGCAGTGAAAGTGCACTCGAAGAGGCCTTCGGTCAAAGCCTGATTGAAATTCGTGCTGAATTCAGAGAACAATTTCGGGAGCAGTTGGTGGTTCAGCAGGTACAGGAACAAAAAATCAGAAGCATCAACATCACTCGCCCCGAGGTTGAAGAGTTTTTCAACTCCATCCCCGACGATCAGGTCCCTATTATTCCTGAACAAATTGCGCTTTCTCAGATCGTTATCATTCCCCCACCGCTTGAAGATGCACGAGTTGAGGCCTACGAAAAAGCCCAGGCATTGCGTGATTCGGTTGTGAACCACGATAAAGATTTCGAAGTGATGGCCCGGTTATACAGTGAAGATGGCTCGGCACAGCGCGGAGGTTTGCTGCCCATGATGCCGCTTGATGATTTGGTAGCCCCCTATTCTGCAGCCGCAGCCGCACTTGAGCCCGGTGGTATTTCTGAAGTTGTGGAAACACAATTCGGTTTTCACGTGATTCGTCTGAATGAACGTTCCGGAGACAATATCGAAACCAATCATATCCTGATCAGAATTGATGAAGATCAGGTTGACGAAGATTATGCTATTGATAAATTAAACGCACTGAGAGACAGTGTTTTAAACCATGGAGAAAATTTTGCCGACCTGGCACGGAGGCACTCTGAAGATGAAGAATCCAGAGCTTTCGGGGGCAGATTTCTGAACCCTCAAACCGGACAGAGAATGCACCAGTTAAGTAATTTGGAACCCGCTCTTTACCGAATTGCACTTCTTCTTGATGAAGAAGGCCAGATTTCTGAACCACGCTCATATAACCCAAGAATGCAGAATGTGAGCAATGCTTACAGAATTGTCCGGCTTGACAGCCATATTCCTGAACACAGGGCCAATCTGAAAGATGACTACGAACAGATCAGGCAGTTTGCCCTTCAGCAAAAAAGGAATGAAAAAATGAGCCAATGGATTGAAGATCTTCGCGATGATGTATATGTAGAATTTAAAATTCCCATTCCCGATGATATAGATGAACAGATGGAAATGCCAATGGAAGAACCTGTATCGCTTTAAGATTTACACATGAAAAAACCTGTTCCCGAGCATCCCGAAGAAGCTGCAAAATTTTTCAGTGAATCCTTTCAAAACATCAAAGATGAAATCTCAAAAAATGTTGTAGGCCAGAAAGAAGTTGTCGATCAGCTTCTGATTTCCCTTTTTTCCCGGGGACATTGTGTTTTGATCGGTGTGCCCGGCCTCGCAAAAACTCTGTTGATTCAAACACTGGCCCAGACTCTGAATCTTTCCTTCAACCGCATTCAATTCACACCGGATCTGATGCCAGGTGATATTACAGGCACTGAAGTGATTGAAGATGAAAAAGATACAGGCAGAAAAAGTTTTCGGTTTATAAAAGGCCCCATCTTTGCAAACATTGTTCTTGCCGACGAAATAAACCGTACTCCCCCGAAAACCCAGGCGGCTTTGCTCGAAGGCATGCAGGAATATAACATCACAGCATCGGGGCAAACCTTTAAACTGGACAAACCATTTTTTGTACTGGCCACACAAAATCCCATTGAACAGGAAGGCACCTATCCCCTGCCCGAAGCACAGCTCGACCGGTTTATGTTTAATATTTGGCTCGACTATCCGGAAATGGAGGAAGAGAAACAAATTGTACATCAAACCACCTCACCCCGGGATGTACAAATCCATTCCATTCTCGACAAAGAGCAGATTATTGAATTTCAAAGTATTATCCGGGAAGTGCCACTACCTGACCATGTTTTACATAAAGCGGTTACATTAACAACGAAAACCCGCCCGAACACTCCTCATGCACCCGATTTTGTAAACAAATATCTGAGCTGGGGTGCCGGACCGCGGGCATCCCAATATCTTGTGCTCGGGGCTAAAACAAGGGCACTTTCTCAGGGCAGGTACAACGTAGAAATGGATGACATAAAAACACTTGCCGTTCCTGTACTGCGCCACCGAATCGTGACAAATTATGCCGCAGAAGCAGAAGGTTTAACTACAGTTGACATTATCAATAAGCTGCTGGGAAATTTATAAAACCGGAGTTGTATGATCAGTGCATTTATACAGGGATTGAGTCCGGTATTGCCGATCATCGCTATTCTCCTGATTCTGGTACTATCACTATTAATTGCATGGTGGAGCTATCAGCATCTTGATTCCATTCCCACGGGGAAAAAACGCTGGCTGATTCTGCTTCGGGGAGTTGCCCTTTTTATTTTGGTTCTGCTTCTTCTGAATCCTTTCATCACCCGGCAGGAATCCTTAACAGATGGTCCCAGAATTGCGGTTTATCTGGATAACAGCCAGAGTATGTCTGTTGATCGGGGTGAGTATTCCGGCCTTGAAACCTATCAATCCATTATTGACCGCTTTGAGTCAGAAAAAAGTGATAACATTGAGTATGACTATTTTCTATTTGATGAAACCATCACAGAGTCGGATGAACTGGAACTGAATGGTGTCAGAACCAACCTGAACGCGGTGATGGAGCATCTCAGAGAGAATGAAAATTTATACCGGGCTTCTTACCTTTTTTCAGACGGTATTGTAACACAAGGCAGAAACCCGGTTTTTGCAGCGCAAAATCTCTCCATACCGGTCACCACCGTTCCTGTGGGCGATACTACCCGCGTACAGGATATTGCCGTGGCCGATGTGGACTATGTGCAGCAGGTTTATACGTTTACAAGACAGTCTGTGCGGGTAGAAATTCAACAGGAAGGATTTGAAGGCGAAGATGCCACCGTACAGTTATTGCGAGACGGGGAACTGATTGATTCAGAAACCATCGAATTTACTGCACCAACGAGCAGCCAGATCGTTGAATTTTTCAAGGATTTTGATGAGCCCGGGTTCTACGATTTCGAAATTAATGTACCTCCAAAACCTGAGGAATTTACCGATCAAAACAATCGCGCCATGTTCACCATCGAAGTACTGGATGACAAAACAAATATTCTGTCCCTTGCTTTTGAAGTCCATCCCGATGTAAGCACCATACGCCGGTTAATTGCAACCGATCAGCAGAATGAACTTTTCATATCCACTAAAATTGGCAGTAACCGGTTTATTGGACAGGATCCGAGAGATATTGATGATGAACTGGATTTGATCGTACTGCATGGATTACCGGAAGCCGGAACCGATCTGTTCAACTGGATATTAAATCAGCAAAAACCGATTGTTTATGTAGCAACTCCGGGAGCATTTCAAACAAAAACCAGCAGAGACATGCTCGATATAACAAGCTACTATCTGGAAGATGTTCAATCTGCCATCAATGTTCAGTTCGAAAATTTAGCGGGTGGATTATCTCACACCGTTCTGGAAGTAGATCCAGTTAACGTGCAGCAACTGCCCACATTAAAAACCTATCGGGGCAATTACAGTCTTTCTCCCATTGCACAGCCGCTGCTCCATGCTGTTTTTCAGCGAACAGAAACCGACATCCCGATGCTCGTTGTGGAAGATGCAGCCAACATACGAAAAGCATCCGTAAATGCATTTGGCTGGTACGAACTTCAGCAGAGCCGGCAAGCAGATGCAAGAAATTTCTTTGAACAGCTTTTCACCAATCTCGTCTCTTGGTCATCTACACCGCCAGACCGGCGTACACTTGTGGTTGAACCTGCTAAAGCATCATTTACAGAAAACGAACCGGTTCAGGTGCGCGCCCAGCTTTTTAATGAGAGAGGAGATCCGGAACCTGAAGCTTTCATCGAGCTGGAAATTTTTTCGGGTGATGATGGTGACCCCTTGAATGTGTTTCGGATGAACCATCACCAAAACGAAATATATACTGCAGAACTTGGAAATTATCCACAGGGAATGTATCGGCTGAATGCCACTGCTACAAAAAATGACCGAACCATCGGAACGGCAGAAACGCGCGTGAATGTCAGCCAGTCAACGATCGAATTTTTAAATACCAGGCGGAACGATGCACTGCTTCAAAATATCGCAGATATTACAGATGGACTCTTTTTACTGGATCTGGATTTTTCCCGGGCCGTTGATATTGTTTCAAATCAAATTCTGGAACAGCCGGATGAAGAAATCCGGGAAGAATTTATTTACCTACACCGAAATGGATTCTGGTTTTTTGTCGTACTTTTTCTGCTTGCAGGCGAGTGGCTTTTGAGAAGATCTGTTTCTCTGCCCTGATTTATCACTCTCAATTTTTTTATCTGATTTAAAAAAGCCGGCACCCAAATCCGGGCCCGGCTTCAACGTTTTTTCGCAAGTTCTACGTTTTACTTCTCATCATTATCAACAGAACAACCAATCCAATAATCACTGCAATACTGATCAGGAGCAGAATAAACATCAGATTTGATGTTGGAGCAGATGCTTCACTCCAGTCATTCAGTTTCAGATCAATAGCCGCAATGTCGGTCTGTGAGAGCACATTCCCTTCAATTATAAGATCACCCCAGGAAGCTTTTACAGTGTTGTTCCAGAAATCTCTGAAGTTTCTGAAAATTTCGTGATCTTCTTCACTGTTTCGTTCCAGGCTGATTTCATAGGCTGCATCAACAAAAGAGTTGATTGCTGCAAAAAATTCATCCGGTGAAGTGAACGGTTCAAGCTGAATTCCATTCTGGTTGAACGAAGTGCTGAGTGCATCCCAGAGTTTGTTGTCAACTGAGGCTTGCCAGGCGCCAAGAAGATCATCAATTTCTTCTTTTGCTGTTACCGGATTATCGGGATTGAATGTATTTGAAAGGCGTTCTCCTATCGTTTCCCAAACGCCCACAAAGTATCCATGCTGAGCTCTCATCGCAACATAGTCTGGCGTTTCAAGTACAGTTGACTGATCTGCCAGTTCAATGTATTCAATAATGATGGTTTGAATAATTTCCAGTGGATTGTCATCCAGTCTTTCAGCGGTTTCGGCAATTTCCTGCTGGGTATCACGATCCATCGTCTGATATTTTGTGAGCAATTCCTCAAGAAATTCTGTTACAAACTGATTTCGCTGCTCAATATTTTGCCGATACTGTGTGATGAGTGACGCCTGCCGGGCTTCGTTTGATTCTGCACGTTCAAGCTGATCTTGCAATGAACTCATTTCCATATTCATATCAGCCAGTCTGTCCCGAAAAACATTAAGCTCTGAAACAAGATCATCTATTCGCTCATTCAGCTGCTCAATCATCAGAATGTCATCAAGGGCAGCTTCGTGCGATTCTTTTAATCTGGCCATGGAGCCTTCAAAAGATTCGGGATACATTGCTGCATCAATCAGCCCTGAATGTTCTGCGTATCTGTTCTCAAGCCGATCAATCTGAGCTTCTAATTCATTCAATTCATCTGATGATACAGCCAGGGCTACTCTTTCTGTGAGCTCGGATAGTTCAGCCCGAAAATTTTGCTGTATTTGATAATCCGATTGCTGTGCGATGGCTGTGGTGCTTGCCAAAAGCAAGATAAAAGCCAGTATCGAAAGTGTTCGTTTCTGAAGTAATTTCATGGTTTTCCTCTCTTAATTATGATCAAGATTGTAGGTCATTCCGGTTTCATTGTCGATCAGTTCGATATAATCCCCCCGCTGGTTAAAAGCCGGCTGTCCTAAACTGTCGCCTGAAATTCGAATTTTCTTGGAAAGCTTCAGTTCACTGTCGTCTGGTTGTAAAACATAAACATTCGAAAAACCAGCAGCCGTTACAAAGTAGTATCCTTCACGGTTTCTGATCAATCTGACTTCATCAACCGAAGAAATTCCTTCTTCTTCAAGAATTGATGAAATGGAAAATTTGATTGCAAAACGCTGATCTTGAACCATGGCATCATCATCCGGAGTAAGTACACTCTCAAGGGGTTGAGAATAATCAACATTCTGGATGATTAACGATGGCCCGCAAGCTGCAGCCCCAAACAAAAAAGCCACACTTAGTATGAGTGTCATCGCTGTTCGATTTAACATAATTTTCTATTAAGGTTATGGTTTGGTTATTTGTAGATATTTATCGGTAAAAAGTTCCAAAATTGTTTACAACTATGTAATGGTGAAATCTATTCAACATATCTAATCTTTTGTTGCACGATGTATAGTATTGTAACAAAAGACGTTCACAGAATATTCCAATCTTATGTAAAACAAAATTAATGTGTTTAATAATCAATATTTTTGAATTCCGTACTTATACCATATGGTCGTAAAATAAGATATCTTGTCTTACACAATCATTTGTGCTTCTAATAGTCTTACTGCCAACAATTGATTTTAACGTATCTTTCATGATAACGATTATGACAGCCTTTATCGCATTTATTTTCATCTAATCAGATGCTGCAGAACCAACAAGGTTATTTGATGAAGGTGGTTTCTTTAAACAAATTTAACATCACAGATTCTTTAATTAACGGCTTTTTAAATCCATTTTACAACGATGTTCAACGGAGATCACAAAGGTGAATTAAATCTTCACTACAATTTTATGAGACAGGCTTTGCAGCTGGCTGAAAAAGCTTTTGATGAAGGAGAAGTACCTGTCGGGGCGATTGTGGTTCATGAAGGGCGTATCGTCGGCAAAGGGTATAATCAGGTGGAGATGCTGAACGACCCAACTGCACATGCAGAAATGATTGCGATCTCTTCGGCATGTTCTACCCTTCAAAATAAATACCTTCAAGAATGTACACTCTATGTAACTCTTGAACCCTGCCCGATGTGTTCCGGTGCAATTGTTTGGTCTAAAATTAAACGCGTTGTATTTGGTGCCCTCGATGAAAAAGCCGGTTCATGCGGCAGCACATTTAATATTGCATCCAATAAAATTCTGAACCATCAGGCCGAAATTATTCATGGAGTGATGGAGCATGATGCCGAGTTTCTTCTCAAAAAGTTTTTCTCTGATAAAAGATAGGTTTACTGAAAGCATCTCTCTTTAAACCGCTCCCATTTGACGAGGAACCTTCTGCGCCCGGATACGGTGGTAAGCGGCATAATAAACTTTATAATAAGATAAATCACAAGAACTATGACCGGTAAAATCCACATGGCATAATCCTGATATACCTGAAGATAATGCAGCATGGGTTGACCAATCAGCGCGGAAAGCCCAACGAGCATAGGGGTCCAAATGGTAATGGCAACCAAAAAATATCCCAAAAAATAGAGAAATTTGGTTTTCAGCATGCCGGCTACCAGATAGGTGGGTAATCTTGTTCCCGGCAAAAACCTGGTGATGAAAATGATTTCAGCCCCTCTCATTCTAAACAGACGTTCTGCGCGTTCCACATCTTCACTTTTAATAAACCATCGAAAAGGCACCCATCTTAAAACCGGGCTGCCAATCCACCTTCCCATCAAATAGATGGATATATCGGCAATTAAAATACCCGAAAAACAGCCCAATACAGCAAACCAGAAATCAATGACCCCGCTGGCAACAATCAACCCGCCCGCTATACATGCCAGGTCTTCACTGATCATTGTTGAAACTGCCAGCAGCAAAATAATAATGAAGAGTGTCCAGCCACCAATTGTGTCCATACCACTGGCGTCAAAAGGAGCCTCTGACATTTCTGTCCGGATCCGGTCTGCCACCGCTCTGTTTTGAGCTTCTCCCCCCTCCACCAAGTCGGCAAACCACTTTATCTGATTGCTCCACAATTCGGGCCGCTCCTGAATCAAATTATGGCCCCCAACGTGTGTTACCAGATAACTTTGAGGCAGCAACCGGTGGTTTTCCTCGGCCACCGACAGAGAAACATAATTATCTTTTGACGGATGGAGAATCAAAACTGGCTGCCCGATATTTCTGATATCGTTTCTTACCTCCCGGTGATCGAGTGCCCTGAGAGTTGAGATAAAGGAATATTGAATCGGCTGATGGTCAAACCATCCCATGTGAGGTGTAAAATATTTCACAAAAGTGACTGCCGGATAAAGCAGGGTGTACAGTGAGAGATTGATGGTATGATTTCCGAGAAAATGAAGTTCAACAGGTCCGAATGAAGACAGTAACGTTAAACTGTGGTATTTTTCAAAGTCTGTGGCCGGTGCTCCAAGAAGATTGAAAGCCACTAGTCCGCCATATCCGTACCCGAGCAAATTTACGTCAGACATTGCGAGCTCATCGGAAAATGTATCAACCACAGACGCGCGAAATTCAAGTGTGTGAGGGACGGAGTTTCCATCGCGGTCAGATGTTGGATAAACAGGGATATATACATCAAAACCATCAGCCAGTGATTCTGCCAGCGGCAGCAAAATTTCCGGATTGTCAAGATAGTCGGGCAGTATAATCAGTGCCCGGTTTACATCCCAGCCTGAAACGTGCAGATATTTCAGTTCAATATCATGGTCATCAACATTCAGATAGTGTTCTTTTTGATATTTATTTGGTTGTTCTTCGGCAGTGAAACTGAATTGAATCAGGTACGAAAGAATCATCTTCGCCAGATAGATGATGATAAATGCGCGAATGAACGACAATCCCGGAGATTTCAAACTGGTAAAAATTTAAAATTGCAGTGGCTCAAAATTTTCATCAGGCTGTTCTATCACCGGTACGAATATTTTTTCAACGCTCTTTTGAAGCTTTTTAGCTAATTTTTTTCGGTCATGATGTTTCACCCGGTCTTCACCAAAACGGATAGCAGCCTCAATCGATCGGTTTTTTCCCATCATAAACAGATGTTTCAACATCGGTTTGTTCCCCCACCAGCAAACTGAAAGATGTGCAGACTGATCCTTTTCTGTGGTTTGATACCGGATTGCCGAATACGACACTGAAACTCCTTCTTCGGCCGCATACTGCAGCAATGCCGGCCTGAATCGCATAATCTCTGTGCCAGGCGATGTAGTCCCTTCCGGAAACAGAATCACTCCCTGCCGATTATTTATCTGGCTCGATATCTCTTCGTTCACGCGGTGCACATCACTTCTTTTTCTCCTGTCGATGAAAATAATGCCAAGTGTTCTTGCCATAAAACCCACAACCGGCCAGTGTTTTACCTCCATCTTTGAAACAAATGTAGTTTTTAAAACAGCAGCATACACGGCAATATCAATATAACTTAAGTGATTGCTTACGATAAAAAAAGGTGGTTCGGGCGCGACACCTTCGGTTTCAATTTTCATAGAAAAAATCTTTGCTGTAACTTTACCCCAAATGCTCATACAGGTGTTTCTCCATGGCTCGTAAGGCTTGCTGAACAACATGTAAAAAATTAAAATGAAGGCATAAACAAAGTAAATCAGAAGTGTCCAGACAGGAAAGGCAATTACTTTAATTGCAGCTAATACATTTCGCATATTCAATCAATCTATTTCATTACCAGTATCAGTACTCTCATAAAGATTACTAACCGTCAACAATACATAAAATTATTTGCTGATAAGCTACCAAAATTTAAGCAAACCATGTGATCTGATTTTTTACGGAATGATAAAGAAACAAACGGGTTTATAATTCTAATAATTATATTATTTCGTAGTTTAGTAACGTTCATAAACCATTAAATTAATCTGTTTCCTGTAAACGAGCACTTTTCAATGTTATACACCAAATCGTACATCAATTCACCTGAAAAAGACTGGGTGGTTTTTGTTCACGGAGCAGGCGGATCCAGTTCCATCTGGTTTCAACAGATTAAAGCATACAGCGAGGAGTTTAATGTGCTTCTTGTTGATTTGAGAGGCCATGGCAAATCGAAACAAATGAGCTCCATTGAGCAGCATTACAAGGAGAAATATACTTTTAAAACGGTCAGTATGGATATTCTTGAAACTCTCAAGAAAAATAACATCAAAAAGGCTCATTTTGTAGGTGTTTCTCTGGGAACCATCATTATCAGAACCATTGCAGAGATGGAGCCCGAAAAAGTAATTTCTGCTGTAATGTGTGGTGCCATAACCCGCATGAATGTGCGCTCGAGAATTTTGGTGTGGATGGGACATACCTTCAAAAAAATTGTACCGTTTATTTGGCTTTACAAACTTTTTGCCTGGATCATCATGCCAAAGAAAAACCATGAAGAGTCAAGGTCTCTGTTTGTGAGGGATGCCAAAAATCTTGCAAGAAAAGAATTTTTGAAGTGGTTCCGGCTTACTTACGATGTAAATCCTCTGTTACGATATTTCACGGAAACTGAAATGGAGGCCCCTACTCTATATATTATGGGTGAGGAAGACCACATGTTTTTACCCCCTGTAAAAAAAATGATCAAAGATTTTAAGCACTCTTACCTCGAAATTGTAGAAGGCAGTGGGCATGTTGTAAATGTGGACAAACCGGTAGAATTTAACCGAATCTCACTTAAATTCCTTCAGGACCACAAAATGAAACTGCAGCAAATCGCCTGAATAGACCCCATTGACTTCCGGCAAACGATTATTTATTGGAGTTTCCAGGTGCTATAAAAAGATTTTTAGTAATGAATCCATTTAATCTGAAAAAATCTCACCTTTCGTTTTTTCATCACTTATATTTTCGAGATATTTACCAATCCGAAAAATGAACAATCACACCTATGATAATTCCAATTGCAAGCGACCACGCCGGTTATGAAGCCAAAGAAAATGTCAAAAAAGTGATAGAAGAACTTGGGTATATGCCGGTAGATTACGGAACGCACTCTCCCGATTCAGTTGATTATCCTGAATTTGCCGTGCAGGTTGCAAAAAGAGTGGATTCGGCAGAAAATGAATTCGGCATTCTGATCTGCGGAAGTGGACAGGGAATGTGCATGACGGCAAATAAATTTCCGAATGTAAGGGCAGCTCTGGTTTATACACCAGATGTAGCAAAACTTGCCAAAGAGCACAACAATGCCAATATCATTTGCCTCCCCGGCAGATTAATAAATAAAGAAGAAATCAGAAATATTCTTGAGGCCTGGTTTGCTGCAAAATTTGAAGGTGGCCGCCACAAACGCCGGATTGATAAGATACAGACACTAACCGAAAAATAATGTTTATGAAATCACTAAAAAATCAGGATCCCGAAATTTATAAATACCTTGAACAGGAAACTGAACGGCAAAATCTGAATTTTGAATTGATCGCATCTGAAAATTTTGCATCCAGAGCCACAATTGAGGCCATGGGTTCGGTTCTGACAAATAAATACGCTGAAGGGTATCCGGGAAAACGTTACTATGGTGGCTGCGAACATGTTGACAAAGTTGAAGACCTTGCCAGAGAACGGGCAAAAAAATTGTTCAATGCCGATTACGTAAATGTTCAGCCTCACTCTGGTGCATCGGCAAACGCTGCGGTCTATCTTGCATTTATGAAGCCCGGCGAGACCCTTCTTGGCCTGGATCTGGCCCACGGAGGCCACCTCACGCACGGTTCTCCGGTTAATTTTTCCGGCATTACTTATAATGCTCAATTTTATGGTGTCAGAAAAGAAACCGGCCGGATAGACCTGGATAGAGTAAGGGATAAAGCAAAAGAAGTTCAGCCCAAAATGATCTCCATTGGTGCCAGTGCCTATCCTCGCGATTTTGATTACAAGGCATTCAGAGAAATTGCCGATGAAGTAGGTGCATTTCTTTGGATGGATATGGCCCACACTGCCGGACTGATTGCAGCAGGGTTACTCAACGATCCACTGCCATGGTGTGATGTAGTTTCTACCACCACCCACAAAACTCTGCGAGGGCCCCGCGGCGGTATGATATTAATTGGCAAAGATACCGAAAACAAGCTGGGTGTAACAGCCCGAAAATCTGGCCGGGTTAAGCAAATGAGTGAAGTGATAGACTCTGCCGTATTTCCGGGCTCGCAGGGAGGCCCCTTGATGCATGTTATTGCTGCCAAGGCAGTTTCTTTCGGAGAAGCACTGCAACCTGAATTTAAGACCTATCAAAAGCAGGTAAAAGCCAATGCACAGCGAATGGCTGAGGAGTTTTTGAACAGAGGATATAAGCTTGTAAGTGACGGAACCGACAATCATCTCATCCTTGTTGATTTGCGTAACAAGGGGCTAACCGGTAAAATAGCCGAAGAATCTTTGGATGAAGCAGGTATTACCGTCAATAAAAATATGGTGCCGTTCGATACCGAAAGTCCGTTCGTTACATCCGGAATCCGAATTGGCACACCAGCTCTCACAGCCCGCGGATTTAAAGAAGATGAAATTGCCGGTGTAGTTGATTTGATAGACACAGTTTTGAACAATCCCGATGATAAAACCAACCTTAAAAACGTTAAAACTGAAGTTCAGGCCATGTGTAATAAATTTCCGCTTTATGATTTTGTAACGGTATAACCAATTTGATGAAATACCAAAATCTCATTAAATCAATTCTTATATTTACAAGCTTAAATGGTGAATTAAATTTGAACTTTTTAGACAATGCACCGGAACGGTTACCGGTTTTAGAAATTAAATGAGCGAATCTACAGACCGTCCAAAACGCAGTATTATGGGCTCCATCCTGCCCAGGGCCAAGGCTCCAAAAGTGGACCCATCTGCAAGTATGTCTTTTTTAGATCATCTTGAAGAATTAAGGTGGAGAATTTTAAAAGGATTGGCCGGAGTTGTTGCCGGTATCATCATTGCATTCATCTTCTCTGACTTCTTTATTCAGCAATTTATCCTGGGTCCTGCACGTGCAGATTTTTTTATGTACCAGATTATGCCCATCAATGCGGTTGATGTTACTATGATTTCAAGGCGGCTGCCGGGACAGTTCTTCACCTATTGGGGAACCCTGATCATCATCGGAGTCATCATCA
>SKYV01000249.1 GCA_007127745.1 Balneolaceae bacterium
CCGGCCATCGATGCCATGACTATGGAAATCCATCACAGCCGGCATCATCAGGGTTACATCAACAATCTGAATAATGCGCTGGAAGCAAACGCCGATTTGCAGGAAATGACACTTACACAGCTCATCGCAAACCTGAACCAGCTTCCTGATGAAGTCAGAATGGCTGTGAGAAATCATGGCGGAGGGCATTTGAATCATGCGATGTTCTGGAATACAATGAGTGCCGATGGAGGCAGCCCGTCCGGTAGACTTGCAGAGGCTATCGATGAATCATTTGGTGATTTGGACACCATGAAAGAAGAGTTTTCTTCGGCAGCAGGTTCCGTATTTGGCAGCGGCTGGGCCTGGCTGGTAACCGATCACAATGGCCGGCTTCAGATTACCACAACTCCAAATCAGGATAATCCGTTGAGCGAGGGATTATCACCACTTTTGGGAATTGACGTCTGGGAACATGCCTACTATCTGAATTATCAAAACCGAAGGACTGATTATATAAATGCCTGGATGGATCTGATCTTCTGGGAGAAAGTGGCAGAAATTTTTGAAGAGAGCTTGCTGTAAAGGCATTAATACCGATAGGGTGAAGCATTATATAAAATAATTTTTAGTCTAAGCTAAATATATTTATATTTGATTCACATCCAATTAAGAATTTCTCCATTGTTATGTCGATGAATCAGTTTCAAATACTATTTATTTCCTGTTTCCTTTTTCTCTGCCTGGCGGAACTGTCCGTACTGAATGCCGGCAATCTATCGGAAAGTGGTATCAATCAGGCAGTCGAAAATGAGCCTTTTCGGGGTGTAGTTATAGACTCTCGGGATGGAGAACCCATCCCGGGTGCTACCATTCAAATTGATGAAACAGAGGTGGGTGCGGCCGCTGACGCTTTGGGTGAATTTGAGTTTGAAGGCCTGGAGCCCGGTACGTATCTGCTGACCATCCGTTCTGTGGGATATCAAACCAGGCGAGTAACCGCTGAACACCCTCAGGAGGATCGCCTTGTTATCGAGATGCAGTCTGTCATTATAAGGGCCGATGAAGTGATTGTTACGGCATCGCCGGTGGGCCGGAATATTCAGTATCAGCCCGCACAGGCATACAATATTCATGATTTGCAAGACCGGCAGGCATCTTCATTTGGAGAGATGCTCGACGGCGAACCGGGCATCGCAATGCGTTCGTTTGGCCCGGCACCTTCGCGTCCGGTAATACGTGGTTTTGACGGCGACCGCCTCCTGATACTGGAAAATGGTGAGCGGATGGGAGATCTTTCCAACACAGCTCACGATCACAATATTTCGCTCGATCCGCTGGTGGCCGATCGTGTGGAAGTGGTGCGTGGCCCCGCAAGTCTGCTCTATGGTTCCAGTGCGCTTGGAGGTGTCATCAATATTATCACATCCGATGTACCTGTTGATTGGGAGCGGGGATCCTCGGGAACGGCGGTTGTTGAAGGTTCGTCTATGAATAATGGATTGAGCGGGTTCGGCCGTTATCGGTATGGAGAAGATTCCTGGGCAGCTACGGGCAGATTTTCGTACCGTGGAGCAGGAGATGTTCGAACACCGGCGGGCAGGCTGCCGGGTACTTTTATCCAAAATATGGAAGGTGCTGGCGGATTTGGCTACCGGACAGATCACTTCAATGGCGGACTGTCACTTTCAGCCATAAACCATAATTACGGTTTGCCGGATGAAATTCTTGATCCCGATGAAGAGGCGGAAATCCGGATGAACCAGCAAACCCTGCAGGGGAAGGGGCTCTGGAGCAAAGATCACTTTTTTGAGCAGATCGAATTTCGGTTTAACGCCTCCCGATGGTTCCAGGAAGAAATTGAAACTGAGCTTCAGGACGGACAAATCATTGATGAAGATATCGAACTGGAATTTTTGCAATACTCGGCCAGCGGAACAGTTACGGTTCAGCATCGACCATTTGGAATATTGGATGAGGGTGTGCTGGGTATCAACACTCAAATCACTCAAATTGAGGTCGGAGGTGAAGAGGCATTCTCACCCGGCACCAACAACAGATCTACGGCACTTTTTACTTTTCATGAAGTTCCACTAAATAATAAAACACGGTTACAATTTGGAGTCCGGGGTGAGGTGCAATCGCTGAGTACCCGCCCGAATGACGATTTTCCTGATATTCGTGAAAACCGGTCATCAAGTGCAATGTCCGGGTCCGTGGGCCTGAACATCAGGCCGCTGCCGCAGCTTGAAATCGGTGCACAATTTGCCCGGGCGCACCGCTTCCCGATTCTGGAAGAGATGTTTGCGGATGGCGTGCATTTCGGAGCGGGAGTTTATGAGCGAGGGGATCCGTCACTCGGCACCGAAGTTGGACACGGGAGTGATTTATTTATCCGGTGGTCAAGCCAAAGGCTGCTTGCCGAGGCAGCAGGGTTTTATTACAGAATTTCGAACTATGTGGCTTTTGAACCGACCGGTGAGCAGTTTATTGATGACAGGGAGAGAAATTGGGATATATTTGAATACCGGGCACGGGATGCAGAACTTTTAGGTGGGGAAGCTCAGGTTATGGTCAGGCTAACGGACAATTTACAGGCAGGTACAGTGTTCGATATGGTTTTTGGGCAAAGGGTTGACAATGACTCTTACCTGCCTACAATGCCACCCATCCGTTTGCGGTTTTTAACAAGGTATGAAACAGAGCAGTGGTGGCTGGAAAGTAGCCTAAGAAAAGTTAGCAGCCAAAACCGTGTTGCCGAAGTGGAATTGCCTACCGATGGTTATACGGTTCTGAATTTCAATGCGGGACTTCAGTTTAATTCTCATGGAATTCACCGTGTTTCACTGAAAGCAGAAAATATTACAAATCAACTGTACAGAGACCACCTCTCAAGAATAGACAGGAGTGAATTTGGATTCCCGATGCCAGGTAGAAATATTAGCCTTTCTTACAGGTATATTTTTTGAACAAGATGAATCAACATCTAAATCAGTAAACTTCAGAATGTCGAAATTTCATAAATGGCTTTTTTGGTTTTACACTAAATTCCGGGAAGCTGTTTGTTGATAATTGGATCTAATGACATTTGTGATTACAACACTTAGTTAACTTTAAAAGTGTATTTTAGTCTAAAAAACTTATCTCAAACAATTACAAATCACTTCCTATGAGATTACTTTTGAAAACAGCGGTAATAATACTCTCACTCTTCCTGTACACGCTAAGTATTGTTCATGCTCAATCCTGGATCGCCTCTCCAGAAATTGTTCCAGGGCAGCATGGCAACCAGACCATTAGCGGCCATGTTTTCTACGATGCAAATCAAAACGGCACGTTCGACCAAGGCGAAGAGGGTGTTCCCGGCGTACTGGTTTCAAACGGTGTTGAATGGACTACAACTGACAGCAACGGCTCGTACGAAATAGCGGTCAGAGATGACATGAACCTGACCATTGTTCAGCCAACCGGCTGGCGGGTACCCACAGATGAACGGCTGGTTCCGCAATTCTTCTACATCCACAAAGAGGGCGGCACCGGATACGAGATGCGGTATGGCGGCCTGCCGGATACAGGGCCCGCTCCGTCTGAAGTTAATTTTCCATTGATTCGCGAGGGTGCTGCCGGTGATGAGTTTACCTGTGCGGTTGTTGCAGACCCGCAAACCTATTCGAACGAACAGCTTGGCTGGCTTCGAGACGGGGTGATTGCCGACATTGTAAAACATGGGCTTGTCCCTGAGGACTGCATGGTCCATCTTGGCGATGTAGTAGGTGATGATCTGGGATTATTAGACCGTTTGCTCGGAATAACCTCGGTTACCGGTGTGCCGCAATGGATGGTAATTGGTAATCATGATATTGATTTCGATGCGCATACCAATGATGATAAAGCTGACAGCTGGCGGCGTATGTATGGCCCAAATAATTATGCTTTTGAAAAAGGAAATGTTCTGTTTGTAGCACTTGACAATGTTTACTATCCCTGTGGTGAAGAATCGGTTGCTCTCGGAAGGATGCACTGCGCAAGAGAAGATCGACCGGGATACAACGGACGCCTCACCGAAGAACAGTTTGCGTGGTTAGAAGGCTTGGTGGAACGCACTCCCGAGGACAGGATTATTGTACTGATGACACACATTCCGTTTGTCTCTTTTGTTGATATGCAGAGCGGCCAGCATCAAACAGATGAACTCACCCGTATTTATGATATTGTTGAGGGGAGGGAGGCGCTATCGCTATCTGGCCACACACATACTATAGAAAATCACTCGCCGGGCCAAATATTTGATGGCTGGAATGAGCAGACTGGAATAGGGCCGTTGCCATTTCGGCACATTGTTGCCGGAGCGGGATCAGGAGCCTGGTTTCGGGGCGATTTTAATGTGGATGGCGTGCCGATGGCGCTGCAGCGGCTTGGCGCCCCGATGGGATATCTGAATCTCGATTTTAGCGGTTCAAATTACGTAGAGAGTTATATCGGTGTGGGACTGAGTCCCGACAGAGGCCAATGGATTGGTGTAAACACGCCCGGTTTTCGCCACTGGTTTGATACGATCATGGAGTGGATACAAGAAAATCGTAACGAGCGGGATGAAGTGCCTCCTTTCTCTATCAACGACCTGCCTGATACCAAAATTCTGACACCTGAAGATTTTGAAGGAGGAGTCTGGCTGACGGCCAATGTTTGGGCCGGTTCGGCTGAAACCAACGTTGTCGCAGAGCTCCCGACTGGCGAAGAGCTGCACTTTACCCGAACCCAGGAGGGTGAAGGTGAAGGATTGAGGATTGGTGCTGAATGGGCCGATCCCTTTGCAGCAGCGCGTCAGCTTTCTGTGGCGAGATTCGCCTTCCAAAGTCGTCTGGGTGAGGAGAGGGCACAGGGTTTTGAGCTCTTCCGCGGGTCTCGTTTTGGCCCGGCACCGCCACAGCCTCAAGGTTCTATTGCCGATCGTAACATGCACCTATGGCGTGCCGAACTACCCGTGCTTCCCAACGGTGTGCACTCTATTCGCGTAACCAGTACCGATCGTCATGGACGAACCTACACAGATTTTATCACCATTGAGGTTATGGATGAGAGGCCGCCAAAATACTGGCGGCATGAGCTGTGGGAGTGAGCAAGCAGCTTGCCTGAATAAAAAACTTAATGAGTATTCAACAGTATTGATTTCAACTGTTTAGCAAGATAAATTTCACGTAAAGTTACGTAACTAAAGCGCATATAGCTTAGATAAATTTCAAACCCCATAACAGAGCTAACAATAATGAAAATAAAAAATTTGAAAGCACTGCTCGTATTAACGAGCCTGCTATTTTTTCTCCTCCCAATAATTAGTCTATCCGCGCAAGAGGATGAAACCCGGCTTCTACGCTTTCCGGCGACTAACGGCGAGCAAATTGTATTTAGCTACGCCGGTAATCTTTTTACCGTTGATATGGAAGGTGGCGTTGCACGGCAACTAACCAATCACAAGGGCTTCGAAATGTTTCCGCGGTTTTCTCCCGATGGAAATGAAATTGCTTTCACGGGTCAGTACGACGGAAATACCGAGGTTTATCTGATACCGGCCGATGGTGGAGAGCCCGAGCGACTTACCATCACCGCAACGCTCGGCCGCGATGATGTGGGCGATCGTATGGGACCGAATAACATTGTGATAGGCTGGCATCCTTCAGAAGATAAAGTGCTCTATCGCTCGCGAAAGCGCTCGTTCAATGCGTTCCAGGGACAGCTTTTTTTGGCTGGGCGCGATGGAGATCTCTCCGAACAGGTTCCGCTCCCGAGAGGCGGTTTCGCTTCCTACTCTGCTGACGGTTCAAAAATGGCCTACAATCGTATTTTCCGTGAATTCCGTACCTGGAAAAAATATCGCGGAGGGATGGCAGATGACGTCTGGATTCACGATTTCGAGAGCCGTGAGACCATTAACTTCACCAACAGCGATTCTCAGGATATTATCCCGATGTGGCATAGTCACAAAATCTATTTCGCCTCCGACCGTGATGAAAATCAGCGGATGAATCTTTGGGTTCAGGATGTGAACGGAGGCGAAGCGCGTCAGCTCACCTTTTTTGAAGATTTCGACATCAAGTTTCCGTCCATCGGCGGCGATCACATCGTGTTTGAAAACGGCGGCTTTATCTATCGCTTCGATATCGCAACCGAAGAAGTAAACCGCGTGCCGGTACGAATTAACTCGGATAATATTTACAGCCGTGGCGGCCTTACACAGGTTCATGAAATGGTGCAGAACTGGGGTATTTCTCCTGACGGAAACCGTGCCCTGTTCGCTGCACGTGGCGATATATTTACTGTGCCGGCATCAAGCGGTATCACAAGAAACATCACGCAATCAACCGGTGTGCACGACCGCAACCCGGCATGGTCGCCAGACGGCAAATACGTTGCTTATATTTCAGACAAAACAGGTGAAAACGAAATCTGGATGCGTCCACAGGACGGCTCCGGTGATGCCGCTCAGCTCACTGACGATGCCGATACCTATTATTACACAATACAGTGGTCGCCCGACAGCGAGAGAATTGCCTGGACAGACAAGAAAAACCGGCTGCGCTTTGTAGATATTGAAAACCGCGAAGTTACAACAGTTGACACCGCCGAATACTGGGAAATTACGAACTACACCTGGTCGCCCGATAGCAAATGGATTGCTTACACCCGTCCCGAAGTAGAAGGAATGCAGCGCGTCTGGATGTACTCGATGGATTCGGGCGATTCGTTTCCGGTTACCGACAAATGGTATGCATCATCAGGGCCGGCTTTCAGTGCCTGTGGCCGATACCTGTTTTTTGTCTCCAGCCGCGACTTCAACCCGGTTTACAGCTCGACCGAATGGAACCACGCTTACCAGGATATGGCACGTGTGTACATGATTACGCTGGCCAAAGAGACCCCATCACCCTTCCTTCCGGATAATGATGAGGTGAATGCTGAAGATGAGGAAAGCGATAGTGAAATTTCAGGAGAGAATGTAAAAGTAGACCGTGAAGGCATCATTGACCGCATCATACAACTGCCGGTACAGCCTTCGAACTATTACAACCTCACAGCGGCATCCGGACGTATTTATTACATGCGCAACGGCAGCCGTGATCAGAGTCCGCTTATACTCATGTACGATATTGAAGAAGAATCCGAAACCGAGCTGGGATCCGTCAGTAACTATACTATTTCGGCTAATCGCGAAAAAATGATCGTTTATCAGCAGAACCGGTATGCCATTATCGACCTGCCCGCGCGCCCTATTGAAATCAGCGATCATCTTAACCTGGAAAATATGCGCGTCAACCTGGACCGGCGTGCCGAGTGGATGCAAATTTTTGAGGAAAGCTGGCGGCAGATGCGTGATTTCCTCTATGCCGATAATCTCCACGGCGTAGATTGGGAGCATATTCGTCAGCTTTACCGCCCAATGGCCGAAGCCGCGCGGCATCGCCTCGATCTCACGTATGTAATCGGTGAAATGATAGGTGAGCTGAATGTTGGCCATGCTTATGTGGGCGGTGGAGATGTTCCGGAGCCTGAGCGTGTTCAGGTTGGGCTTCTTGGCGCTGAGCTAAGCCGTGAGGATAATGGATTTTACCATATTGACAATGTGCTTCGCGGGCAAAACTGGGAAACCGGGCGCCGTTCTCCACTCACAGAAGTAGGCGCAAGCGTACCTGAGGGGTACTACATCATTTCAGTGAACGGAAAGTTAACCAGTGAGATGAGCAATATCCGTGAATCTA
>SKYV01000213.1 GCA_007127745.1 Balneolaceae bacterium
TAAATAGGTTATTCATCATCGTTAACGTCATGCCGGACCCCGATCCGGCATCTGATGCCTATATCAATGATAGGAGATTTCGCTTCGCGTTCAAAAAATGAGTGCATCAGGTGCGGGATGACGCCCTTTTTGAACTACAATACTTTTATATCACAAAATTCAATGATCTTATGTCGAGTTCACCTTAATCATACTCAGATTACGACTGTCTGATCCACCTCAGTAAATCTTTATAACTGGCTGTGTTT
Organism: Balneolaceae bacterium; assembly: GCA_007127745.1. Classification (GTDB taxonomy): domain Bacteria; phylum Bacteroidota; class Rhodothermia; order Balneolales; family Balneolaceae; genus Rhodohalobacter. Next base: position 249 of record SKYV01000213.1, read on the forward strand.
CCATAATTTAAAATACCTACCTTATATATTTTCGCACTCAGCCACATGGTGCCTGCAAACGTCAGAATCATCAGGATAATTGAGAGTGATATTTGCCAGAAAGGGACCTCTGTGATGGCAATGCGGGTAACCATTAATATGGGAGTAAATAATGGAATTACCGAACTGACTACAGAGAGAAGACTGTCGGGGCTTTGCCAGGTATGAAACATGATGATGTAGGCGATGAAAATGGGGGAGCCTACCGGCAGCATCAATTGTTGTACGTCGGTATCGGAGTCGGAAGCAGCACCGATTGCTGCAAACAATGAACTGTATAGCAGGTAGCCAAGGATAAAGAAAATAACAAAATAGACGATCAATGAAGGTTCAAGTGACGGCAGATCAAGCGGCATTGGAAGTTCAGCCTGTGCGGCTTCTGCTTCGGGCCCGAGGCCGGCTGTTTGTTGATCCATCACCATTGTGGCAACCGGCCCGGCAACGGCTGTGAGGCCAAAAAACGTTATGATCCAGATGCTGAATTGAGTAATTGCCAGAGCACCCACGCCGGCCATTTTTCCAGTCAGCAGTTCTATTGGTTTTACCGACGAGGTAATGACTTCCACAATCCGGTTGGTTTTTTCTTCAATCACACCACGCGTCACATATCCACCATAACTGAATATGGCCGCAAATATAATGATTCCCAAAATCATCCCGACAATTGAAAGAAAAGCTGTATCATCGTCAGTCTCCTCACCGGTTCTGGTAAGCCTTCTTGAATCGACCGAAATTCTTGATTCATAAATTTGCTGAATTTCTTCAGATACTTCTGCACGTTGTAGCCGTTCCTGCCTGATCACTTCCCGCACATCAGAACGAATAGAGGTCAATAACTGCATACCCCCGCTTCCGCTGTAAATCAACTCCAGGTTTTTATCTTCAGCAATGTTCTCTTCATCTATCACCATATAACCGGTAATTACGTCTTGCTGAACCATGGTTCTGAGAGAATCAACAGATAAGTTGCTGTAATTGATATAACGCCCCGGATTCATCTCAGTCAGCGGCCGAACGATTGACCCGGTTTCGTCTTTAATGCCAATTTCGAAAGCCACATCACTTTCCCAAACCGTTACAAACACCATCACTCCAAAAAAAGCAACAAAACCGACCGGCACCAGAATCGTTGCCCAAATAAACCCTTTACTGCGTACTCTTGTGATGTATTCCCGTTTTAATACTAATAAAACCTGGTTCCAGTTCATGCCAGAAGTGCCTCTTTATTTTTGATGTTATCTTCGCCTACCGTAGAAATAAATATTTCGTTCAATGAAGGTTCAACAAGTTGAAATTTATGAATTTCGGATTTTTCCATGGCTTTTTTCAGAATCTGCTGATGGCTCAGTCCGTTCAAAATTCTGATCTCCGCAAAATTGGTAGATCGATTGTTGATGCGAACATCTTCAAGTTCATCCAGAAAACCGGGATCGCCTTCAAACTCAATCAACACCGTATTTTTTCCGAACTCTTTTTTAATATTTCGCAGATTTCCGGTGATGACCACTTTCCCGTTGTTGAACAGGCATATATCATCACACATCTGCTCAACCTGCTCCATTCTGTGGGTTGAGAATAAAATGGTTTTACCGTTCTGGCGAAGTTCAATAATAATTTCTTTCAGCAGTTCGCTGTTAATCGGATCGAGACCGCTGAACGGTTCATCAAAGATGTAGATATCCGGATCGTGCACAATTGTGGCTATAAACTGAATTTTCTGACTCATTCCTTTCGAAAGTTCCCCCACCACTTTGGAGTGCCAGTCATATGCATCAAACCGCTTTAGCCAATAGACAATCTTCTTTTTGGCATCTGGCTTTTTGAGCCCTTTAAGTTGTGCGAGATACATCAACTGTTCGCCCACTTTCATTTTTTTGTAAAGGCCTCGCTCTTCCGGCATGTAACCGATCATTTTTTGAGTTTTGGGCCCTACCGTCAAACCGTTAATCGTAATCTCTCCGGAATCCAGAGGAATAATATGATTGATCATCCGGATTGTGGTGGTTTTTCCGGCACCATTTGGGCCAAGCAGTCCAAAAATTCGCCCTTTGTACACATCAAACGAAACATTATCTACGGCTTGTGTTTTGCCGAATAATTTGTTCAAATTTTTTACCTGTATTGATATCATTCTTTTTTGAGCCTTTTAGCACATGGTTAATTTATCTGATGAAAGATGGTAAAATAATTTATAACACTATGAAAGTAACAGCATAAATTAAAATTATATTTATGTGAAAGAGACCACTGCTCTTATAACAAAAACTTTCTTATTATATAGTTTAGAATAACAGTTGAAACGCATTCACCAGATGTTTCGGGGACATAAATAACAACGAATAAATTGATTAACCTGTCATTTTCGAATAATTTATCAAAATGTTATACGGAGTTATTCCATTTTGTTACAATAACAATATCTAATTATTAAGAAGTGTGTAATTGGTTTATATTATCTAATAAAATGTGTTTATTAGTCTGACGAAATAGAGGGCTAAAGAGTTTTTAAATTATTTTTTCTATGAAAATATTTCATATATCGGCAGAATGTTATCCGGTAGCAAAAGCTGGGGGTCTTGGGGATGTAGTTGGGGCGTTGCCCAAGTATCTGACCTCGGCCGGCCATCCGGCTTCGGTTGTATTGCCTCATTATTACAATAAATGGACCCAACAGGCAGAAACAGAATTGATACATGAAGGGCAGGCACCGTTCGGGAATTCTTCATTTTTATACAGGGTCAGTATTTTAAAAAAACCGGATCTTGGGTTTGATCTTTATCTGATTGACATACCGGGAAGATTTGATCGCCCGGGGGTTTATCTGGACCCATGGTCGGGTTATGCTTATTGGGATGAAAAAGAGCGGTTTTTCAGTTTTCAAATTGCAACTCTCGACTGGATTTCTTCAATCGAACAAAGACCGGATATCATCCACTGCCACGACCATCACACCGCACTGATACCGTTTCTGATGACTCAAAGTTACAAGTATGAATCACTGAAAAGTATTCCAACTGCGTTAACAATCCATAATGGCGAATATCAGGGGCGGTACGATTTACAGAGTGCTACTTTGCTCCCGGAATTTAATGTGTACAATTCGGGCCTGTTAAAATGGGACGGATCACTGAATGCACTTGCTACGGGTATTAAAACCGCCTGGCGGGTTACAACTGTTTCTGAAGGGTATTTGAATGAACTACAGGAATTTTGCCACGGTCTTGAAGTGCTTCTGCGTCAGGAGAAGGATAAATCTCTGGGCATTCTAAATGGAATTGATACGGAGGTTTGGAATCCGGAAACCGATAGCTTTCTGACCGAAAATTACTCTCTCAGAAATTATAAAGTAGGTAAAACTAAAAATAAAGAATTATTGTGTGATCAGTTTAATCTCAGCCCCGATCTTCCGCTATTCTCCTTTATCGGGCGGCTGGTGAGAGAAAAAGGAGCTGATTTGTTGCCTGATCTGATTAAAAAATGCAGTGATGAAAATATTGATGCCAATTTTCTGGTATTGGGCACCGGAGAACCTTATCTGCATTCTGTTTTCGAAGAACTTACCGGTTCACATACCGGTTATTTTGACTCAAGGCTGGAGTACAACGAAAAACTTGCACATCTGATTTATGCCGGAAGTGATTATCTGCTGATGCCCTCGCGGGTGGAACCCTGTGGATTGAACCAACTCTATTCCATGCGGTACGGAACCATCCCGGTAGTGCGAAAAACAGGTGGACTGGCCGATACGGTAATTGATATAGGTGAAGAAAATGGATATGGATTGGTTTTTAAAGATTTTGATGTGCCCGAAGCAGTGGATGCAGTGGAGAGAGGAGTGGAATTGTTTTTCAAGAAAAACTTGTTTAATAGAACAAGAAGGTACATAATGTCTCTCGACTTTTCATGGACTAAAGCTGCAAAAAATTACATTAACCTATATACATCAATGAAATAAACAGGAGTTTAACATGCACGACGAAACAATTGCTATAATACTTGGGGGCGGACGCGGAACCCGACTTGATCCATTAACCCGTGATCGCAGTAAACCTGCTGTTCCCATTGCAGGTAAATATCGCCTGGTGGATATTCCAATTTCTAATTGTTTAAATTCATGGATCCGAAAAATATTTGTACTTACACAGTTCAACTCTGCTTCTTTAAACAGGCACATCAAAAATACCTACACATTCGATCTGTTCTCAAAAGGGTTTGTTGATATTTTAGCTGCCGAGCAGACACCCAAAAGTACAAATTGGTTTCAGGGCACGGCCGATGCAGTACGTCAATCGCTGCACCATCTGTCCAATTTTGATTTCGATCATGTTCTTATTCTATCCGGCGACCAGCTCTATCAAATGGATTATCGAAAAATGCTCCGTGTTCATAAAGAGGATAATGCGGATCTGACTGTAGCAACGATTCCGGTTACAGGAAAAGAAGCAACAGAATTTGGAATTATGAAAACTGACGAATCAGGTAAAATTGAGAGTTTTGTTGAAAAACCGCCTGCTGAAGAACTGGATAAATGGGCATCGGAAACCTCTCCCCATATGAAGGAAAAAGGACGAGTTTACCTCGCCTCAATGGGTATTTATGTTTTTAACCGTGATGTTTTGCTCAGGCTGTTTGAAGAAAATCCGGAAGCCACTGACTTTGGCAAGGAAATCATTCCGAAAGCCATTGAGGAAGGCATCAAAGTTTCAAGTTATTCTTTTGATGGTTATTGGACCGATATAGGAACGATCAGTTCGTTTTTTGAGGCGAACCTGGAATTGGCCAGTACCCTGCCGGAATTTAACCTGTATGATAATGAGCAGATTATTTACACACGGGCAAGATATCTTCCCGCATCCAAACTAACGGGGACCAATCTTGAACGGGTTCTGATTGCTGAAGGCTGTATCATTGAAGCCAGCAGAATTGAACAAGCTGTAATTGGTATACGAGCCAGGATCGGAAAAGGCACAACCATCGAATCATCCATCGTGATGGGAAATGATCATTTTGCCACTCAGGACGATTTCAACAACAAATCGGATAACCTGCCGCTTATGGGTATCGGTGAAAGGTGCTTTATCAGCAATGCCATTATCGACAAAAATGTACGGATCGGTAATGATGTGAGAATTACAGGCGGCAATCACCTTGAAGATGGGGAATACGAAAAACATACCGTCGTCGATGGAATTGTCATTATTCAGAAAGGAACAGTAATTCCGGACGGATACAGTATCTAAAAAATAAGCCGTCGGATCACCTGTTATGGCTCCGACGGCATTTTTTTACCGAGATGCGTTAAAGCAAATTCTTTAGTGTAACTCCAATTTCTGCAGGACTTTCTGCAACCGTAACACCGGCTTTTTGGAGTGCATCTTTCTTATCTTTTGCAGTGCCCTGCCCACCAGAAATGATTGCTCCGGCATGGCCCATTCGCCGACCGGGAGGAGCTGTACTGCCTGCAATAAATGCAACTACCGGTTTCTGAACATTCTCTTTGATGTAAGCAGCCGCTTCTTCTTCAGCAGAGCCGCCAATTTCCCCGATCAGAACAATTGCTTCAGTGTCCGGATCGTCATTAAAAAGCCTGACTGCATCGGTGTGAGTCGTGCCGATAACAGGGTCTCCTCCAATTCCAACGGCAGTACTTTGTCCCAGTCCTGCTTTTGTCAGCTGATCTACGGCTTCATAAGTCAGCGTTCCGGAACGTGAAACAACACCAACAGAACCGGGTGTAAAAATCATGGCAGGCATAATTCCCACTTTGGCTTCGCCCGGTGTAATCACTCCGGGGCAGTTGGGGCCAACAAGGGTGGCACCATGATTTTTGCACACCTGATGAGCCTTCACCATATCCTGAACGGGAATTCCCTCGGTTATACAAATAATTACTTTAATCCCGGATACGGCTGATTCCATAATGGCATCAGCAGCAAATGCAGGAGGAACAAAAATGATGGATGTATTGGCTCCTTCTTCTGCAACAGCATCGGCTACTGTATTGAAAACGGGTTTGTCGAGATGGATTTGACCACCTTTGCCCGGGGTTACACCACCAACAATATTTGTGCCGTACTGCATCATTTGTTCTGCATGAAAACTGCCCTCACTTCCGGTAAAACCTTGTACGATTAACCGGGTCTCTTTTCCAACTAATACACTCATGTAACAGGTTTGTTTGATTTATTTTTGATGTAAATTATTTCGTTTGAATATACCATCATTGCCATTCATTGCCAAAGTAATGAGTGACTTTTCAGCCAAAACTGGGGTTGGTTTTATGGCATATTCTGTGATTTTATTCAAGGCATCCAGCGCAATCCAAGCAACGCCCCTATTTGATTTCCAACAAGTCCTCCGTTGTCATAAGCAACTTCAAGCAACAAAACTGTTTTATATTCATTCAAAAGATGTAAGGGTATTTCGGCACTTGTCAAAAAAGACCATTGATTTACTGAATGACCGCCAATTGTATGAATGGCGTCACCCAGGTCATCCAGTTCGCAGCTATAACCAAACAGCTCTTCATCACCAAGATTGGGTACCCGGTTGTCGCAATATTTTCCGTAATTTCTGCTATAGGTTGCCTTGGCAGATAATTGAATACCTTCATACTCAGAGACAACTCCTGCATGGTGAGCTACAATCCGGTTGTTAATTACTCCCAGGTTTTCCGCTGAGGGGATGAAAAGCGGATTGCCGATGGTTCGGTGATTGTACACCCAGCCGCTTCTGTACACGCCGTGATTGTAATAATTCTCATTCCCGCGATAGAGATCTCTGTCCGGATCACCGCCGATGTTTGGCCGCCGCGGGCCATCCTGATATTTTGTGTACAAGTGCTCGTACACTATTCGTTTGACCGGCAGTCTGAAATTGTCCGGCAGCGTAACCGAAATTCCCGTCAGTGCATCCTGCAGGCTTTTCAGCTTCAAATTGTCTCGCGATTCGAGTGGGAATTGCCTGTAGACAGTAAAGCTGGTTTCACCGATATTGAGAAAAAAGCCAAAATCCCATGCACCCAGATGGTCTCCGAGTACATAGGTCTGAAAAGGTCCCGGGGTTTGTTCATCTCCGGGGTAGGCAAGAAATACATCTTTAAAATCAGAAAATCGGGTTGGGATATTGCCAAATTCAGGATGATCGCCTCCCCATTTCACATAATGGGCAATTCCGGCGTAGAGGTTCAACGGAAGCTTTCCTCCAAAGCGAACATGCCCAACTTTTTCATGTAAAAGAAGGTCATCGGTATATCGCCTGCTTCCCAGCCATCCGTGTGATACATACCCTCGAATTTGAATAATATCCTTTGTGAGAGGTATGGATGTCCAGTCAACCAGGCCTAATCGAAGCTGGGGAATAGGTGAGGGATTTGTGCTGATGCCAAGCGATCCCAATCCAATTTCAGAATCGTGTATTGGCGAGGTGTTA
>SKYV01000197.1 GCA_007127745.1 Balneolaceae bacterium
TCAGCAAAATAAAAATACTCTTCAACCGGCCAATTCCAAGAATCACTTCCCCTTATTCAAGCCTTGCCAATTTCAGGGGGCCTTCCGGCCGGACAAGCTGACCGGCGTACTACAAACAGGATGTCCGGTTTACATAGATTGAAATATCTCAACCAAACTGTTTCATTTTCGCCAGCCCCATTCGGGCCACTTCAAGGGCATCCTGCTCCCAATATGTCCGGTTGAATAGCTCAAGGGAGAGATGTTTTACGCCGCCTATCGCTTTCAGATCGTCAAAAATCTCCTGCATCGGGGCTGCTCCGTCGCCCGGATAAATTCGGTGGGCATCGGTCTGTTCTTCTCTCGGCACATCTCCGGGATAATCGTTGATATGGAAAACCTCAATCGTATTCCCCTGCAACATTTTGAGGCCGTTAAACCCCGAGCCGCCCCGGAACATGTGATACACATCCGGCAGAAGGCGCACATCGGGATCGTCCGCAGCAGCACCCGCCATCATTACCTGCCCCATGTGATACAGAACCGGGGACGGCCCCCAAAATTCCAGCTGTGGCATGACCCCGGTTTCGCGCCCCAGATCAAGAAGGCGCCTGTATTTTTCACCGGCTTTCAGCAGGTCAATTTTGGGGTTGTTGAAATCTCCTGCAGGTGCCGCCGCAATTCGTGTGCATCCGATGGCTGCCAGCATCTCCATCTCTTCTCTCATCTGCTCAAAACCTTTCCGGCTGGTTTCTTCATCATCTGATAGCCAGGGAGCAAACCCGATGGCATTGGCCACCTCGAGGCCGGAATCACGAATCAGGCGTGAAAGATCGGACAGGGAATTTCCGTCATCAACATACTCCTGAATTTCCCTCACCCAGATTTCAATACTGTCGTATCCCGCTTCTGCTGTAATTTCAATATTTCTTCTCAGCCCAAGCTGCTGTCCGCTGATTGTGCTGGTATTCAGGCAATATCTGAAATCACTTGCAGGTTTTACCGGTTTTGAGCCACCAAGACCGGGAAACATCATGGCTGCAGCAGCCAGGCCCATGGTTTGTAAACTTTCTTTTCTATTCATGATCTATTCAGTTTTTAAATGAAAGTCTGTTAAATTTTAAGAGTTATTCCATTTTTCAAGTCATTCCCTTTACGATTGTCTTCATACTTTTGTCTTGATACAAAAGTATCAAAAAATCAAGGCAGTGAATTGCTTGACGGCGGGCTTTTCATCAACGCGGCACCATTTGAATGGTCCATTACACTCACAGACAGTAATCACCGTATATGGCCGGTAACAAATGCTGCCACAGCGTTGCTGAAAACACCCTGTTCCCGTCAACCAATTCAAGGCCGATTTGAGGCCAATTAACAATAATTTTCACTTGTCAAAATTCATTACAGAAATAATAACAATCACTTATTTAAGAAAAGAAATCAATATCGTGATAACTATTCTATTAAATTTCCGGCAGCCTCCAGGGTGCTCTGTATTCAGGTGTGATCAGTTCATTGGCAGCATCACTGTTGGTAAATCGCAGGTTTTCATCATCCCACTCGAGATGATTGACTCCCACACGCCCAGCAATATTGGGAATATGTGCGTGAACAGCGGCAGCATATCCCATTTTGGGTGTGCAAACCGGTGTTTCTCTTGTTTTGATGCAGTCGAGGAAATTTCGTACATGGGGTTCGTGGGCATCACTTAAACCGCTCAATGTCCGGGATTCAGCTCTGTGGCGTCCCTCGCTGTGGTCATATTCAGGATAAAGATCGTAGCCGTTGCGATTTACCACGATTGTGCCGTCATCCCCCACAAATGCAATTCCGTACGGTTTATCCCAGGGGCCTTCCTGCACACCGGCCGTCATGTCGTAATTAATTACATAATTCTCTTTGGGATACACCACATTCATCGTATCAAACGTTTCCCGCATTCCAGTTCGGCCCGAGGTATCGCCGGCATAGGTGAGAACGGTTTTGGGGCCGTCGAGAAGATCTTCCGGCCAAAGGGCCATATCGAGCAGGTGCACCCCCCAGTCAGAAAAAAGTCCGCTTCCATAATCCCAGAAATGGCGCCATGAACCGTGAAAACGCGCCCTGTTGAACGGACGTTCCGGGGCCGGGCCCAGCCACATATCGTAGTCCACTCCTTCGGGCACCGGACCGTCTTCAGCAGGGGTTGCACCAATTCCGTAATTAAAATTCGCCCAGATATTTACTTTTCTGAGGCTTCCGATGACTCCCTGTTTTACAAGATCTACTGTCTCCAGAAAAGCAAGGTTGCTGCGCTGCTGCTGGCCAACCTGCACCACCTGATTGTAGCGGCTTGCGGCATCAAGCATAATTTTACACTCGCCGATGGTATTTGCGAGCGGCTTTTCTACAAAAATATCTTTGCCCGCCTGCAGAGCATACACAAAATTCAGGCAGTGCCAGTGATCCGGCGTACCGATGATCACAGCATCAATATCATCCTGCTCGAGCATTCGCCGGAAATCGGTGTAAAGCCGGGGTTCCTGCCCAAACTCATCCGAAACTTCGCCTGCCCTGTCATTCAGAATATTTTCATCCACATCACAGAGGGCTGTACAAACGGCATCGTCCTGATTCAGATGCTGCCTGAGAATGTGGAATCCATGATTACGGCATCCGATTAATGCCACATGAATGCGGTCGCTCGGAGCCACTTTTGCACCCCAAACAGAAGATGGCAAAATGGAAAACATCCCAATTCCTGCGGCTGATAATGATGACTTTTTAAGAAATTCTCTTCGATTTAATTTCATTGGCTCTGATTTTTTTAAAAGTTAGTTACATAATGAGAAAAGCTGATATAAAAAAGGGAGCTTCCCGTTCATAAACTCTGGAAAGCTCCCGCCTTATTTTTTATTGATCTGTTTTTCGATTAGACATCACAAGCTGTATCCGTTTCGATATTCACGGTGCAGATATTCATCCGCTTCGGGGTCATCGACAAATCGCTGCTCCTCGGGATTCCAGCGAACCGGACGATCCACGAATGTGGCAATATTGCCCAGGACACCCACCGAATTACTTCTATGGCCTACTTCAATCGGAGCTATCGGGTCTCTGCGATTTCTTACCGAATCAAGGAAATTTGCCAGGTGCGGAGAAGCCGTTTCATATTCTTCATTATCATTTTCCTCCTCATTCGGACTTTCTGTTTCTGGCGGCATTAGTTCATCCTCGGAGGCACGGAAAATACCGCGGTGTACTTCAATCCAGGCATCTTCGCCTTCAAACCTGAGGCCGAAATTTTCATCTTCGGTGAATGGTTCGTTGGCCATAACCAGACCATCATCATAGACAAAATTCACATAGTCGTTGCCATTATGTCCGGCCGGAATTATTTCTACCGGGCCGCTGTCGTCTTTACCGAGTGCCCACTGTGCAATATCAAAATTGTGAGCGCCCCAGTCGGTCATAAAACCGCCGCCGGTTTCTTTGTACCAGCGCCATCCGCCCCAAAACTCTTCATCCTGGCGCGGATCGAGTGAAATTGGAGGGTTAAGCTCGTTGTTATAATGCACAAAAGGATTGGGCCCGAGCCATTTGTCCCAGTTCAGATCTGCCGGCACATCCTCTTCTTCAAGATCGTAGGCTGTCGGGGGTGGTCCTACCCAGGCATTTACTTTCCTGAGATCACCAAGCCGCCCGTTCTGCACCAATTGTACAGCATGCTGAAAATACGGATCAGACCGTTGCTGCGATCCAACTCCAAGAATAATATTGTTACTCCGTACGGCATCAATCACTTCAATGCCTTCCCGGATCGTAAACGTTACCGGTTTTTCCAGATAGATATCTTTTCCGGCACGGCAGGCCTCAATGGTTTGGAGTGCATGCCAGTGGTCGGGTGTAACAATCACAACCACATCGATATCGTCATTGGCAAGAAGGTCTTCATAATCTTCAGTGGTGGCAATTTCTACCGGCTGTTCGGCTTCCTCCTGGTGCTGACTTACCAGCATTTCGAAACGCTCACGTTTACGGCCATATACATCAGCTCCGGCTACAATTTTCACTCCAGGATCCTGATGAAAACCATTCATCAGTGAAATTGCCTGTCGCCCAAGGCCGACAAAGCCAATCCGGATGACATCATTCGGCGGAGGGGCGCATCCTTTCATCAGCGGGAACATCGACAAGCCGGCAGCACCGATCAAACTTGTTTGAATAAATTTGCGTCTGGTTACTTTCTTCATAAGGGTATCTGTTAATATTTTGTTTTTGTTTAGGTAAACAAATTTTTTTTAAAAGTTACCCGACAGACCGTAGCTGAAAAACTGCTCTTCCATACTAATGTAGAAAGCTGTCCAGCGGGTACATTTCAAACCAGCCTGATTTTAGACTGTCCTTCTAAAATATAAAGTTTGGCCAAATTGTACAGAATATTTATCCCAACGGAGCCAATACAATACCGATTTTCCAAAAATCAGTTAAACGGTTTATGAGTGATTATTCTACAGCCCGTTATTTAAAATAAATCGAAATCGTGGCACATTAATTAATTATGAAAACATGCAGATTTCTTGGTCCATGAACCCCTTCAACCCGGTTCAGTTCAATGTCTGATGTGGCCGAAGGCCCGGAAATAAACGTCACAGGCGCACCCGATTCTGAAACAGTTTGATCCAGCTTCCGGATTGCTTCAGGCAACATTCTCACAATTTGATTTTGCCTGATCACACAAATATGAAAATCGGGAAGAAGTGTGAGAACTCTGCGCCCCTGACCCGGCCCGGCATTTAAAATAATGGTGCCGGTTTGAGCCACCCCCAAAAAGCACCCGGTCAGCACGGCATCACATTCGTTCAATTCCTGTTTGGATAGCCGATCAGGTTGATCCCTCAGCAGAGTAACAGGCTCTGAAAGATCACTCAGCCAGCTCTCATTGATTCCCGTCGGCAACACCATTGTTTTCACACCGGCATCTTCACAAAGCTTCTGAAGTTCACCAGGCAATTCATCCTCAGTAATCCGTTTGGTCACAGCTCTGTATTCATTCACCCGCTCTTCAAACAGGCCGGTTATTTCTTCTGCTGACAGATTGCTTTTTTGATTATACTCTCGCACAATTTTATCGTCAGAATCATCCGTTCTGTCACCAAGTGCCTGTTTAATTCGCATCAATATTTGATCTCTGGAATTGCTCATTACCGCTCCCTCCACCACTCTCTGAATGTTTTGTCGGGAACGGGTTTTACATCTCGAATGGATGTCCATTTGGAGAGTTCACCGGGCAGGTTTGAAATGGCCCCGTCTTTTTCGTAAAACCACTGTGCAGTCCTGCCCATTTTCTGCAGACGCTCGTACCGGCTCTTTTTGGCAAATGCTCTCGCCAGAAATTTCATGGCCAGGTGCACCGGATCTGTTTTTTGCCTGAATCCACCCTCTTTTTTCCGATGAAGCACCACTCTGTTTCGCAAATGCAGCAGCACCTCCGGAATATTGATTTTTACCGGACACACCTCGTAACAAGCTCCACAGAGCGACGATGCATAAGGAAGCGATGCGGCAGATTTATCATCCAGCCCCCGCAGTTGGGGGGTTAAAATAGCGCCGATCGGGCCGGGATACACCGAGTGGTAGGCATGACCGCCCGTTCGCTCATACACCGGACACACATTCAGACAGGCACTACAGCGGATACAATGAAGAGTTTGTCGCCCGGTTTCATCAGCCAAGACATTGGTTCGTCCATTATCCAGCAGAACCAGGTGAAATTCCTGCGGGCCGTCTCCTTCGGTGATTCCTGTCCAAAACGTGTTGTAAGGATTCATCCGCTCGGCAGTAGATGATCGCGGAAGCAGTTGCATAAACACTTCAAGATCTTTCCACTCCGGCACAATTTTTTCGATGCCAAGTACCGTAATCAGCGCTTCGGGCAGTGTTGTGCACATGCGTCCGTTTCCTTCTGACTCCACAACAGCCACCGTCCCCGTTTCGGCAATTGCAAAATTCCCACCGCTGATTCCCACATTTGCTTTCAAAAAGTTTTTTCTGAGGTAGAGCCTTGCCGCTTCGGCCAGGTCGGCCGGTTCATCGCTCAGCTCCTTCAGGTTCAGTTTGTCTTTGAACAGCTCTCTGATCTCCGCCCGGTTTTTGTGAATGGCAGGCACCAGAATATGAGAAGGCTCATCCCCTGCAAGCTGCACAATCAGTTCAGCCAGGTCGGTTTCCAGCGCATGGATGCCTTCGTTTTCCAATGCTCGGTTCAGCCGGATCTCATCCGTGGTGATGGACTTTACCTTCACCACATCCGTCTCCTTTTTTTCTTTGATCAGTTTTGTGATGATCCGGTTTGCATCTTCCGCATCTGTGGCCCAGTGCACCACTCCGCCGGCTTTGATGACCGATTTTTCGAGCTGCAGCAGATACCTGTCAAGACTGTTCATCACCTTTTGTTTGATCTGCCGTCCGGCCTCTCGCAGCTCCTCCCAGTCATCCAGCTCCTGCACCACAAGCTGCCGTTTATCGCGGATGGTTCTCGTGGCATGGCCAATATTCCACCGCAACTGGGCATTTTCGATGTACCTGCCGGCTGTTTCCTCAAATGTTGGCTGTGAACCTTTTTTCATACCTGTGCCCCCTCTTCTGTGGTATTGAGAATTTCAGCCATGTGGACGGTTTTTACACCGCTTCGCTGCCGGTTCAGTGCCCCGCCGATGTGCATCAGGCAGGAGTTGTCGGCTGATGTGCAAACTTCAGCCCCGGTTTCTTTGATGTGGCGAATTTTATCTCCCAGCATGGCGGCCGAGGTGTCTGCATTTTTCAAAGCGAAAGTACCCCCAAAACCACAGCATTCAAGTGCTCCGGGTAAATCAACCAGTTCGATCCCCTTCACATTTCGAAGCAGGCGATGGGGGGCGTCTCCTATTTTGAGGGACCGCAGAGAGTGGCAGGTGGAGTGATAGGTGACCCGGTGCGGATAGTAAGCACCCACATCCTCAACCTTCAGTTCATTCACCAAAAACATGGTGAATTCATGGACTTTCGGAATCAAGGCATCAATCCGATCCTGCAGAACTTTACTACCGCTGAGTGCTGCCAGTTTCGGGTAGAATTCATGGATCATCCCAACACAAGAAGCCGACGGACTCACCACCGCCTCCGCATTTTCGAACTGATCGGCAAACCGCTCAACCAGCGGGATAATTTCTTCATGGTAACCGGTGTTATAATGCATCTGTCCGCAGCAGGTCTGTTCCATCGGGAAGTGAACCGTATGCCCCAACCTTTCAAGAATAGACACCACTGCCTTCCCGGTTTCGGGGTAAAGCGTATCGTTAAAACAGGTGATAAAAAGAGAGATGTTCATAGGTTTATGAGTGCACCGCCGTTATTAATTCCAGGTATATCGTTCAATATGCACATTTTTTAATGGGTTCTGAAGTGTTAATTCCAATTGTTCCCCTCGGAGCCTGTCGAACTTGCCGCTAATGAAAAGAGAACATATTCCGATTTGATTCCTGTTCTTATTTCAATTGCCAAATAGATTGAAATTTTTCTTTTTTCGCTATTCAACGTAGCACCCCCCGGTTGGATTAACCAAAAACGGCACGATGTTTTTATCATCATGCCGTTTTATTGAAGAAATGATTTTATGATTGGCCGCAGCCTTAATCCGGCCAGGTGCGGATATAGAGATCGCGGAAATAGATGCGGCTGTTCGGGTCGTGTGCCTGCAGCGAGATCGTTCCCCTGTTCA
>SKYV01000123.1 GCA_007127745.1 Balneolaceae bacterium
CTTCGGTTTTACGGTGATTTAAAAACACTGCTCTATCCAAATCACAATCAGGGAAAGCTGAAACGCACACTGCCCGAACCGACCTCCGTAAAAGATTTGATAGAAAGCTGCGGCGTGCCGCATACCGAAGCAGACCTGATTATCGTGAACAGCAAACCTGTGAATTTTGGCCACTTGATCGAAGGCGGAGAGCGTGTAAGCGTATATCCTTTTTTTCACAGTTTTCAGAATTATTCTGATGATTTTCTTCAGCCCCGTGAATTGAATCAACCCCGTTTTTTAGCGGACGTGAACCTTGGCAAACTTGCCCGTTACCTGCGGCTGGCCGGTTTTGATACCTCCTACAGCAACAATGCTGATGATACCAGCCTGATTGAACAAATGCTTCAGGAAAAACGGATACTCATTACACGCGACCGCAAACTGCTGATGCACAAAGTAGTTACCCTGGGATACCTGCCTCGCTCCGATAACGCACAGATTCAACTGAAAGAAGTACTGAGCCGATTTGACCTGTTTGACAAAATTAAGCCCTACTCCCGATGTATAAACTGTAATGGATTGCTTCGGAACGTTCAAAAGGAAGAGATTTTGGATCAACTGGAGCCGCTTACCAAAAAGCATTACGAGAACTTTTCGAAATGCGGCGGCTGCGGCCAGGTTTATTGGGCAGGTTCACACCGGTCCCGTCTTCCCGGTTCACTGAAACGGCTAATCAACATCAAAAAAGAATCCGAATCTAACGATGTTTAAGAACGAACTCTTTACCCCGATTTAACTTTTTTATAAGTTGCAAAAAGAGGCAACAAGGCTTTGTTTTTGGAACTGTAAACCGTGGCATATCATTATAGTATAACAGGGCTAAAGAGAACTAATCAAAAAATCGGAGAATTGTGAAAATACTAAAACCAGAAGAATTGAGATTTACCTGCAATGCCGGTCAATTCGATTTTGAAACCACCAAAGATATTTCGGAAAAAAGGATTTCGATCGGTCAGAAACGGCTAACTTCTTCACTCGATCTGGGTGTGGATATTCAAAACCACGGTTTCAACATTTTTGCACTTGGCCCAAACGAAACCAACAAGCTGGATCATATACGTGATTTTCTTTTAAAAAAAGCCCGACAGCAAAAAACCCCTGACGACATTTGTTACACCTACAATTTTCAGAACCATTACAAACCGGATCTTCTGCTGCTGCCTGCCGGACGGGGAATGGAGCTGAAAAAACAGATGGAAAAGCTGGTTGAGGAACTCGTGCCGGCATTGACATCTTCTTTTGAAAGCGAAGAGTATCAAAATCGGAAACAGGCGTTAAAAAATAACATCCAGCAGGAACAGGATCACACGTTCGAAGAACTTCAGAAAAAAGCCCAGGAAAAAGATCTTGCCCTGATCCGCACACCGGCCGGCTTCTCGTTTGCCCCGATGAAAGACGGCGACCTGATGGACGAAAAACAGGTGCATAATTTGTCTGAAGAAGAACGCCAAAATCTAAAAGAAGATACCCAAAAGCTTCAGGAAGAGCTTCAGAAAATTATCCAGAAAATGCCGTCCAATCAGCGGAGGATTCGGGAAGAGCAGAAAAACCTCGACCGAACAGTGGCAAAAAATGCCATCAAAGAGCTGATGAACAAAATCAGAGAAAAATTTTCCGATCTGGAAAATGTACAGGCATTCTTCGATCAGGTAGAAATTGATATTGTTGAAAATGTTCAGAAAATCATGGCTCCCCAGGGCGGACAGGGGCAATCGCACCCTTTTGCACAAGTAATGGGCGGCAATCAGCAGCCGGATGAAGCGGCAGATCCGTCACAGAATCCCATCCTCGATCGCTATAAGGTAAACGTAATGGTTGATCACAGCAAAACAAAAGGGGCGCCTGTTATTTATGAAGATAATCCCAATTATAAAAATCTGGTTGGGCGCATTGAGTATCAATCCAGAATGGGAGCCCTTACCACCAATTTTAATCTCATCAAACCGGGAGCATTTCACAAAGCCAACGGTGGATATTTGATTTTGGATGTCCGGCAGGTTTTGCTTGAACCCTTTGCCTGGGAAAGCCTGAAACGGGCTCTGAAATCGGGCGAGCTTAAAATAGAATCCCCGGGCGACTCATACAGCATTATCAGCACTGTATCACTCGAACCGGAACCGGTGGAGCTGAATGCCAAAGTGGTACTGCTCGGCGAACGCATCCTCTATTATCTGTTGTGCGAACTTGAGCCCGACTTTAAAACCCTTTTTAAAGTAGAAGCCGATTTTGAAGATGAAATCGACCGGAGTGAGAAAAATCAATCCCTTTATGCAAAACTTCTTGCAGGTTTAATAGAAAAACACAAGCTAAAGCAATTCCACAAAAAAGCGGTAGCGCGCCTGATTGAAGAGAGTGCACGTATGGCCGGTGACAGTCATAAACTTTCCACCAAAACGGATGAGATTACTGATTTGCTGATTGAATCAAACCACTGGGCCGAAAAAAATCAACACGAGACCGTACAGCAGGATGATGTAGAAAAAGCCATCGACCACATGATTTTCCGGTCGGCACGACTCCGGGATAAAGTTCAGGAATCTATCAACCGAAGTTTCATTTTTATTGATACGGAAGGAGAAAGTATCGGCCAGATTAACGGGCTGTCGGTAACCGGTGCCGGGCATTTGATGTTCGGACGCCCCAACCGGATTACGGCCCGTGTACAGCTCGGCAAGGGAGAAATTGTGGATATCGAGAGGGAAGTGGATATGAGCGGCCCGATTCACTCCAAAGGCGTTCTTATTTTGAAAGGATTTTTGGGTGAACGCTATGCAGTAAACAGCCCGCTTTCTCTATCGGCAAGTATTGTGTTTGAACAGTCGTACTCCAATATCGACGGCGATAGTGCATCATGTGCCGAATTGTATGCACTGCTGTCTGCAATTGGTAAAATTCCGCTCATACAATCCATCAGTGTAACCGGCTCTGTAAATCAACACGGTAAAGTTCAGCCCATTGGCGGAGTCAACGAAAAGATTGAAGGATTTTTTGATATTTGTAAACATCAAGGGTTAACCGGGGAACAGGGCGTACTGATACCCCGGGCAAATGAAAAAAACCTGATGCTTCGGAATGATGTGGTTGAAGCCGTGAACGAAGGTCAATTCCATATCTACTCTGTGGAAACCATCGATGAAGGCATGGAACTCTTAACCGGCCTACAAATGGGCGAAGCCGATGAAAACGGATTGTATGAGGAAGGAACCGTGAACCACAAGGTAACCCGACAACTGGAAAATTTCGCAGAAAACCGACGTGCTTTTGCAACACCGAAAAACGGAGAAGGCAAATGATGTCAGACAAAAAAGAAACCGTTACTTTTTCTGATATTCTCGTTGCGCTCGACAGTTCGCGCCACAGCCGCGCTGCACTTGAGTCTGCGGCCCTGATTGCCAAATTACTCGAAGCCAATTTGTGCGGATTGTTCGTGCATGATGCACAGTGGCTTCGTATCAGCCGGCTGCCCACAGCTTTTGAAATTAACGAGGTAACGGGCGAGATCACTCCGATTGCCCAAGATTCTATCAAAGAACAGATTCAAAAACTTGAAAAGCAGATCAAAGACCATTTTGAACAGATTTCGGAGGAATTTCAGCTTCCCCACTCCTGGAAATCGGTTCAGGGCGGGGTGAAAGAAAAAGTTTTTGAAGCGGCAAAAGAGGCCGATCTGATTACCATTGGGCGAATTGGACGCTCTTTCTATAAAACCGGGAAACTGGGCAGTACAGCTCGTGCTGTTATTCAGGAGCTGGATAAACCGGTATTGATTCTTCAGGAAGGCATCGAACTTAAAGATAAAATAGTGGCAGTGTACGACGGTACAAGCCAAAGTAAAACCGGCGTAAATCTGGCAGCCGTTCTGGCCAAAAAAAACCAGAACAAGCTGGTGATTATTGATCTGACATACGGAACCCCCAACGAAGCTGACGCGGAAAAAGAGCTCGATCAGTTGCTTTCTTATGCTACTCTCGATCTTGAAATTCTGACACTCAAAGAACCAAACATCGGAAAATTTCTCTTTCTGCTGAACCGTTTGAAGGGCGGATTGCTTGTACTTCCTAAAACGGTTCGTTATACAAAAAACACCAATCTTGAACGAATCCTCGAAGCAGTCCACAGCCCCGTACTGCTTATGACCTGATTTTTAATCCCAAAATCTCGTCTGCACAATGCATTCCCGGGCTGACGAATCTTGATTCTAAAAATGGCGCAAACGTCCCATTATCTCTGCAAGTGCATCCTTGGGCTGACGAATCTTTACTACCGGTGACAGACAGATGATTTCCCAACTCGAAATGGCGCAAACGTCTCGTTTGTGCCAAATTCTGACTCTTTCTGAAAGTTCATCCTGGCGCAAACAGCCTGTACTGAGCAGAGCCGAACGTATCCGCTTGTGTCATTGGTACCTGCCCCGCAATTAAACCGGCAAGGACGTATTAAACTTTTTCCGATATTCCACAGGCGTAATTCCGGTTATTTTTTTAAACACTTTACGAAACGCCTTGTTGTCGGAATAGCCCACTTCATACATCACTTCAGAAACGGTTGCACTTCCACTCTCCAGTCTTTTTTTAGCGGCCTCCACTTTCACCCTCTGAATATATTGATACACTGTATTGGCGGTTGATTTTTTGAATCGCCTCTCAAATGTTCTCCGGCTTAATGCCAGACGTGATGCAAGTTCATCGATCTCAATTTTGTCTCGGTAATTGTCTTCAATAATCTGCTGGGCTTCAGAAACCAGCTCATCTCCGTGATCTTTCTGCCCTTCAAAAATGATGAACGGAGACTGGCTCTCGCGATCAATATCAATCATAAAAGTTTTTGATGCTGTGATGGCCGCCTGCCTTCCCGCATACTTTTCTATCAGGTACAAAATCAGGTTCAGGTATGAGTAGGCGCCGCCGCTTGTATAAATGCCGTCTTCAGCCGTCATTATCCGGTCGTCAACCAGATCCACATCGGGAAACATATTTCTGAAGTCATCGGCATGAGCCCAGTGAGTTGCGCACTTGTTGCCTTTCAGCAGGCCGGTTGCCGCCAGCAGATAGGCCCCGATGCAAAAACTGACCAGCTCCGCTCCGTTTTCATACTGCTGAATAATCCAGGGAATGAACTCCCGGTTTCTCTCAATGGCTTTTTGCTGATCGCCATGAATGGCCGGGATAATAATCATTCCGGTTTCGGAAACTTCGTTAATAAGCCGGCCGGGATTTACCGTAAAAAGCCCGGTGTCCTGTTTGGTTTCATATTCCAGCCCCACAAGCTCAACATCGAAAACAGGTTCACCGCCCGATCCGTTAACAAATCCATTCACCTGATTCAGAATCTGGTGAGTTCCGGCGATATTGACCATGCTTGTATGGCCTTTGGGAATGAGAATAGATACATGTTTCATAGGTTCAGTGATTTTTAAGGTGACGCAATCAACCCGACAGGTTGTCGTAAACTCCCCTTTCAATTTAAAAATATTCGGTTAACTTTCTATAAACCATTGAATTAGCTAATGATACATCCTTCAATATTTTATTTCAAATTGATATGCAGAGTGCTCAGGCAATTTTTGATCGCACTTTATCCGATTTATTAACAACATTTGTATGGCGAAACAAACCGCACAAAATTTTTTGGATCATTTAATAACATTCCAGTCAGATGCCGAAAGGGAAAAAATTCAACGATATTTCAAAAATGATGATCCGGATAACCGTGTGATCGGTGTTCGGATGAAATAC
Source organism: Balneolaceae bacterium (assembly GCA_007127745.1). GTDB lineage: Bacteria > Bacteroidota > Rhodothermia > Balneolales > Balneolaceae > Rhodohalobacter. The sequence goes on from SKYV01000123.1 coordinate 5,778, forward strand.
ACGTTCGACCTGGCGAAGAAGTTCAGCAGTGATATGCCGCTTTACGAGATTGAAAAGTTACTTGACAGCCCCTATTACGAAGCCCGGATGGGAGCAGTAAGTATGATGGATTTCCAGGTTCGGCCAAAAAGCGCATCAAAAGAGTACCGGAAAGAACGGTTTAATCTCTACCTCGACCGCCACGACAGGATCAATAACTGGGATTTCGTAGACCGCGCCGCCCCGCGGGTGATTGGAAGCTATCTGTACGATTACGACAAGCCACGGGATATTTTATACAAACTGGCACAATCGGATAACCCCTGGGAAAGAAGAACCGCAATCGTAAGTACCGCCTGGTTTATCAAAAAAGGTGAACTGAGTAACACATATAAAATTGCTGAAATGTTGCTGGATGATAAGCATGAATATGTTCAGAAAGCGATCGGTACCTGGCTGCGTCACACCGGCAAGCAGGATGAAAAACGATTACTGGACTTCCTGGAAAAGAATGCATTAAAAATGGAGCGGAGCACATTAACCACTGCCATGGAGAAACTGAAAAAAAAACATAAAACATATTTTCGAAGTAAATAGTTGATCAGACCTGACAGGTTTCATAAACCTGTCAGGTCTTTTGTTGTCCCTGAACCCCAAACCCTGAAAAAATGCAAAATATAGTCCCACACTTATGGTTTGACACGCAGGCGAAAGAAGCCGCTGACTTTTATGTGTCCACTTTCGGCAACCTGTCTGCCGGAGCCTCGGCGCAGGCAGGAAATTCAAAAATAGAGAGTATCGCCACGCTGCACGACACTCCCTCCGGAGATGTGGATTCAGTTACGTTTGAACTGCTGGGCCACTCCTTTATGGCAATTTCAGCCGGCCCGATGTTTACAATCAACCCATCCGTATCCTTTTTTGTACAGATTGAACCAGCCGAAGAAATAAACCGGATTTGGAATGAGCTGGCGGAAGGAGGAGAAGTGATGATGCCATTAGACAAATATCCATGGAGTGAACGATACGGCTGGCTGCAGGACCGCTTCGGCCTCACGTGGCAAATATCACTGGGTAATAAAAAAGATACCGGCGGTCAGTCCATCACACCCTGTCTCATGTTTACCGGCGACGTGTACGGGCAGGCTGAAGAAGCGATCAACCATTACACTGACATTTTCCCAAATTCCGGCGTTGATGGCATTTTACATTTTGGCAGCGATGAAGCACCGGATGAAGAAGGAAATGTAAAACACGCACAGTTCAGGATTGGGAACCAGACATTCATGATCATGGAAAGTGCGCACGACCATCAATTTGGGTTTAATGAAGCGATCTCACTGATGGTGAACTGCGACTCCCAGGAAGAAATTGACAAATTCTGGGATAAGCTCTCTGCCGTTCCCGAAGCCGAACAGTGCGGCTGGATCAAAGACAAGTTTGGTGTTTCCTGGCAGATCGTGCCAAGAGTACTAAACGAAATGATTATCAAGGGCACACCTGAGCAAGTAGATAGAGTCACTCAATCATTCCTGCCGATGAAGAAGCTGGATTTTGCGGCAATACAAAAAGCCTTTGATGGATAGACCTGACAGGTTTTTAAAATCTGTCAGGTATTCTATCAAAAAAATAACCTATAACCACAAAATTAGCTACAAAATGAGCAAAACAGAACCATTTATCCGAAATCGCATGGTATGGGCAAACCTTCCTGTTGCAGACGTTAGACGAACACAAAAATTTTATGAAAGCCTGGGTTTCAAGCTAAATGGAGCCCATAAGAACGGTCATTTAGTCAGCTTCTTCGCGGGCAGGGATGACTTCATCATGCACTTTTTCCGGGAGGATATGTTTGAAGAAGC
>SKYV01000097.1 GCA_007127745.1 Balneolaceae bacterium
ATTGTAGGATTGGTGCAAACGGGAGAGCAAAGTGTCGGTGAAACACAAATGTGTCAACTATTTTGTGTGTTAATAGATACCTAAAAAAGGATATGGCAAAATCCCAAGGGCACAAACGAGACGTTTGCGCCATTTCAGCCATTTCAGGATTGGGGTTTTAACCGTCATCAGGCTTATGCGCTAAAACAGGTGTTTTTATGGGCATAAACGAGAGTTTGCGCCATTATATATGAAAGAATAAGGGATTAGCACAAACGGGATGTTTGCGATATTTCTATCTTTTAAAAAGTGAGAAAAAGTAATGAAAGGTATGGCGCAAACAGCCTGTGCTGAGCCTATCGAAGATCCCGTTTGTGCCTTTTAAATTATTCAATGAAAAGTAAAAGAAGGATTTTGATCCTGCGGCAAACGTTCTTGCTGCAGTTTGTTTTGATAGTACTCTTCCACATCACGGAGAGTATTCACATCATTCGTCCCCAAATCCCACCGGATAGACCGGAATCTTGGCAGCCGAAGTGTGTATCCGGCCTTCGTGCGTCTGTTTACCTGCACATCATCAAATTCAATTTCAACCACCAGTTTGGGAAGCAGGCCAAGGGTCGGTCCGTAACGTTCTACAGTAAGATCACGGATCCGGGTGTTCAGTTTTTGTAGTTCATCATCCGTATAGCCGCTGTACGCCTTTCCGATCGGGATAAATTCTTCCTCGTAGCGTTCATCATCTTTCACGGAAATGCCAAGGGTAAAATCGGAATACAGTCCTCCGCGCTTACCGCTGCCGGCGTGAGCATACATCACCACTGTGTCAAATGAACCACCGGGCTTTTTTACTTTAAGCCACGACTTTCGGCGCTGACCGTATTCGTAGCGACTTGTTTTTCGTTTCAGCATCAGGCCTTCGTTGCCGTGTTTCAGTGCTCTTTCAAATAGTCTTTTGATATCAGCTTCATCCGAAATTTTGTACTGATTGGTCATAGCAAGACTGTATTTTCCCGCAATATTTGCCAGCAATTCACGACGCTGTAATAAGGTAAAACCAAAGACGGGTTTGCTTCCGGAGAAAAGAAGATCATAGGCGATAAACAAAACCGGGTACTCCTGTAAAACTTTTTTCCCGGGTTTCTTGAGCCCCATACGTTTTTGGAGAAGCTGAAAAGGAAGAATCGTATTGTTTTTGTACACACAAATTTCTCCGTCTAAAACTGTAGGCGGCATGTTTTTGTGCCTGAAAAAATCGATGATTTCCGGGAATGAACGGGAAATATCATTCAAATCCCGTGAAAAAATTTGGACAGATTCACCGTTTATGTGAACCTGGGCTCGCATTCCATCAAATTTTTCTTCCGCAATATATTCATCCGGATTATCAATCGATCGGCTTTCAATCGGTGAGGCAAGCATAAACGATATTGGGTGGAACATCCGGAATTTCGCTTCATCGAGTCTGTTCTGTTTGGCGAGAAGGGTTGTTTTGCCGATGCTTCCGGTGATCATGTGAGCATACCGGACTTCTTCGTGATCCTGCCCGAATGCACTGGCAATGGCGGATATCACACTGCGGTTTTCAAAGCCAATCCGAAGTGAACCCTGCCCCAGCATACGGATAAAATATTTGATTTCAACGGGGGTCATTTTTTCCCAGGCCTCGTGTAGAAGTTCTTCTTTATCAGCACGGGTTTTTGCGGCTCTGAGGTTTTCAAAAATTTTTTGAACGTCAATCAGGCTGAAGCTACCCGGATTTCGTTTTTTGACGGCAGCCGGGATATTTGTCATCAGTTTTTCGATGGCTTCGGAGCTACTTCCTGCGGCCGTCCGGCAGGGTTTAAAAACGTGATCGTAATCGATTTCACAAAACCTTGCTGCAGCCATGCCGCTCGTTCGGCTACCGACGGACGCCCGTTTTCCGGAAATCTCTTCAAAGGCCCCTTCCCCGACAAATTGTGCAGCCAGTTTCAGTTCACGGATTTCTTCAAATTGTTGGAGGCAGTGCGAAAACGTCTCAATTTTAGCATTTGTGCTTCTGGTTTCCCGGATGTTCTGAAGCATTTTGCAATATGTGCGGAAAGTTAACGGCATGACAGCTAAACTTCGGGTTGAGCTTCAACATTCAAGAAATTAGCGGTGAGGCCTGCTTCATTTAAATAGTGCAAAATAACATCGGGATTGGGGGTGTGAGTGATGAAGATTTTTTTCGGGGAAAGGCGTTTGCAGAAATCAATCAGTTCAAAAAAATCGAGATGATCTGACAGCGGTATCAGTTTATCGACAACAAACCGGGATTGACGCGATTCGAGCGCAGCCCAGCCGGAACAATAAGCGATTCTTTTTTTTGAAACATTGGATGCAAATCCGTTGGAAAGGGCCGATGTTGGAGTAATCAGAATATTGCCCTCACAGTGGCTTCGGTCGTATTTTGAATAGTTGCCCAGATCATAACCAAATTTTTCATAAACAGAGCACAGTTTATACCCGGCGCCGTGTATCATCATGGGATGGCCAAGAGGTGCCAGTATATGCATAATTTCCTGGGCTTTGCCAAGATTGTATCCTAAAAAAACCGGGGTGAATTCCTCTTTAAGTGCAGTTTGTGCAAATGTCCGGATCATGTCAGCCAGTTCATGAAGCGGTTTCCATTTGTACAGGGGCAGGCTGAAGGTGGCTTCCGTGATTAAATAATCAACACGTTCCGGAGCAGCGAAGCCTTCGGATGCGGGTGATGGCGGGGTTCTGTAATCACCGGTGTAGAGCAGCGTTCCAAAATCAGATTCAATAAAAACCATGGCTGAACCGAGGATGTGTCCGGCCGGGTATAAGGTAATCTTGCAGCGGGCTGTTTCCACCGGTTTGACAAATTCAGCCGGTTGTGATTGCCCCCTGAACCCGCGGAGTTTCATCAGTTCGATTGTGGGTTGTGTGGCAACCGCTTTGGCAGAAGAATTTCGGGGCATATGATCAGCATGAGCGTGGCTGACAAATATTAATTCCGCTTCAGGATGGTAACCATCCAGGGCGATTTTTAAATCCGGGAAAAACAGGCCGTGATAACCGGCTTTTTGAATATTCATTATGTACGCCGGACAGCCTGTCCGGCCAGGAAAGTTTTTGAATGGTGAGATAATGTTGATTAGATATGAAGATTTGGGCTGCTGGTCAACTTAAAAGTCGCTGCTTTTGTATGGTTGTTGAGTAACGGGCAGACCACATTGTACGCCGGAGAGCTTTTCCGGCTTGGAAAGACGTTGAATGATTTGGGAATTGGTTGTGGATTGGAGTATCCGGCATGAATGTTCGTTGGGAAGAATTGTGGTTGAATTTGAATTTCTGAGTAACGGGCAAGCTGCCCGTTGTACATTGGTGAACCTGTCCGGCTCATCAGGCAGGCTGGGTACGCTCAATCAGCAGATAGCAAAGCATAAAGAGAATCAGCCCGATGGTAATCATGTTGGCTGCAACGTAGCGAATCTTTTTCTTCAGTTCGTTGGCCGATTCTTCAATGGCTTTTGAGGTTTGTGGCCACATTACCAACAACTGGCCTGCCATAAAAATGATGAAAAAACTCCAGATCATAAAAAGCAGTTCAATCCAAGAAAAAGGGAAAAAAGAGAGGATAAATCCCGGAATGGTAAACAGAAGCAGGTATTTCAAAACTTTTCTCCAGGCAGGTGGTGGAGTTTTATTTTCTGAAACGTCGAGCAGATATTCCCTGATCGATTCGGTCTTGAATAATAAGTAAGCTCCGTAGCTAAGCAGGAGCGCCCCCAGTGAAATGTAATATGCGGTAAACCATTGTGCGGAGAAATTTTCCATAAAATAGTTCGGTGCAGGTCAGCCGGATTACTCGTTTTGATTTGTAATTTTCATGAAAAAAGGATCGCGGGTTGCAGTATCATGGGCAGTCAGGGAGTAAACAGATTTTGATTCTGCTATTCGATTAAAACCTTCTTTTCTGATGATTTCAAAACATCAGGGATGGCATTGCAAATCGATTGTTTGAACTCTTTGATGATGGTTTGTTTCAGATGTTTTCTGCCATAGACCAGGCGCACTTTTCGTGATGGTTCGGGATGTTCAAACGATTTGATGACGGCATTGGCGCATTTGCCGTTAAATTCCTGCACGGCAGTCCAGGGCAGCAGGGTCATTCCAAAATTTTGTTCCACCAGTTTTTTTAATGTTTCAAGGTTGCCGCTTTTAAATTCAATGGCAGCACGGTTCTTCTTTTCATTTTCCTTGCAGAGTTTTACGGCCTGGTCACGAAAACAGTGGCCTTCGTTCAGCAGCCAGATATTGGTTCTGTCGAGATCATTAACAGTCAGTTTCTCTTTTTCAATAAGTGGATGAGTGGCAGATAAATAGGCCACAAAAGGTTCTACATAGAGATCTTCCGTGTAAATATAGCTTTGATCGGCAGGCGTCGCGATGATGGCTGCATCAAGCTGATCACTACCCAGTTTTTCCAAAATTTCCTTGGTCAGCAGTTCTTCAAAAACCAGTTCCACAAGGGGGTGCGCTTTCACAAAGCTTCGCAAAAACATGGGCATCAGATAAGGGGCGATGGTAGGAATTACACCTACTTTAAATGTGCCGCGTAGTTCAGTTTCTTTGAAATTGGCAATATCCGACAACTGCTTCGACTCTTTCAGGATAATTTTTGCCTGTTCAATAATTTTCTCTCCCACTTCGGTTGGTATAACCGGTGACTTTGTACGGTCAAAAACTTTCACTCCCAGTTCTTCTTCAAGTTTATGAATTTGCATGCTGAGCGTGGGCTGTGTGACATAGCTTTTTTCTGCGGCTGTTGCAAAATGCCGGTATTTGTCAACCGCAATGATGTAAGAGAGTTGTGTCAGAGTCATATGGTTAGTACGTTTTGTTATCCATGAAATCTATAGAATATTTGGATTCATAAAAAACGATTCGCATTGCAGTTTAGCGCAGCGTTTCTAAGGCTTTTTAAAAAACCAGAGTTTTTATGCAAAACGACAAGATACGGAAACATCTGAAAATAACCGGACGAGTACAGGGTGTGGGTTACAGATATTTTACCCGAAAAAATGCAGAGGAGCTGAATGTAAACGGATGGGTGAAAAACATGCCCGATGGCTCTGTGGAGACGATGTTAAGCGGCCACCCCAATGATGTTGAAGAGTTGATTGAACGGCTCTGGAATGGGCCATACTCAGCACGAGTAAAAAATATTGATCTGATAGAAAAAGGCAGCACTGAAAAGGCGGAACCGCATAATTTTTATGTGAAACGATGAGGTTGTTTGTATCCATAGATTTCGCGAAAAACATTTGTAGTAAGCTGCATGAACGGTTGCCGGAGTTGCCGGGCTGGAAAAAAACAAAGGTTGAACAAATTCATCTCACCCTGTTTTTTTTGGGTGATTGTTCAAAAAATGAGATGAACGAAATTACCGGTGAACTTAAACAGATTTCCTTCAGCCCGTTTGAAATGGAAATTGATGGATTGGGTGTTTTCCCAAATCAAAAAAATCCGAAAATTTTGTGGTATGGGGTGAAAAAAAACAATGAGCTGTTGTTGCTGCAAAACGATATATCAAAAAGGCTGAAGCATTTCAGTAAAAAACCCGTCCGGAAAAAATTTATTCCGCATATTACGGTGGGAAGGCGTAAATCCGGAGTTGGAAGTGACCGGCAGATTGATCAACTTTTGGGAGAGGAGATGGCCGGTTTACAAACCGGTATCCGGTACTTCTCACTGAAACAGAGCATTTTAAAACCGGAAGGGAGTGAGCACCATATTCTGCAGAAATTTTATTCCAAAACAGCCGGCTGAGTTTATCATAGAAGCGGAATGGATTTTATTCAGGTCAATCGCTTAACCGGTGTGATATAAGAATGAGAATTAGAGTTTATGAACAAACTTAAATCTATGGGCACCATATTACTGGCACTGGCAGGCGGTTATCTGATCATTCTCGGGCTGATGTATCTTTTTCAAAATCAGTTGTTATTTATGCCTTCGCCCCGGATGATGCAGACGCCTCAAAATATGGGGCTGACGGCACAGGATGTCTGGATTGAAACGGAGGATGGGGTCCGGCTTCATAGCTGGTATTTTCCGAATGAGGAGTCAGATCAAGTTGTAGTTTTATCTCACGGAAATGCAGGTAATATCAGTGGAAGGATTCCCATCGCAGAAACACTGTTAAATTGCGGTGTGTCCGTTTTGATGTACGATTACCGGGGATATGGCCAGAGCGATGGGCGCCCCTCGGAAAAAGGTCTTTACAGAGATATTGAAGCGGTTGTTGAAACTCTGAAAAACGATCTTGGATATTCCGAACAGCAGATCATCATGTATGGCCGGTCGCTGGGTGGTGCCGTGGCTGCATATGCGGCTGCCCGGTTTAATTTGGGCGGGCTGGTGCTCGACTCTGCCTTCAAAAACCTGAAAGCGATGGTGCGTGATGTGTACCCGTTTGTACCGGCATGGCTGGCAAAATACAATTTTCCAACGGATGAATATCTTCGTCAGCTTGAGGGATTACCGGTGATGGTGATGCACAGTCCGCAGGACGAAATTATAGGTTTCCATCATGGGGAATATTTGTATGATTTATTGGATGAGCCTAAGCGATTTGTTGAATTGAGAGGCGGACATAACGATAATTTCTTCGCTTCCACGGATATTATTGAGGAGAACTGGAAATGGTATTTGGAGGAGGCACGCAAAGCGGCAGCGGCGCTGAGGGAGAGTACACGCGGAGGCGCAACGGCGCAGAGCGAGGGAGAGGAGCAATAGTGTGGATTCGAAATGGCGCAAACAGCCCGAAATGGCGCAAACGTCTCGTTTGTGCCTTATTACAGCCTGTATATGCTAAAGCCGAAATGGCACAAGCGTCCGCCTGTCCCGTGTAGCTTGTGCCATCTTATTTATGGTTTTGCATTTGTCAGTTCAAGTGTCCCGGTTGCTGACAAGAATTAGCCAAATTCTAATTCTTCTTTTCTTGATCAGCTTAGTATATTTCACTCAGTTCAAACCTCCTTAACTCACTAAATCAAGACTCGCTTCATGTACCTGATTTTCGATACAGAAACCACCGGCCTTCCGCAGAATTATTCAGCACCGCTGACTGATTTCGACAACTGGCCGCGATGTGTTCAGCTCGCCTGGCAAATACATGACGAAACGGGTAAGCTGATCTCGAGCGGGGATCATATCGTAAAACCGGACGGGTTCACCATTCCGTTCAACTCCGAAAAAGTGCACGGTATTTCCACGGAAAGGGCAAACAGGGAGGGAATTCCGCTTGAAGAGGTGATGGATGCCTTCAGTGAGGATCTGGAAAAGTGCACCTTTGTGATTGGCCATAACCTGGAGTTCGATCTCAACATCATGGGATCGGAGTATCTTCGGATGGGCAGGATTAACCCGTTATCGGAAAAAATTCACATCGACACCAAAGATAAATCCACCGAGTTTTGTGCCATTCCGGGAGGACGGGGCCGGTACAAATGGCCAACACTGGCTGAACTCCATGATAAACTGTTTCAGGTTGGGTTTGAGGAAGCCCATAACGCAGCCGCCGATGTGGACGCTACCGCACGGGCTTTTTTGGAACTGGTTCGCATTGGAGTCATTACA
>SKYV01000147.1 GCA_007127745.1 Balneolaceae bacterium
CCACGGATCGGTTTTGTCTTCACTCAGGCGGACGTGATTTTCATAGCGCGGTACCGTTTCGCCCTGCATCATCATCGAAACAACCCATGTTCCCGGTTTTGAAACCTCTTCTTTCAAATCAGCTCCAATTTTTTCTGACCGCACTCCGCGCTGCCAGTCCTGTCGTGCTGCTCCGAATGCAACCAGATATTTACCCTGAAAATCGGTATCGGAATCTTGCCTATACACATTTCTGAAAGGCGGCATGATGGGCTGAGTAGGCCTTTTGCCGTAATAATATTTGTCTTCATATCCGTCGACAGTGGCGGTAACTGCACCCCGGTAGTTGTGAAAAGCTATATACCGGCCCAGCAATCCATTATCGTTTCCAAGGCCGTCGGGAAACCGGTTCGATTTGCTGTTCAGCAAAATCAGGTTGGAGTTCAGGCATGCTGCATTCACAAAAATAATGCGTGCATAATATTCGGTTACCTCTTTGGTGTTGGCATCCACAACCCGCACGCCGGTTGCTTTGCCTTTTTCTTCATCGTAGATAATGGACTCGGCCACGGCATGGGTGCGTTTAGTGAGATTGCCGGTGCGCTCTGCCCATGGAAGCGTGGATGAATTAGAACTGAAATATGCACCATACGGACATCCCCTGTAGCACAAATACCTGGCCAGGCATAACCCCCGGTTCTGTTCAAGGTGAATCTGGCGAAGTTCGGTTAAATGGGCACAGCGCCCGTGCAGAACATGGCGGTTATTGTAATGAGATTCAATTTTTTCTTTGATATGTTTTTCCACACAGTTCATCTCAAAAGGAGGCAGAAAATCTCCATCCGGCAGGTGATCGAGCCCGTCTTTATTTCCCGACCATCCAACAAAATTTTCTACTTTTCTGTACCAGGGCGCCAGTTCATCGTAAGTAAATGGCCATTCAATTCCGTAGCCGTCTCTGGCCGGACCTTCAAAATCGTAACGGCTCCACCGCTGTCCCTGCCGGGCCCAAATCAGCGATTTACCACCCTCCTGGTAGCCGCGAATCCAGTCGAACGGTTTTTCCTGTATGTAGGGGTGCTCTTCATCCTTCACAAAAAAGTGTTTTGTGGTATCGTCGTAAGCATAGCATCGGGAAACAATGGGATTTCTATTCCTCTTATCATGAGGCAGGCTTTCTCTATAGGCAAACTCCCACGGGTGTTTGGTTGCCGTTGGATAATCTTCTCGGTGTTTTACCGGTCGACCTCTTTCTAAAACAAGAGTTTTAAGGCCGCGCTCACACAACTCTTTTGCAGCCCAGCCGCCGCTGATACCCGAACCAATTACAATGGCATCAAAACTGTTTTCTTTACGGGATTTTCCAATCCATTTCATAACACAAACAATCTGTATTTAATAAAAAGCACGTGATAAGAAATGCATTTTTTATTTGTCTTACAAGCCCAATAATGCCAGATAAAAGAAGAATGGCCTGAATTCGGTGCACACTGTCTGAATAGCCTGATTTCCAATAAAAAAGGGGATCTTTCGACCCCCTTCTTCTCAACTCTTGTTATTGTTCACTCTAAACTTTCTTATTTACTGTATGTTTATTTCAAATATTTTCTCTCTATTTCCTTTTGAATTCTCTCAGTTCTCTCTCTCAAGATTTGGGTTTAGTGTGGATATGTTCATGTATCTGTAGACAGGACAAAATGAAACTGCACCCGAAAATACCGGGATCAAGCCAATAAATCCCCAGTAGCTGTCAAAATAAATTCCTAATGCCACAATAAAAGTCCCCAAAATTACCCGTAGTATCGATTCCATGTATCCTACGTTTTTCTTAATAATCATAACAGTCACCTCATCTCTTTTTTTCGGTTAGGGAAAATTTTTTATCACTTTTTTCAAAGTTTAATTCTTTCCTTTTTTACTACTGTTACATTATATCTATTAATAACATAACCGGTAAAGAGCGGAGTCCTGATAAAATAATAGGGCAGGCTCTTAAAACTTGATCAGGCTTTTCCTTAGGTAATCCCCTCGCATGCTGATGTTTACTACGCAACTTTGTATTTTCAGAGCTTAAAGGCCGTTACCGGAATCATTGAAGGCCACAAATGTTCCGGCTTCAGCAAATTTTCATTCCAAACAATCTACAAATGCCTGAAAAACCCGAATTTCAATCCATTACCTGGCAAGACGGTAACCTGCAGATTATCGATCAAACTTTTTTACCCGACCGGGAAGTATATTCTCAGTTAACTTCTGTTGGCCAGGTTTGGGATGCCATCAAAAATATGAGGATTCGTGGCGCTCCGGCCATTGGCATTGCGGGTGCTTACGGTCTGCATCTCGGAATCAACGATCTTCACGAAACCGGATTTGGAACTTTTTACTCTGAAAGCCAGCGAATAGCAGAATATCTGAACAGCTCCCGGCCAACTGCTGTCAATCTTTCATGGGCTTTGAAGCGTGTTCTTCAAACCATCTATTCTCAAAAAGAAAAACCCGTATCCGAACTCAAAGAAATCGCCCTGCAAACAGCAATCACCATTCATGAAGAAGATGAACGGATGTGCAAATCCATCGGGCGGCACGGTGCCGAACGTGTGCCCGGCAATGCCTCTATTTTAACACACTGCAACACAGGCGGGCTGGCCACAGCAAAATACGGAACAGCTTTTTCTGTGATTTTGCATGCTCATCAGGATGGAAAAGTAAAAATGGTTTGGGTTGATGAAACACGCCCGATGCTGCAGGGTTCCCGGCTCACTACCTGGGAACTGGATAAAGCCGGAATTCCGTTTACGTTGAATATTGACTCGGCAGCTGCTTTTTTGATGCAGCAAAATAAGGTAGATCTGATAATAACCGGTGCCGACCGGATAGCCAAAAACGGAGATACAGCCAATAAAATTGGCACATACAATCTTGCCGTTCTGGCCAGGGCGCACAACATCCCCTTTTATATTGCCGCCCCCTACTCCACAATAGATATGAATCTGGATACGGGAGATCAGATTGACATTGAAGAGAGAGACCCTTCAGAAGTAACCGGATTTAACGGACACCAGGCAGCACCCGAGAAACTAAATGTGTATAACCCCGCATTTGATGTTACCCCACATGATTATATTACAGCCATCATTACAGAAAACGGTGTGATTGAGCCGGACTACACTGAACAGTTTGAACGGATTTTCAATCAGAAGATTCCAAATTCTGAAGCGCTTTAGTAATTGCCTCCGGTTGAACCATCGAATGCGATCCGTGCCAGACAACTCTTCCGTTATGAAGCAAAATGGCCTGAGGTGATTCATGGCGCACCTCAGATCGGTTGGCTACAAATGCAGAGAGGTCTCGCTGTTTTCGAACATCTATAAAGTGCCAGCCCGACATTTGTGGTGAATCGTCCATCATTCCTTCAAGCCTCCTTTTTGAAAACAGGCAGATACCACAGGCAAAACTGTGTTTATAGATTAAGTGAGTGCCCGAACCATCTTCGAACAGATAAATTAAATCTTCTTCCGATTGCGGAATCGTCCACTTTTGATGCAGACTGTCCGGCTGAAATGCATTTTTCAGGCCATCAAAAATTCCCATGGATATGCTCTGTTAAACTTCTATGGGAGTATTCAGGCTCAGGCCTTCCAGTGCCAGAGCTTCATTCAGACGGTTCATGCCAAGCCCCTCCCTTAAAAGCTCGGGTTGATCTGTCGTTAAATCCAGAATGGTTGATTGTTCCGAATTCAGTTTCTGCTGGTTATCTACAGTTACATCTACAATATTATCAAACCGGCTCAGATATAACGTCCGGTCTCCGTCAGCCGGATGGCCATTTTCCACGCCGGGCAGAATGGCTGTTTTGGCAAGTAATGGGCGGCCAAGCTCTCCGATAAGTTCAAGGCAGATCGGGTAATCGGGTACCCGAATGCCCACTGTTCTTTTCTTGGGATGCGTTAACAGACGGGGAACCTGCCGTGTAGCCGGTAAAATGAATGTGTATGGGCCCGGAATCAGCCGTTTAATCAACTTAAAATTATCATCAGACAGATGGGCAAAAGTTGAAACGTGCTCCAGGCTTCTGCACATCACAGTGAGATGATCTTTCTTGCCAAGCTGACGAATTTGCCTGATTCGATCGATTCCTTTTTTGTTTTTATAGTCACAAACCAGGGCATACTGGCTGTCGGTCGGTATTAATGCCACCGCACCATTTAAAATCTCATCCGTTAACTCAAAAACTCTTTTTTTGTGGGGGATATCAGGATGCAGTTTAATACGATTGGCCATAGGACTTTCTATTTAATTTTCAATTATTTTTTCTCACTCAATGCAAATCTGATTGTTTGCTTTTTAAGAATAACAGATTCTGCATCATTAATATTCATTTTATCTGCCCGATTTGCAACACTTATGCTTTTAAATAATTACAGAAATCCAATCGGTCGGATTGTCCCTCAGACAGATCAACGAAAACTATGCCGTTTTTGTTAGTTTAATGAATCAGCTAACGTTAACCAAAAGTTATAGTCAAGAAATGGATACTAAAATTAAAGCATGGTGGATGGGCCATTCTGCCTTTCGGCTCGAATCACCATCAGGAAAAGTTATTTATATTGACCCGTTTTTGTCAGGCAATCCCAATACGCCCGACAATCAAAAGAAACCGGACGATGTGGATTACATTTTACTTACGCACGGACATGAAGATCACGTGGGGGATACGATCGATATTGCCAAAGAGACCGGGTGCAAGGTGGTGGCTCAGGTAGAGTTGTCCAATCTGCTTAAAAAGCATGGCCTGAACGAAGATCAGCGAATTGAATTTAACAAAGGCGGCACTATTCATTTTGATGATTTTTCAGTGACGCTGGTCAGTGCCAATCACAGCTCTTCATTTGGCGGAGAATATGCCGGCGAGGCCGGGGGAATTGTAATCTCCTTTGAAGATGACATCTGCTTTTACCACCTCGGAGACACCAATATTTTCAGTGATCTGGAACTTTACGGAGAACTGTACGAACCGCATGTAATTGCTGTACCTATCGGCGATTACTATACAATGGGGCCGCAGGAAGCAGCCATGTGCTGCGAAATGTTACGTGCCAAAGTAGCCGTACCCATACATTACGGCACGTTCCCGGTATTAACAGGCTCTCCCGAGGAATTCAAGAAATTTACAGAAGAGTACAGCGAAACCAAGGTTCTTATACCTCAGCCCGGCGAGCAGTTTTTATAAGTTTTAGGGAGCAGGGTTCAGAGCGCAAGTCCTTAACCTTGCGATCTGAACCTCTTCGAATTCCTCTGTGGTCATTTTTTGTACCTGCCTTGTTGGCAGACAGGCGCGTAGCGAAACACTGCGGTTAATCCCTGGCACAGGCCCAGCCACGATTTGCCAATACAAAATCCATGAAATAAAAAAACGTCAGCCGGTCAAATGCAGCCGACAGACGAGGAATCCTCAACCCCTCGAACAGATGTATCGCTTTTTCATCACCCTGTCATCTGCTATCTTGAGCCCTGTACCTCATGTATATGCATTCAGCATAAAGAAAATTATCACACCGGTTACCGAAACATATAGCCAGACAGGGAACGTCCACTTCGAAACCTTTCTGTGTGTTGCAAACTTACCTGCAAATGCAAAATAGTAGCTGGTCAGAACCAGCGGAACCACTGTTGCAGACAATATAATGTGAGAGATCAAAATGGTGAAATAGACCGGTCGGATGAATCCTTCACCCGGAAAGGGAGTATGGCCTACAAAATGATGATAGACCAGGTAACTGATTAAAAAGAGAGCGGAGGCGATAAAAGCGGTAAGCATAAACCGCATGTGCAGAATAAATTTCTTTTTTTTGATAGCTACAAAACCGGCAATAATCAGGACAGTACTAATACTGTTTAAAAAGGCATTCAGAGCCGGAAGCTGATAAACCCAGGCATCGGTTACTTCGGCTGTTTCGCGGAAATAGATCAGATAAATCAGAAAGAGAAAAGCCACCCCGCTTATCAACAAAATGGCTGCAAGTGCTTTCTTAACATTTATTTCTTTCAAAAAGCTTACGGTGAGTTGTTCTTGTAAAGATGAATCCATTGTTTTCATTGATTATTATTTTCTGCCAAAATCATCAGGACTGCTCTCAAATTTGGCACACAGGCTTCATGAGATACTCGATCCTGTCATTTTTGGTGATTGAAATTAGCTGACTTATTTCTGTTTCTGCCAGAATCCGAACCGAATTCAGTGGAACTGCGTTTCATAAAGCTCGCACAAAAATAACAGAAAAATTACTTGGAATTCAGTCAAATTGCGGATAATTATTTTGATTGGCAGGGCTGTTTTAGTGCACTAATTTGTACCACCTTATCTTAAAATTGTTTGATAAACCCCTATCTAACAATCTTTTTTAAAACAGACTAAAAAATCTAAATATTTGCGCAAACTGCATGATATTAACCGCTAAAAAAATTCCTCAAATATTCAGCAACTATATGCTCATTATCCTATCTTAATTGGCGTTAACAACGCCCAGACTATTCTGGACGTCCTGCTATTTAGATTTATTTTAAATATAACTGTTGGGGACATTTCGGCTATGCAGATTTCAATTAAAATGATATTTTTTCGCGCTGAATTTCCGGCAGCACTGGCACAAGTTTTACAACTGGTAACGATCAACTGAATTTATGGCTCAGATTTTTCCAAAGTGGACGAACGAAGCACCGCGTCGAATTCTTGTCGGTGCAATTATTTTTCTAAATGCAATCGTATTTGCTGTTTGGTATTTTTTCTCACCCGAATTTTTGGATGTAGGCTATGCACCTGAACAGCCCATACCGTTTAGCCATACTGTACATGCCGGGCAACTGGGGCTCGATTGCCAATACTGTCATACACAGGTAACCGAATCAAAAATTGCCAATATCCCTGCCACTCAAACCTGCATGAACTGCCATACACAGATATTAACAGACAGCGAAGATTTGGCATTGGTGCGCGAAAGCTGGGATACCGGCGAGCCGATTGAGTGGATCCGCGTTCATATGTTGCCGGATTATGCCTATTTCAACCATGCAGCACATGTAAATGTTGGAGTTGGATGTGAATCGTGCCACGGCCGGGTTGACCGCATGGATGTTGTGTACCAGGCTGAACCCCTTAGTATGAGTTGGTGCCTTGACTGCCATCGTGAACCGGAAAAACATGTGCGCCCTGTCGATGAGATTACCACCATGGGTTACGTGGCAGAAAATCAGTTGGAGCTTGGGCGAGAGCTGGTTGCCAAACACAATATTGATGCGCCAACATATTGCCAGAGTTGCCATTATTAATTATTTGCTCAACGGAATAACGAGTTTTAATACAAATAGTTTAAAGAATGAGTGATCAGTCCAATCAAACAACTTACTGGAAAAGTTTAAATCAGCTCGCTCAAAACAAAGAGTATAAAAAGTTTGAAGAACGGGAATTCCCTGAAAATGCCACGGAACTGACCGACCAGGTTTCCCGGAGAAGTTTTCTGCGGGTAATGGGTGCATCTATTGCTCTTGCAGGATTTGCTTCCTGCCGAAAGCCGGTTCAGAAAATTCTTCCCTATTCCAGGCAGCCGGAAGATATGATAATTGGAGAACCTCTCTTTTATGCAACCGGCATGCCGTTTCAGGATACGCTGACCGGACTGCTCATCACCAATAATGAAGGGCGCCCTACAAAAATTGAAGGGAACCAAGACCACCCCGCCAGCCTGGGCCGCACAAGCATTTATAATCAGGCCTCGGTTCTGGGTATGTACGATCCCGACCGGTCCCGATCCCCGGTTTTTAACGGTCAGAACGTGTCCAAAGAGGATTTTATCACTTTTGCGGCCGAACACTTTGAAGATCAAAACCGGCGCATTCTTTTTATTGATGAAGCCACCTCCTCTCCTACCTATCACCGGCTCAAACAACAAATTTTAGATCAATATCCAAATGCCGAATGGGTAACATTCGAACCGTTTTCAGAAAATAACCGAATCGAAGGCACACAAATCGCTTTCGGCCAGCGTTTGCGAACGGTCAATCATTACGACCGGGCTGATCTGGTCATCGCACTTGATGATGATTTTATGAGTCCCTACGGGCACATTAACAGTGTGGAAAATTCGTTAAAACTCACCGAAAAACGACAGGTGGATTCTGTTGATGATCCTATGTCGAGAATTTATGCAGTGGAAAACAGCTTTACGAACACCGGCTCATACGCTGACCACCGTCTGAGGCTGAAAACTTCTGAAATTGCACCATTTACTTACGCACTGGCAGCCAGACTGTCTGAAGAGATACCCGGACTGGAGCCTTTCAACAATGTAACCAACTCATTCAGCACACACGAATGGGTGCAAAAACTGGCCGAAGAGTTGCTGGCCAATCGTGGCAATTCAATTGTAAGTGTGGGATCAGAACATTCCGCGGAACTTCATGCAGCTGTTTCAGCCATCAATCTGGCACTTGAAAATGTCGGCACTACTGTAACCCATCATATCCTGCCATACCGTGAAAACCGGGATGAGCATCAGGCATTTATTGATGCGATCAACGAACTGCAAGCCGGTGTTTTTGATACGGTTGTTCTGGTTGGAACCAATGTTGCCTATACGGCACCCTCCGATCTGAACCTTGAAGACGCTATGGGCAATGCCGATACAAAAATTCATCTCTCTGATTATGTGGATGAAACATCACGCTTGTGTGACTGGCACGTGAACCGTGCTCATTATCTGGAATATTGGGGAGATGGGCTGGCTTACAGCGGAGAACGCTCTATCATTCAGCCTCAAATACAGCCGCTTTTTGATGGTGTCAGCGAAATTGAATTGCTTGGAATTTTGCTGAGCGGTGAAGAAGCCTCAGGATATGATCTGGTGCAGGAAACCTGGCAGGAATTCATCACAACTGATTTTGACAGACAATGGGAGCAAATTTTGCATGACGGCATCCTTCCCGAAACAGGTTTTGAATCCGTCAGTGTTGCACTTGCGGGTAATTTTGCTTCGAACATAGAACCTGCCCTCTCTGCAGAGGCCGTTTCAGGCATTGAGATTGCCATCAAACCCGATGCTCGTGTTTTTGACGGGCGATTTACCAATAACAGCTGGCTGCAGGAGCTGCCCGAACCGATGACCAAAATTACCTGGGATAATGTAGCCCAGATGAGTCCGGCAACGGCAGAACAATTGGGTATTCCACCAGAACGAAGTTTCAGAAACAACGATGTTCCGACAGTGAGAATATCGGCCGGAAACGAAACCATTGAAATTGCCGCATGGATAGTACCCGGCCATGCTGATAATTCCATTACTCTGACTACAGGCTATGGCCGCAGCGGTTTGGGACGTGTTGCTGACGGAGTAGGTGTAGACACCTATCCGCTCAGAACCAGTGAATCTATGATCTATCAGCCCGCAAATGTTGAAGCGACCGGAGCTTCTTATGAAATTGCCTGTGTCCAGGATCATCACAGCCTCGAAGGGCGAGATATGATTAGAACGGCAACACTTCAGGAGTATCGCGAAAATCCTGATTTTGCCAGTTTTGAAAACACTCACGGCTTTGAAGTGCCGGGTATGAAAGAGGCCCTGGCAAAAGGGGACGAAAGAGGCCCAATTTCCTTATTTAATGAACAGTACGGGCCGGATCATCAACCCCAGTGGGGCATGACGATTGACCTGAATTCCTGTTTTGGCTGCGGTGTTTGCACCATAGCCTGCCAGGCTGAAAATAACATTCCGGTGATTGGAAAACGTGAAGTTGGCCGAAGGCGCATCATGCACTGGATCAGAACTGACCGCTATTATGAAGGCGATTCTGAAAATCCAAAAGCCTACCACCAGCCGGTTCCCTGTATGCACTGTGAACTGGCCCCATGCGAGCAGGTTTGCCCGGTTTCTGCAACTACGCACAGTGAAGACGGTATCAACCAGATGACCTACAACCGATGTATCGGTACCAGGTACTGCTCTAATAACTGTCCGTTTAAAGTCAGAAGGTTCAACTTCTTCAACTATACAAAAGAGTATTTGACCACCGGTGACGATCCCGAGATCATTCAAATGGCTATGAACCCGGAAGTTACCATCCGGTTCCGCGGTGTTATGGAAAAATGCACCTATTGTGTACAGCGTGTAAATCGCGAAAAAATTAAATCGAAGATTGCCACAGGATCGCGGAAACCTGAAGATGGAGTCGTAAAAACAGCCTGCCAGCAGGCTTGCCCGGCCAATGCCATCTCTTTTGGAGATCTGACCGATGCAAACAGTGAAGTTTCGAAAAAGAAAAGAAACAACAGAAATTATGTAATGCTTGAGGAGATGAATGTTCGGCCGAGAACATCATACCTTGCCAAGCTGACGAACAAAAACCCTGAATTGGCTTAATTCAATACAGCACATATAATCGCAATTGATTTAACATGAGTAAAACGTACGAATACGTTCCGGAGCCCGCTCTTGTAAAGGGGAATCACGATTTTAAGGACATTACCGAAATGGTGACCGATATTAACCTGCGGCCCACTCCGAAAGCCTGGTATGTTGCCTTTGGTATCTCAAATATTTTAATGCTTGTCCTGTTGGTTTCTATCGCCTATCTGTTTTGGGAAGGAACCGGAATCTGGGGATTAAATCAGCCGGTTGGATGGGGCTGGGCCATCATCAACTTTGTTTGGTGGGTAGGAATTGGCCACGCAGGTACGCTGATATCTGCCATTCTGTTTTTGTTTCGCCAGGGCTGGCGAACAGCGATCAACCGTTTTGCCGAAGCCATGACAATTTTTGCTGTGATGTGTGCCGGTATTTTTCCGGCCATTCACGTTGGCCGTATCTGGGTGGTTTACTGGATGTTTCCACTGCCAAACCAAATGGCAATGTGGCCAAACTTTAACAGCCCCTTGTTGTGGGACGTTTTTGCCGTATCTACCTACTTCACCGTTTCATTCCTTTTCTGGTATGTAGGATTGATTCCCGATCTTGCCACCATCAGAGACCGGATAAAAAGCAAATTCGGCAAACTGATTTACGGAACGTTTGCCCTTGGGTGGAGAGGAAGCAACCGACACTGGTGGAACTACGAAAAGTCGTACATGATTCTTGCCGGGCTGGCCACTCCCCTGGTTCTTTCAGTTCACACCATTGTTTCTTTTGATTTTGCCGTATCCATCATTCCCGGCTGGCACACCACCATTTTCCCGCCCTACTTTGTGGCCGGCGCCGTCTTTTCCGGATTTGCAATGGTGCTCACCCTCATGATTATTTGTCGTAAAATTTATGGCCTTGAAGATATTATGACGGTTGATCATATCGAAAAAATGAACATCATTATTCTTGTTACCGGCTCAATGGTTGGCTTTGCCTATGCCATGGAATTTTTCATTGCCTGGTACAGCGGTGTTGAATACGAAAAAGCAATCTTTATAATCAGAGCGACCGGCCCATATGCCTGGGCTTATTGGATAATGATTACCTGCAATGTAATCTCACCACAGCTATTCTGGTTTAAAAAACTCAGAAGGCATGTGGCCTTTACGTTTGTGATTTCTATTGTGGTGAATATCGGCATGTGGTTTGAGCGTTTTGTAATTGTGGTTACTTCTCTCTCGACTGACTTTTTACCATCATCCTGGGGTTATTACACAGCCTCTATCTGGGATGTTATTACGTATGTAGGAACATTTGGATTATTTTTTACTTTCTTCCTGCTCTTTTTACGCTTCCTTCCTATGGTTGCTGTTTCAGAGCTGAAGGGAGTTATGCCGCAGGCCGACCCGCACAATTACGATGAAAAAACCGGAGAATATATACCCCCGAAAGTAGAAGTGCCGGAACCCTACAAAATAACTGATCAATAAGTTTGAAAATGGACAGATCAATTTCAGATAACAAACTTTACGGTATTCTCGCAGAATTCAGAAATCCCAAAGAATTGCTGGATGCTGCAAAACTGATGAATAGCAAAGGTTTTAAGAATTACGATACATTCAGCCCCTTTCCGGTTCACGGAATGGACAAGGCCATGAACCTGAGAAAATCCAAACTTGGCTGGATTGTATCCGGACACGGCCTCATTGGTTTGATTGGTGGTTTTGCCATGATTTACTATATGATGGTTGTTGATTATCCCCTGAACATCAGCGGCAAACCATTGATGAATATTCCGGCATGGATACCCGTTTTGTTCGAATTAACCGTACTACTTGCAGCATTCGGAGCTGTTTTCGGAATGTTTTATCTGAACGGGCTTCCGCGATTAAACCATCCGCTGTTCAACTCGGAAAATTTCAAGAAAGCAACCGACGATGGTTTTTTTGTCTGTATTGAATCGGAAGACCCCCAATTTGAAACCGATAAAGTACAAGCATTGCTCAAAGATGCCGGGGCAACCAACATAGAAAAGATTTTCGATGAATAAACTCATCATAACCAAATTTTTCAAGCTCTCTTAATACTATGAAACTTGGCTTAACATATATCACTGCTTTGCTTCTGCTCTCGGTAGCCTTGATGTCTTGCCGGGGCCAAACCACCGACAAACCACCGCTGCGTCACCATTTCAATATGAATTTCCAGGAACGGTTTAATTCGCAGCAGGAAAATCCGTTTTTTGAAGATGGCATGGCCATGCGAATGCCCGTAGAAGGTACTGTGGCCCGCGGTAATCTGCGCCACGATTTGGCACTTTATGAAGGTTTGGATGAAGACGGTAATTATATCGATGAAATACCATTCGACGTAACACGCGATTTTCTTTATCGCGGCAAAGACCGATACGATATTTTCTGCCAAATGTGCCATGGAGGCACCGGTGATGGCCGCGGTATTATAATGACCGGAGAATACGGATATGTGCCTGCACCCACATTCCACCGCACTGACAGCTACAACATGCCCAATGGAGAACTTTATTCAGCAATCGCAAATGGCATCAGAACCATGCCATCGTATGCCACACAAATTAATGTAAAAGATCGCTGGGCTATTGTTGCCTACCTACGCGCACTGCAGCGCAGCCAGAATATTTCTGAAGAAGAGATGGACCAGTATGATGTTGATATTGCCGAACTTCAGGAAATATACAGAGTAGAACAGGAACGTGAAGAAGCCCGTGCCGCAGCACGTGCAGCGGCAGCCGACGATGAAGTGTCGGCTGAGATGGGTGAACGCCTTATCGTTCAGCAGGGATGCCAGGCATGCCACTCACTGGACGGATCTCCTGGAGTAGGCCCGACATTTACAGGCCTTTTCGAATCAGAAGTTACATTTGTTGATGGAACCTCAGCAATCGCTGATGAGGAGTATTTATACGAATCGATAGTTGATCCTGGTGCCAGAATTACGGAGGGATATGACAATGTTATGCCACCCTATGCGCACCTTTCAGAAAGTGAAATTCAATCTCTGGTTGAGTTTATTAAATCATTAGCAGACGAATAAATTCAAGCATAAAAAAGAAACTTTATGGCTTCAACAAGTCCAAAAATTACAGATTCTGTTCAATTCCCAACAAACCTGGATGTAGCCAAAACCTGCTACGGTTTTGGTATCGCAGGGCTCATTGCCAGTCTCGTTGGGTATTTTCTGAACAGCGAACAATTTTACTTTTCATATCTCACCAGTTTCACTTTCTTCACAAGCATTGCTCTCGCTTCCATGATTTTGATTATGGTGCATCATATCACCAAATCTTCCTGGGGAACCGTAATCCGCCGTATTCCTGAATCATTCATCTCAAACCTCTGGATATGGTCTGTTTTTATGATTCCGGTTCTGTTAGGCATGAGCAGCCTCTACTCCTGGACTAACACCGAGTATATTGCCGATGACCCCATTATGCTGGGTAAAGTACCCTATTTAAATATTCCCTTTTTCGTGATTAGACAGTTTATATATTTTGCGATTTGGGGATACCTTGGCTACAGACTTCACAAAGTATCTGTTGAAATGGACCGCACTAACGACTGGGGGCTTACACATGTGCTTAGAAAGTTAAGTGCACCCGGTATTCTAATATTCTCATTAACCGTAGCCTTTGCAAGTTTTGACTGGCTGATGTCGCTCGATGCGCACTGGTTTTCAACAATGTTTGGTGTCTATTTCTTTGCCATGAGTTTCCAGGCTCTGTTTCCTGTATTAATACTCATCATTTTCTGGATGCACCGCAATGGAATTCTTGAAAACACCATTGGTAAAGCCCATATTTATGATCTTGGCGCATGGTTTTTCGGTTTTTCCGTTTTTTATGCTTACATCGCATTCAGCCAGTTTTTGCTTATCTATTATGCAAACATCCCGGAGGCAACCCTGTGGTTTTACCATCGGCTTGAAGGAAGCTGGGCCTTTGTAACTTACATGTTACTTTTTGGACGCTTTATAATTCCATTCATTTTACTGCTCAACAGAGATACAAAACATAATCATAAACTACTCGTTTTCACATCTGTTTTGGTTATTGTAATGCACATTATTGAACTACACTGGATAGTGATGCCGGTATTCAGCCACGGTGGTGTTTCTCTTAGTTGGCTCGATTTTGCAACATTAATTGGACTTGGAGGAATATTTATGGGATTATTTTTCCAGAGTTTCAAAAAACACAATATTGTTCCGGTTAACGATCCTTTACTGGGTGAATCGCTTGGTAAAAGCTATCATCAATAAAAGTTTTTATTAACACTTGCCATGAGTAAAAAACCAACCCAATTTACCGACGAAGAAAAAGCAGCAATTGCTCTTAAAGCGCTGAGTGGCGGAGATGAGTCTGTGAAGCAACTGGCAGATGAGTACAATCTTCCCGAAAACGAAATAAAAAAATGGATGCAGCATTATAAAAAAGATGTGAACGATAAAGATCCTGATGAGGTTTCTCTGGATGCATCCGAAGATTTTACACGGTCTGTAGAATACGGTGCTTCATTCGACAATCTAAACTATAAACGCTTAACCTTTTGGTCTGTGTTTGGTGTTGCAGCCGTCTTGCTCTTTATTGTTGCAATCATTTATGTGCATGATTATACCACTGATGGCTTTGGCCAGGATCGGGCTGCCGACAGCCAATTCTACGAAATTCAGGAAATTCAACAAAGAGACCAGGCAACACTTGGGTCTTTTGGGGTCGTTGATCCCGACGAAGGAATTTACCGAATACCAATCGACAGCGCTATTACAATTATTGCTGAAGATTAGATTCTTATTACACACAAATATGAAATACACTCTGACAATCATATCGATAGTTGCAGTGTTTTTCATCTTTGATGCTGCAAGTGCTCAGGTAAACCAGGGTGCACCCGCCATTGTAGAAGATATTGGCGTGGATGAAAAACTGGGTGAAAAAATTCCTCTGAATCTCCGTTTTGCCAATTCTGAAGGAGATTCAGTTAGCATTGGTGAGCTTATCGAAGATGGAAAACCTGTTCTGTTGAATCCGCTCTATTATGAATGCCCGGTATTATGCGGATTGGTGCTGGATGCCGTTTACAACGTTGTCAGCGATCTTGCATGGTCGCCCGGACAGGATTACACCATCATCTCATTCAGTATCGATCCCGAAGAAACACCGGAACTGGCGGCAAGAACCAAAGATCAATATTTAACCTCATTAAATCGGCCCGGGGCTGAAGATGGCTGGCATTTTTTAACCGGACAGGAAGAGGCCATATCCAAACTTACGGATGCTGTGGGGTTTCGCTTCAAATACCACGAACAAACCGGTGAATACCTGCACCTTGCCAGTATCATGATGATCAGCCCTGACGGAGTCATCACCCGATACCTTTATGGCGCAGCATTCAGAGAGTTTGATTTGAGAAATGCTCTTAATGAAGCCGCCGACGGCACCATTGGATCAACTCTCGAAAGAGTTATGTTTTATTGCTTTACCTACGATCCATCATCGCAAAGTTATGTGCCCATTGCCATGAATATTATGAAGCTTGGTGGTTTGGCAACCGTAATATTTCTGGGTATATTCCTGAGCGTTTTTTGGAGGCGCGAACGAAGTTCTTCACAATCACCAAAACTCGAATTTGATAGATGAACAGAATAAGCGAATTTATGCTTCCACCTGCCAAAAGTACTACGGCAGCCGAAACGGATGCATTATTCCATTTTATCACCAGTACAAGCTTGATTCTGCTGCTGGGTATCACCATTGCAATCATTTATTTTGCATGGAAATATCGCAGACGGTCAGAAGATGATGTCACACCAGTAATCACACATAATAGCAAACTCGAAATCACCTGGTCGGTTATTCCATTGATTCTTGTTATAATTGTTTTCGGCTGGGGACTTACCGGCTACATGAATCTGACCACTGCCCCCGACGATGCCTACGAAATTCGTGTTGTGGGTAAAAGCTGGCTTTGGGAATTTCATTACGATACCGGCCATGTAAGTGTGAACGAGCTGCACGTTCCTGTAGACAGGCCAGTAAAACTGGTTATGAGCTCAGATGATGTGATCCATTCATTTTATATCCCCGATTTCCGTGTTAAAATGGACGTGCTTCCAAACCGGTACACCTCCCTGTGGTTTGAGGCTACAGAAGTTGGAGAATCCATTGTTTATTGTGCCGAATATTGCGGCACCGCTCACTCAAACATGCTTGCAACCACCTATGTCCATTCGCAGGAGGACTTCGAAATGTGGCTTGAAACAGCAGGCAGTGAAGATGATGATTTAGATCCGGTGGCACGTGGTGAACAACTTGTAACCCGTAATGCTTGCGATACCTGCCACTCTACCGACGGAACCCGGCTTCAGGGCCCGACTTTTCAGGGCTTGTTTGGCTCAGAACGAGAAATGGATGATGGAGAAATTGTTGTTGCCGACGAAAATTACATCAGGGAAAGCATTCTTGAACCGAATGCAAGAATTACCGCCGGTTTTCAGCCTGTAATGCCATCATACGCCGGAACACTGGACGACCGCCAAATCGATGCAATTATTGAGTATATCAAAACATTAGATTAATTCAATGGCTACTAACGACGAATCAAAAAACGTAAGAAAGTTACAGGTAAAACGCTTCAAGCCTGAAGAAAATCCTGAAAAACATTACCTGAACCAGGAAAAAGGATTGTGGGCATGGATGACAACGGTTGACCACAAGAAAATCGGCTTGATGTATCTTGGCTCCATCACCTTCTTTTTCTTTATTGCCGGTGTATTGGCCCTGCTGCTGAGAACAGAACTACTCACACCTGCCCGCTCCTTTATGGATGCCGATATGTATAATCAGGTGTTTACTTTGCACGGCGCCATCATGATCTTCTTCTTTTTGGTGCCATCTGTGCCAACCGTACTTGGAAACTTTATACTCCCGCTTCAACTCGGAGCCAAAGATGTAGCCTTCCCGAGACTGAACCTTGCCAGCTATTATATTTATGTAGTAGGTGCCCTGTTCACTCTTTTTGCCATCTTCACGGGTGGCATAGATACCGGCTGGACATTCTATACACCATACAGCTCCTCCGCAGCCGGCGGTAACATCATGGCTATGACCTTCGGAATTTTTATCCTTGGGTTCTCATCCATATTGACGGGTGTAAACTTTTTGGTAACCATTCATAAAATGAGGTCTCCCGGCATAACCTGGAACAAGCTTCCCCTGAACCTTTGGGGCCTCTATGCCACAAGCATTATTCAGATTCTGGCTACCCCGGTACTCGCCATCACCCTGCTTCTGCTCACTATGGAGCGCATGCTTTCAATCGGTATTTTTGACCCGGCAATTGGTGGTGACCCGGTTCTCTACCAACACTTTTTCTGGTTCTACTCTCATCCCGCCGTGTACATTATGATTGTTCCCGGCTTTGGAATTATTTCCGAGGTGATTTCAACCTTTTCCAGAAAAGTAATTTTTGGATACTGGGCCATTGCACTTTCATCACTTGCCATTGCATTTATCGGATTTCTTGTTTGGGGGCATCACATGTTTACAGCCGGACAATCTTCTCTGGCAAATATGGTATTCTCCTTTTTGACATTTCTGGTTGGTATCCCGACGGGAATTAAAATATTCAACTGGCTGGCAACCATGTATAAAGGCTCTATCGACCTGAAAACCCCGATGATATACGCTTTGGTATTTCTCTTTCTGTTTACCATTGGCGGGTTTACAGGTATTATGCTCGGCGCCCTTGCCGTAGATATTCACCTGCACGATACCTACTACGTAGTTGCCCACTTCCACTATGTAATGATGGGCGGCATGGTAATGGCATTTTTGGCCGGATTGCATTACTGGTGGCCTAAAATGTTTGGAAAAATGTACAGCGAGTTCTGGGCAAAAATTACCTGTGCCATTATTTTCATCGGTTTTAATATGACATTCCTGCCCCAATTTGTAATGGGATCGCAGGGAATGCCACGGCGCTATTTTAACTACATAGACCAATTTCAGTCATTCCATCAGTTCTCTACTATCGGAGCCTATATAATGGGTGTCGGGTTTCTTATCATGGCCGCTTACATGATTCACTCCCTGGTTAAAGGCAAACCGGCCTCTTCAAATCCCTGGGGTAGCCGTGCACTTGAATGGCAAACATCCTCGCCGGTGCCGCTGCATAACTTTGAGCACACCCCGGTTATCATCAACGGGCCATACGATTATCACAAACCAATGTCCGAATTTCAGCTTGGAATCACTGCATCACAACATGCTCACCACGCTGACAAACCGGTGGACATTTCAACACAGGAAAAAGAACAAGCGTAAAACCATAAATCACGATCATGTCTCAACCGTCTTCAGTTGAAGAAAAACTGGATCATCTGCAACACCATTTTATTGACAGCGATCAGCAGTTTGAAGCGTCAAAACTTGGAATGTGGATCTTCCTCGTTACCGAAATCCTTTTTTTCGGCGGCCTTTTTGCAGCCTACATTGTTTACCGGGCCTGGTATCCTGAGTTGTATCTACTCGCTTCCGAAGAACTGGATGTGTTTTGGGGAACCGTAAACACATTTGTACTGATTGGTAGCTCTCTGACCGTAGCCATGGCCATCCGTTCAGCTCAGCTCAACCAGATAAGGGGGTTAATTATTAACCTCTGGATTACCATCGGGCTGGCCCTGACCTTTATGGTCATCAAATACTTTGAGTATGTCGAGAAATTTGAAAAAGGCATTCTGCCGGGTGCACACTACAGCTACGAGGGTATTGCACATGAAAAGGCCAACATCTTTTTCAGTATCTACTACATGATGACCGGTCTGCACGGTATCCACGTTTTGATTGGAATCGGGCTGATGATATGGCTGGTATTCAAAGCAAAGAAAAAGGTTTTCCACAGCGGATATTATACTCCGGTCGAAATTACCGGCCTCTACTGGCACCTTGTGGATGTTATCTGGATTTTCCTGTTTCCATTACTCTATCTGATCGATTAACTGAAAAAACTTTATCACCATGAGCGGACATCATATATCATCAGCGAAATTTTTATGGGGAGTGGCTATCTCACTCTTCTTTCTGACCTTTTTAACGGTTGCCGTAACCTGGATTCATATCCCCGAACCCTGGAATGTTGTAGTGGCTATAACCATCGCAGCTATTAAAGCTACCATTGTTGCAGCCTTTTTTATGAATTTGTGGTGGGACAGCAAGTTTAATGTGATGCTGTTTCTCATGTCTATTCTCTTTTTCCTTCTGCTTGTAGGCATTACACTGCTCGACACGCTTTACCGGGTTGATCCCGTCCCATCCTTTTGATTTTTACCATTTGCAACCAAAGCCGGTTTCTTACGAGACCGGCTTTTTTTGTTTATATTTATCAACACTATCTAAAGAAACTTCTTTTCAATCCCTGCTAATTTTCAGACGATATGACTACTTCAAAATCAGTAACCATCGGTAATTTTGAACTCTTTGCTGTAGAAGCCGGACGCTTTCTGCTTGATGGTGGGGCCATGTTCGGTGTGGTACCCAAAACTCTGTGGAGCCGGCAAATTCCCTCAGATGATAAAAACAGAATTCCAATGGCCATGCGCAGCCTGCTGATCAAATCAAAAAAAACCGGAAAAATCTACCTGGTGGATACAGGCAGCGGTGACAAGTTTAACGAGAAAATGGCCGGAATTTACGGGCTCAATTACGATCACAGCAATCTGCTTGATTCCCTTTCAAATGTTGGAATCTCTCCGGACGATGTAACCGATATTATTTTTTCCCATCTCCATTTTGACCATTGCGGCGGCACTACCACTTACGATGATGATGGAAATTTGAAGGAAGTGTTTCCAAACGCTGTTTACCATGTCAATCAACAACATTGGGAAACTGCAACCAACCCCAATGCCCGGGAAAAAGCCAGTTTTTTTGCAGAAAATCTGGATCCTATCGAAAAAAGTGGCCGTCTGAACTTGGTGGGAGACAACCATGAATTCGAAACCGGGTTGGACACCATCTCGGTAAACGGCCATACCGTTGGCCAGCAATTGCCAACCATCACCTCTGGCCAAACCAAACTGATTTTTGCCGCTGACCTGATCCCTACATTCGCCCATGTTCCCCTGCCCTGGATTATGGGTTACGATATGTACCCGGTACAGACCCTGGCCGAAAAAGAAGAATTTCTGAATCAGGCAGCGGAAAACGGCTGGTATCTTTTCATGGAGCACGATGCATCCCACGAAATAATCACTGTTGGCCGTGAAAAGGGAAAGTTTATGATGAAAAATTCTCTATCACTAAACCAAATCTCATAAAACCTCAACTTAAGCGTTAACAATCTGCAGCTGTCTAAGCAGGATTTTTATTTTATATGACTGACTTCAATCAAACCGAAAAAAACATTCAGCAGATTGTATCGCTTTTACGGAATTCGTATGAAGGAATTCTGAAGAGAAAGCGACTGACGGCGTTCTGTTTTTTGGGTGGAATCCTGCTCGCCGGTTTGGGATTGCTTGTTTTGATTGAAAGCAGTTTTTACTTGTCAGCCATAGAAAAATCTGTGCTTTTATCACTAATTATCGTGGGGGGGTTGGCTGCTGGCTGGTATATTTCCCGAAAAGGAACACTGCCCGGTTTTTCTTCCTACTACGAAAAACTGCTCATTAAAAACAACAGAAAAGAACTTCTCAGTGCGGTTGATCTCTACCTTGATGAAAAGCAGAAACACTCCAGATTTTATCAAGCCGCACTCACTGAAAATTTAAAAACCTTCCAGCCAGATGAGCTCACCAAAGAAATTGATGCTTTTAACCGTTCATTGCAGTCAACGCGTCATTTTCGTTTCGGCAGCGCCGGTTTTGCCTTCACACTGATTTTCTCATTGTTTGTTTTTGGATCCATGCCGGACGATACCATGCGCACACTCCATTTCTGGAGCAGCTACACCCAGCCCAATCCTTACGCATTCAGCGTCACCCCGGCCGATACCACCATCGAGCACGGCTCATCCATTCAGATCGGTATTCAGTTTGAAGACAATACACGACCGGAAAACGTGATTCTCGAATACAAAACCGATGTTGAGGATGGATATCGTCAGCGCCAGATGAGGCTTTCGGAAAATCAAACCTACCTTTCACCCAATCTGGATCTGATCAACACGATTTCTTACCGGGTTGAAATGGACGGATTTTTGAGTGATGAATACACCGTGAATGTACAGCTCCAGCCACGCTTCGATCAGCTGTTTCTCACAGTTACACCTCCCGGCTACACCGGTTTATCGGAAAACAGGATCGAATATCCCTTTTCGCAGGTTAACCTCTACCCCGGTTCAACGCTGCAAATCGACGGGCAAACCAACAAACCGGTTGAGTCTCTTGCCATTCACACTCGAGCCGATACTATTAAAATGGATGGACAGAATGAACATCAAAACCAATTTTCAGCGACACTTTATCCCGAAACATCCGATACCCTGATCTTCCGGATGACAGATCTCGACGGATTGCATAATAATAATCCCTTCAGAACAGCTGTGAATGTGCGTGAGGATCAATATCCCGCAGTTGTAATTCAGGAGCCAACGGGTACTGTGATGAAATCAGATCCTGAACAAATTGATATTTTTTACCAGGCGACTGATGATTTTGGATTGACTCGTGCCGAACTCCATTGGGAACATCAGCGTGCTTTTGTTGATCAGGCCGGTACCGGAACTGTTCCTTTAGACCGCCCCGTAAACGGCCGCACCGAACTGGTTCAATGGAATCTGGACGAATTTGAGCTGCGTCCCAGGGATCAGCTTATGTTCAGAATCAGAGTGTGGGACAATGATGAAATCTCTGGCTACAAGTGGAGTGAATCGCAGCAGGTGATTATTCAAGTGCCGTCTCTCACCGAATATTTTGATGACCTTGACGACCGGGAGCGAGACGTACAGGGAGAACTGGATGAAATTTCGGAAAGCTTCAGACAGATGGAACTTGAATATGAGGAGTTCCTTGAGCGGATGCGGCAAAATCCCGACGGCGGATTTGAACAGGAGCAAATGCTGGAGGAAGTGAGAGACCGGCAGCAGTCGATCGATCAGGCCATTGAGCGAATGAACGAACAGTTCGAACAAATTCGCTCGGAAATTGACCAGAGCAGTCATGTCTCGGAAGAGACACAACAGGCCTACCGGGAACTGCAGGAACTGATGAAAGAACTGGATGATCCTGCCCTTCGCGAGGCTATGGAGGAGCTGCAGAGAGCCTTGGAAAATATGTCGCGCCAGGAACTGGAACAGGCTCTCGAAAATGTACAATTCAACGAAAATATTTACCGGGAGCGCCTTGAGCGAACTGTTGAGCTTTTCAAACGGTTGAAAATGAACAGCGATCTCGACAAGCTTGCCAGCCAATATGAGGATATGGCCGAGAGAATCAGAAATGAAGAGCAGACCGTGGATCAGCTCTCCAACGAGATGGAAACCATCCGCCAGGATCTGGATAACGTCTCTGAGCAACTCGAACAGCTTGACAGCAACCCGCCACGCAGATCAGAGGAACGTCTCAAAGAGATTAAAGAGCAGGGTCAGCAAGAACTGGAAAACATCCGCGACCAGCTTGATCAGTTGATGGAGGAAGCCGGGCAGCAGCAGGAAAACGGCGGCGGCGAGAGCAGTCCGTCTGAAAATATGCAACAACAGCAACAGCAGATCAGCGAGCAGATGCAGCAGGAATCGCAACGATTCAGAGAGTCCATTCAGCAAATGAGCGGTCAGCAAA
>SKYV01000278.1 GCA_007127745.1 Balneolaceae bacterium
TCCTCAAATCACTTTTGAAGTAACGGAAATATGGATTGTAAACTACATCAACCTGAACATCACGGTTTTTTAATCCATCATAAATGTTCTTAACAAAAACCTGATGCGTCGGATTTTTTTTAGTGGGATAACTGTTTGTTGCAATCAGTATGTTCATTTTTTCATTTCATACAATCGTATTTCTTTCTGGATATGAACCTAACGAATTACGGGGATAGAAAAAACGGTTGATAGTTATGGGTATGCTGGAAAAATAGTGTGTTTTCATACACCATTCATCCCAACATTTTGTATCTTTTCAAGATTAAAAAAAATTGATCTTTTTACTCTTTGGATTTCTTAAAAACCTACGCATCAAAAATTGAAAGCGGGTTGCAAAACATTGGCCTGCCCGCAGCTCCGGAGACGCTTTATGAACCACAGCGCTATATGTTGTCCAGCAGCGGCAAACGCATTCGTCCCATACTTGTGCTGATGGGATGCGGCCTGTGTGGCAAATCGGTTGAACGGGCATTGCCGGCTGCCCTTGCAGTGGAACTGGTCCATAATTTTACGCTGATGCATGATGATATCATGGACCAGGCTGAGAGCAGGCGGGGGCTTCAGTCCGTTCACATCAAATGGGACACAGCTACAGCTATTCTGGCGGGCGATGGAATGTTTGTTCAGGCATTGCAGCAGTTACAGCATGTACCAGACACTGTAGATTTTAAGGCCATTCAAAAAGAGTTTCTGTCCGGTATCAACCGTGTGTGCGAAGGCCAGGCAATGGATATGGAATTTGAGGAGAGAGACGATGTTACCACCGGAGAATATATCAACATGATAGCCGGGAAAACGGCAGCCCTTATTTCGGCTTCTCTCAAAATGGGAGGCATGGCGGCCGAAGCATCCGGTGAGAATGTGGAACAGCTTGAGATCATCGGCCATTCACTGGGCCTTGCCTTTCAGGTTCAGGACGATCTGCTTGACGTTGTGGCCGATCCCGAAAAGTTCGGCAAAAAAAAGGGTGGAGATATTTTTGAAGGAAAGAAAACATATTTGATGGTCAGAACGTTGGACTGCTGTACCGATTCTGAAAGGCTGTGGCTGACAGACCGTCTGAATAACAGGCCGCTGCACTTTGAGGATGTTGAAAAAGTGACTGAACTCTACAGAAAATATAAGATCCCGGAATCTTCTCAGAGGCTGATTACCGATTATTACGAAAAAGCAGAAAATGCACTACATCGGTTTGATGATTCCGAATATAAACGTGATCTTGCAACGTTGATAACCTATTTAAAAAACCGTGAATTTTAAGGAAATGCGAACTCTGTTTATTCTTGTTATTGCAGCTGCAACACTGATGTCATGCCGAAGTGAAGATCTTATCCGTCCCGGTGATCCCATCGATGTGGCTTTTGATAAAGCAATGAGCCAATTTGAAGAAGAAAAATATACCGATGCCGCCCGTGCATTTGAAACGGTAATATCCATCGGCCGCGGAACCGACTGGGGACAAGATGCTCAATATTATCTGGCAGAGAGCCATTACAAAAACCGCCGGTACCTGGTTGCTGCTTCGGAATACAGCCGTTATGTTCAGTTTCATCCCAATTCGCCGCGGAGAGAAGATGCCGAATTTAAAGAAGCACTCTCTTATTATAATTTGAGTCCGCGTTATCGGCTGGATCAAACCTACACAGAAAGTGCAATTGAGCGATTCCGGCTTTTCATGTCCCGATATCCCAATTCGGAGCACAGAGAGCAGGCGGGCAACTATATTGCGGAGCTTCGTGAAAAACTTGCCCAACGCGATTACAATGCTGCAGAGTTTTACATGCGCACCAACCGCTACAACTCAGCCGCCATCTATTTTGGACTTGTGATCGACCGCTTCCCGGAAACAAGATGGGCTGAACGGGCACTGGTTAAACAGATGGAATCGTATATACTATACGCCGAAAACAGTATTGAAAGCCGGCAGGAAGAGCGGTTTGAAAAAGCATTGGAAAGTTACAGTTCCTATCTGCAGTTATTTCCCCAGGGAGAAAATCGCAGTCGCATCGAAGAACTATACGACCGTGCACAAGACGGGCTTGCTGAAGTGCGCGATCTAACATCGGTGGCTCAGTCAAACTAACTCACCTAACCATTTGAAAAAGCGTACCGGTATATTCGGCGGATCCTTTGATCCCGTGCATTCGGGCCATCTTGAAGTGGCCGATTCGTTTTTGAAAAGTGGTTTGATTGATGAATTGCTCATTCTCCCCACGCCCTATCCCCCTCACAAAAAAGAGAAAAATCAGACTCCGTTTCATCACCGGCTGAAGATGCTTGAGATTGCTTTTGCCGGTTGGGACAGTGTAAAAATCAGTGATCTTGAGGCAAATCTGCCATCTCCGTCCTATACCCTCCAAACACTTCGATATTTGAAAAAAGAGAATCCAGATACCAGATTTTTCCTTTGTCTCGGAGAGGATAACCTCAAGATCTTTGAAAAGTGGTACAAAAGTGATGAGATCCTGAAAGAGACGGTGCTGATTATAGCCGAGCGGCCGGGGTTTGACAGTTCCGGGATCCCGCCAAAAATTTTGGAACGGGCTGTATTTGTGGAGCATCATCCTGTGGATGCTTCCTCAACCCGGGTGAGAAAAGCGATGAAACAATCCGGAGATCTGCTGCCCGAAAATGTTGCCGAATACATACAAAAACACGGTTTATATCAGGAAAGAAAGAGCTGATCTGGCCGGGTGACTTATTGCATTAAATCAACTTTCAAAAGCAGCTGACCCACCCCCATCCCCTCCCTATCACACCAAAAAGCGGTGTGACAAGGAGGGGAGTTCTTTTAAAACCATTCAATTCCTAAAAAGTTTAATGTTACTACGAATTGATATGGTATTTTCTTACAGACTCTAAGGAGAGACTTTTTATTTTTTGAATTGGCAAAATACTGTGTAAAAAGTCACTCCCTCCTTATGGTGTGCTGTTCACCATAGGGAGGGAGCCGGAGGGTGGGTCCAAAAAGCCATCGATTAGGACCCACCCCAAACCCCTGCGGCCGGTAGTCGGTCAGGCTCCTATCAAGCAAAAAGCGCGTGACAAGGAGGGACTTTTTCCTGTTTTGTGCATTGCATGACCCAAATTCGATAGTTCTCTGATCCGTATAACAGTTTTGATGTTTCTGCATTCAGCTGATCAGGCTCAATCCCTTCGATGCTTTTTGTTGCATTATCTTCATTCCTTGCCTCGGGATTATTGATTGCTTCGCTAATCCCCGGACTACGCTCGGGTTCAAACGCCTTGGCGTTTTTCAGCCCTCATTTGTCCGGGGTTATAATATCGCCCACTCCTATCGGAGTTTGATGTTACTCTCATCGGTGACTTACACAGTGAATTCGCGGATTTGGTTCACTCAAATTGAAGGGCAATTTGTTTTAACATGGACTGTAAAAATCCCGGCAGGGATGGCCGATCTTATAACCCCGGGTGAAGCGGCTATCAGAATTGCGAAGCAAGAATGATGGAGCGCAACCCGGGGTGATCAGAGCAACAAGAAAAGACCCCGAGGCATTGAGCCTGTCAAAGCACGATAACACATACGAGGGGCAGCCGGGAAAGACTCCGGGCTGAATCCGACAGGTTTAAGTTCAAAAATGGTAGCTAATCCCTTTTGGAAAGAAGTTAACATTCATCGGATTGCATGACCCAAATTTAAAAATGAATTCTACTAAACG
The DNA here is from genome assembly GCA_007127745.1 of Balneolaceae bacterium. Lineage (GTDB taxonomy): Bacteria > Bacteroidota > Rhodothermia > Balneolales > Balneolaceae > Rhodohalobacter. Next base: position 3,723 of record SKYV01000278.1, read on the forward strand.
ATTGATATTATTGAATTCAAATTTTAAGCGTCGACGACGTGCATAAAACAGGATCCTAAATCCCTACCGCCGGTAGTCGGTCAGGCTCCTATCAAGCAAAAAGCGCGTGACAAGGAGGGACTTTTTATTTTATTATATGGCTGAAGATTTTGCAGAAAGTCACTCCCTCCTTGTGGCGAGTTTTTCGCCATAGGGAGGGAGCCGGAGGGTGGGTCCAAAAAGTTCGGAAATATCAGAAAATCATTCTGCTAAAATCATATCTTCCGTTTAATGTACCGATAATAAAATTGCTGAAGTTTTGAAACGATCTGAATTTTTAAAAACTGCCGGGCTGGGGGCAATATCCGGGACTATTCTGAAAAAGGAGGGAAATGAACCTTCTGCTGAAAAGCTGATAAAGCCCGCAAAACTGAAACCGGGGGATACGGTAGCTTTTTCTGCACCGGCGGGAATATTATATGACAGATCGGATTTTGAGAAGATGGAAAAAGTGATGGATGAATTTGGCTTGAATGTGCAGTTCGGAGAGTTCGTCAGAGAAAGGTTTGGGTATTTTTCGGGAACCGACTATCAGCGAGCACTGGATTTAAACCGGTTTTTTGTTGATTCATCCGTAAATGCTATTGTTGCCGTACGGGGAGGGTGGGGATGTGCAAGAATTCTACCGCACCTGGATTTTGAGAGGATCAGGGAGAATCCAAAAATAGTTTGCGGGTTTAGTGATGTTACCACTCTCCACCTTGCACTGCTTAAAAAGTGTGGCCTGGTTACATTTCACGGGCCGAACGGGTCATCAGACTGGACAGAGTTCACCAAAATGAATTTCAAACAGGTGCTGATGAAGGGAGAACCAACTATCCACAAATCAAAAAGCCGGGTTACAACCCTCACGCCGGGCGAAGCTTCGGGATCATTAATTGGTGGGAATCTGTCGATATTTACAACATCACTCGGCACGTTCTATCAGCCGGATACATCAGGTGCAATATTATTTCTGGAAGATATCAGCGAACCTGTTTACAAGATCGACCGGATGATGGCTCATCTTAAAACTGCCGGTTTATTAGACCATCTGAACGGTTTTATTTTCGGCCGATGCACTGATTGTCCCGGCCCGTCGAGGCCCGGATTTTCGTTAAAACAGATTCTGGATCACTACATTAAACCGCTTGGTATTCCTGCTGTTATGGGAGCGGATATCGGCCACGATCCGGATAATTTTACCCTGCCGATTGGGTTACAAGCCACACTCGATGCAGGCAAAGGCGAGTTTTGGTTAGCGGAGAGTGCAGTGACTTGAGGGGATGCGAATCATTGAAATAAACCACTATTGATTGGGCACAAGCGGACGCTTGCGCCAGTGAGAGTCATTCCTCACGGGATTTTTAACCCGACCTGGCGCAAGCGTCTCGCTTGTGCCATCTCCTGCCTGTGAATCCGGCGAATGCACAATGAAAAACAGAAAGGTAGCAAACTATAAAACCACTGCTGGTGCACCCGTACCCTTTCCCGGCAACCCCTCGATTCAAATTCTGAATTGTGGCGAAGGTTTAAAACCTGAATTCGTCATGCCTTCGCGTAAGCAGGCATCTCCATAGCCTAACAAAATCAGGAGATTTCACTAAAGTGTTAAAAATTGAGACCCCGGGGGTTTTTGTGGTGGCTCTGATGCAGCCCCCGGGTTTCGCTCCATCATCCATGCGCTGCCTGTATGATTGTCGTTGCACCCGGGGTTATAGGATCGGTCATCCCTCCCCCTGACAAGCTGGCATTACCCATAAAAAATTATGTACAGGTTATAATGTTTACTGTGCAAGAAATCCGGCCTTGAATAAATTGGCGATACAGTGAATCTGTAGATGCGCGAAAGAACAATTCGTTACCGGCCAAGTCTTTTAATTACATTGACAAACCGTGATGGACCATTCGAGTTGTTCAGCGCAGCTACAATGAGCGCGTCAATTTATTCACAGCCTTGATCTTTTGGTTCGTCCCGAAGCATCGGGATGAACAATAAGTAGACTTAACGCTTTAAAACGTTGTGCTGCAATAAAATTCTTTCAATAATCTGTATTACATGGGTAATGTCAGCCCTGACAAGGCCGGTTGGGTTCCTGCCTTTTCTCTCAAAGTTGCCGGCCAATACAACCTGGTATGAATAAGAGCATCTGAAACATGAAAACTGTACAGAAAATGTTTATAAGTCCCATGCCATTCAGTATTTCGGCGGCAAATTGATAGAATGAAAACTTCAGAGAAGCAAGAGACCTTCATCTTGTACCCATTTGCGCAGATTAACGTGCGAAGATTCTGCCGTTTAAAAAATATAGGTCACGGAGATTTGAAACTGTACGTTAGAAATATCATACGGTTCAAAGTTTGAAATATTCAGCCCGCCAAATTGTCCGTAATCAAACCGGCCGTAATTGAAAAGCTTGGTCCAGGAAAATTCACCGGTGAATAAAAATTCTCTGTAATTGTAGAGTGCACGCGTGCCGAGGGTCAGGTCTGTTCGGTTGCGCCAGTAATCGCCAAATCCCTGGCGGTGCTCCTCGGGGCGGTTCAGGCTGCGGTCGTAATTGAAGTGAAAATGGTTGTTATCGGCCAGCCTTCTCAAAAATATTCCGAACCGGCCGTTGTCGGTGTATCCGTCAATACTCAAAAACTGGCTATTGGAGCCGGGGCCGATTGCCGCGCCGAGAACCTGTCCGCGGTTTGTGTGTCCCTGACGAATTTCAGAATGTGTGTAATAATAATTTTGAGGGCGAACTTCCTGAATGTAGGATGGTGTCATGTTGGTAAATTCCAGGTTAATTCTGTAGAAGTTGGCATAAGGCGCCAGAACAAGTTTCTGGAAACCGAAAGCGTATCCGCTGTTGTGGCGCGGTTCCATAAGCAAGTCGCGGGAATCCCAGGCAAAATCTTCCCTGTAAAATTCTCCATACAGTTCAAAACGGCTCTCCGGCCAAACCCATCGGGCATAGATGGAATTAAGATGGTTTCTCGGTTTCAGATTCTGGAGAGGCCCGCGTGTGGCCAGAAAGTTTTCCAATAGGAAGGGGTCAAAAATCATCCCTAAATCTTCGCCGGATACCCCATCTTCGAGGTATGTGTGGATGGCTCTTGAAATTCCAAAATGAAGATTGGGTGCAATTGCAGGTGACCAGTTGATGTTGATCGCGTTCATAAATCGATCTCCCTGGTCCTCATCCGCTTCAAAATAGTCGGAATCTTCCGGAAAGGCTCCCAGCCATTTAAATTCAAAATTGCCGACGTATGGAATGCTGAACGGTTCACGCGTACCCACAAAGAAATGGCGCATACCCGGGGCATTGTTGCTCATCAGCAGCGGGTATTTTACGTTTCCTCCCCACCAGAGCGGCTCGTTGCTGATGCCGGCTTCAAACTGTCTGAAATGGGCCCGGATGGATGTGTATCCGGGGCTGAATGTACTGAACGGTTCCGGTCCAAAGCGGAATGGGCGATCGATGATATCACCAATACCTTCGGCTACAAATTGATGATTACCGTCCTGGTCGGTTGGGATGAAACGGGGCACTTCGAACTCTGCATTTTCCTGATTGACAAGTTGGGGGCGGAACGTAACTGTCAGATAATCAGATGTAAGCCAGAGTCCTCCCAGGAATTCGGTGTTCAATCCCTTTCCATACCAGGCGGCCTCGTTATTGTCTCCGTACGGCACTCCGGAATTGCTGGTGAGACGTAAAGATGGATTGTACACACCAACTCTGAAATTATAACCGAGATCGAACTCCGGGGCACGGTGGTTGCGGCTCCAGAATCCAAAATCATGATCGCCAAGTTCCAGGGTTTGATCATAGGTATGGTTCCACAGCGGGCGGTTGCTCA
>SKYV01000244.1 GCA_007127745.1 Balneolaceae bacterium
GCTTGCTATATCCAATAGTGAAAAAAGAAAAATGTCAATCTATTTGGGAATCAAGACCAGAACAGGAATCAAATTGGAAAATTTTCACTTTCCATTAGGAGTAAGCCCGACAGACTCCTAGTATGGCAAAAAAAAGCCGCACTGGATTTACAGTACGGCCTCTTTGCTACGGAATGGACAAGACTGCCCATCAGTTTTCAGGTTTTATAATAAAATATCTCCTTTCAGAATTCTTTCGTTAGTATCCGGGGTTTTGAATAAGGTTCGGATTAGAAACTTCCTGAATGTGAGGAATCGGGAACAGTTCAAGATGAGGACTGTTTGTTGGTTCATGATCCCACCAGCTTCCACTGGTAAATTTACCGAATCGGATCAAATCTGTACGTCGTTTTCCTTCAAAGATAAATTCCCTTCCTCTTTCGGCAAGTAATTCATCAAGTGTAAGCGTACTGGTTGTATAGGCCTCTTCCGACCAATCTTCCTCAGTGAAATACCGGCGTTTACTTTCGTTAATCAACTCTACGGCTTCCTGTGTTGCAGCACCACCATTTCTTCTCATTAAGGCTTCAGCTTTATTGAAATAAATTTCTGTTAACCTGTACATGATGTAATGGTTTTCGTGGTAGTTGGGATCATCCACAGTGCCAGAACGATATTTATGGAATCGGGCTCCACTGTTTTCTTCTCCTCTTGTCATTCCGCCTTCGCCGGTCTCTCCTTCAGAATTTCGACGAATACTATTGACATATACCAGGGGTTCTCCGGCATACTCTTCGGTACCAAGAATTGGGTTATCTGTTCCATATTCGTACTGTGGTCCAAATAAAAACCATTCCTGTTTTCGAATGTCATTTTCCTTGAATTGATCAAATGCCGATGGAATCACTACAAAAGCATTCCAGCCAGAATAGGCGACATCCAATGCACGAGACATATTGCTATATCCAAAGTAAAATCCACCCCAATGAAAAGTAAAACCGCCTTCACGGCTGAATGCAAACTGAAAGATATTTTCCGGAGAAAGGTGGTTGGTATTATTGAATGGTCCCAGGGGATCGGGGTCTAACCGTATTTGCCCGTCAAGTCCGCCTAATTCACCACTTAAAACTTTGTCACTTGCGGCAATTGCCTCGTCCCACATTGGCACTCCGGCCCATGTTTCAGCATTCAAATAAAGCTCTGAAAGCATAGCATAACCTGCCGCTTGTGATACGCGGCCTACCACATCCTGAGATAGCGGCTGTAATAGATCTACATTTTCTTCAAGCTCAGTTCGCACAAACTCAAACACTTCTTCTCTGGGAGATGTTGACGGATTAAGGGGCTCTCCAACTGTTGTAATGATTGGAACGTTTCCCCACATATCCATAATTCTTAGATAATGAAATGCCCGCATTACACGTAACTCTGCAAGAATGGATTCTCGCTCTTCTATGCTCATTCCAATCTCTTCAAAATCGATGGTTTCCAGATCTGCAAGGGCTGAATTCACATACCCAAGCCCGGTCCACATCAGATTCCATGCAGAGTTTAATCTACTCTCCTGAGTAGTCCATGTATGATAATGAAGCCGTATATGATCTCCGCCATCATAACCGTGCCGTCCTTTCTGAGGCCACGCAACCTGATCTGCAGAACTTTCACTGTGATAATAAAACCCACTTTGTCCGGTCGGTGCCATCCAGGCCTGCATGTGTGTAAATGGTCTCAATACTGCTTGCATAACTTCTACCCGGTTATTGTAGAAATTTTCCTTGCTTAAATCCGAATAAACGGATTCACTGAGGTCAGTACATCCCTTTATACCGGAAAATGATACCAACAAGCCCAATATTATATAAATCGAAATATTCTTAATCTTCATTTTTTTGGTTGTTTAAATTTTAAAATTCGAGATTTAATCCAACAGTGAACGATCGCGTTCTTGGGTAAAACCCTCTGTTATCTATACCCGTTGTAAAACCAGTATCCGCTAATTCGGGATCGAGTCCACTGTAACCGGTAAAGGTGAGCAAATTACGCCCTGAAATGTAAACTCTTAAATTCCGGATATAATCATTGATTGGATTAAAGGTATATCCCAAGGTTACATTATCGAGTTTGACAAAGTCTCCCTTTTCAAGGTAATAGTCAGAGTATTGTGGGTTATCGTTCAACTCTGAATGTGTTGTAATTGCACTCTTCAACAAGTTGTTAGGTAACCATGACTGGTTTCCAAAGTACATTTCCTGAGTATTCAGAATATCAAATCCGAATTTACCCCTGAAAAATATGGTGAGGTCAAAGTTCTTGTACCTGAAATTGTTTGCCCAAGACATCATATATTTGGGTACACCATTTCCAATTACACCAAGATCCTCATCATCAATTTCTGATACCGGTGCCACAGAACCATCAGCTTTATAAAAAAGCCATCGTCCTTCATCCGTGAAACCGGCAAAACTCTTACCATAGAAGTTTCCAACCCTTCCACCTTCCTCAAGCCGGATGGCATTTCCAAGGTTTCCTGGAGAAGGCAACCCTCCAAATTCAAGCCATGAAAGTGTATACACTTCATCAGACAATGAGGTTAGTTTGTTAAACTGGGAATTGGCAGTAAAATCCATGGTCCAGCTTGCATCCATTCGTTCGATAACTGAGGTGTTCAGATAGAGTTCAACACCTTTATTTTCGATACTTCCGACATTGGTGTATATACTGTTCCGGACAAATGGAGGTTGTTGCGCTGTATAGTTGTGAAGTAAATCAACCGTTTCTCTTTGATAAATATCGATTTCACCGGATACTTTATCATTAAACAGAGCAAAATCGATTCCAAAATTCCATTCCCGCTTTTTCTCCCACCGAAGATTTGGATTTGGGTTACGAGCTGCACCGTAAGTTTGATAAAAAACTCCTTCCTGCGGGTACACACCGCCAGTGCTCAGGGTAACCAAAGATTGATAATTACCAATTCCCTGGTTTCCGGTTACTCCATAACCTAAGCGAAACTTCAGAAAGTTGACCATATCCAGTGATCTCATAAAGTCTTCATCTGAAAGAACCCATCCTACAGAAACCGCAGGAAATGCTCCCCATTTATTATTATCACCAAATCGAGATGATCCTTCATACCTTAAAGTAACCTGCGCAAAATACTTATCGACGTATGAGTAGCTCGTTCGGCCAAAAAATGCAATCAGTGTATTATCGCTTTTTCCACTGCCGATACTTGGCCGTGGCAAAGTAGTATTATTGATTGCCGTACCGGCACCCAAATTCCAATCTTTGAAACTGTCTGTGGTAAATCCACTATTCGAAACATTAAACGTCTCAGTTGTGAAATACTGGTAACTATATCCACCAATCAGGTCCAATGAATGATCCCTGCTAAAATCAGTATTGTAGTCGACTATTGTTTCAAACATACTGTTCCAGTGCAGGTAGTTGCTTTTACTGCCATGTCCCATTCCCTGATAGTCCGTTTCGGGCCTGACTGAAAAATCCTGAGATGAAACATAATACCGGTCATTAAAGGAGTCCCTGACATAGGCGCCAAACACGGTTACCCCTAAACCTTCCGTTATATTCAAAGTCCCTTTCAAATCTCCTGAAAAGGTTTGCTGATCTCTTTCATTTTCTCTGAATGCATATTGAGAAAGCGGATTGTAGTTGTTAAATGCTTCGGTCTCAACAAAACTGCCGTCATCTGCAATAATTGGAGCCGTCGGATTTCTTTGAATGGCTTGTTCAAAATCACCACCACCTCCACCTAATAAATTTGCACGATTAAAGTTTGTCACCAGATTTGCCTGCAACAATAATCTTCCATCAAGGCCAATTTGATTAACATTCAGCCGTCCACCAAACTGACTTCGGCTATTTTCTTTGGCTATCCCATATGCGTCATCGTAATGAAATGAAGCCCTGTAGTTCGTATTCTCACTACCTCCTGAAGCTGAAAAACTATGGTATTGACTTAAATTGCCAGTATCTATTAATTCGTCATAAAGATCTGTAGAGTGACCAAGATCATTGCCAGCTCCAATCAGTCCCTGGTCAATTAAATCACGATATTCCGATGCATTTAAAAAGTCAGGTTTTTGGGCAACCATTTCATGTTTTATATAAGATGAATACTCATACCTTGGCTCCCCTCCTTGTCCTTTTTTAGTTGTGATGAGTATAACACCGGCATTTGCTCGTGTACCATAAATTGCAGCAGCAGACCCATCTTTCAACACTTCGAATGATTCAATATCTGATGGCTGCAGGAGATCCATATTCCCACCGGGAATTCCGTCAATAACAACAAGCGGGCTCAAATCTCCAGTGAGAGAGGTAACACCCCTGAGCTGCCTGGCTGTTCCTGCATTTGGATTACTTCCGGCAGTTCTGGTTATAGACAAGCCTGCTACTCGTCCCTGAATCAGGTCAAGCGGAGAACGAACTCCACCCTGATTAAAATCTTCTTCGGTTACTCGTGCCACTGCAGAAGTAATTTCGATTTTTCGCTGAGTTCCATATCCAACTACTACCAGGCCTTCCAGCATTTGAATATCCGGTGAGAGCTCAACTATAATCTCGTTTCTGCCATCGATATTCACTTGCTGAGAAATATACCCTACATAAGAAAATACAAGAGTTTCGTCCAGTGAGGACACATTCAGTTCAAAATTACCATCAACATTAGTAGTAGTACCAGATGTAGTTCCCTCAATTAATATATTCACACCCGGAAGCGCTTCTCCCGTCTCCGCATCTACAACACGGCCGGATACCGTATTCTGTAATTCCTGCTCTTCTTCTGCTTCTACCCGGGGAACTATAATAATATATCCCTCTCCGGTATAGACATAATCCAGGCCAGCCTCTTCAAGTACAACATCAAATGCTTCAGACAATCCAATATGATTCAGATTTCCTGTAACTTTATGATTTTTGGGAACCAGGGAATTATTCAACAGAATTTTTAAATTTGCCCGGCTTGCCATTTCATCCAACGCTTCTTTTAGCGGGGTTTCATTAAATTCAAATGAAAAGGTTTCCATCGACTCATTTTGAGCCGGAAGAAACACCGAAAAAAAATCGGCAGCACGGTGTGTAAGTTGATTCTCTTGCTTCTCCTGCGCAGCAATCAGTTCTATATTAGAGAACATAACAGCCAGCAGAAGAAGTACAATTTTATAGCTATTCTTCATGGGTTTAGCTTTTTGTTGTTAGGTTTAGTTAAGATTGTTTATCGTAATTGTTTGGTTTGTTCTTTTATATTCGAAATCGAGTGCAATAGAGGTAAGCCTCAGCATTTCATCAAATGATTCGTACCGAAATTCGCCGGTGAATGGTGTAGCCAGAAGGGTCTCATTTTCTATTTCAAAATGAACATTAAATCTCCGCTCCCATTCAGCAAGCACCCTGGCAAACGGTGTTTCATCGAAAACAAAAGTGCCCCTGGTCCAGGAAAGATAGCTCTCGATATTCACGCTGCGGGCTTCGGATGGGCCTTCACCTCGCAATACCCGACTCATTTCACCCTTATGGAGACGTACTTCGGAAGCAGAGTCCCTCTCATTTGCGTCGGCAGCCCGAACAGTAACCAGTCCGTTGACAACGACTATCTCAACTTCAGGCTCTTCCTGATAGGCTTTTACATTAAATTCCGTGCCAAGCACCCGTACAGTTGCTTCAGATGTTCTTACAATAAACTCCACATCCGGATTGTGCTGAACGTTAAACCACGCTTCCCCTTCAAGCCAAACCTCCCGTACATCTGCATCGAACTGTTGCGGAAAACGAATTGTGCTTGCAGAATTGAGCCTGACTTCACTTCCGTCACTAAAAGTCATTCGCGATTGATGGCCACGATCGGCCCGAACTTCCTGCATGGCAATTTCTTCTTGTGTTGAATCCGCCGGGCCTGCAAAAAAACCACCTCCAGAAATCTGTATTGCAACAAGAGTAAGCAGTGCACCGACAACAAGTATTGCAGCAACACGCATCCAGGCGTAGAGGCGGCCGGATCGATTTCTTTGATGAACAGAACGTGCATATCTATAATAAGGCGTTTTGACACCTTTCTTTTCGAACATCTTTCCCTCGAGACGATTCCACGCTTCTCCCAGATCAGCATGCAGCTCTTTATCGGGTTTTACATCCCAGATTTTTTTTATTTCTTCAAAGGTTTGCAGGTTTTCCGGACTTTCCTCTATACATTCTCTAATCCTGGAAATCTCTGATGAAGTGCATTCTCCGTTTAGATAGCGGTGAACCAGGGATATAAATTCATTTTTCGACATAATTTTCCTTTGTAATGGATATCTATAAACACTGGCGTATCAGAAAAGGAATACCCTGCAAATTTTTTATATTCTTTTATCGAGAATTGGGAAAAATTGAAATTGATTCAAAACATACGTTTCTATCAAACACCGATACCGGCTGATCAGCATTGGATGATGTTATAAATTCATCCCAAACTTTTGTTTTCGAAAAAGGGCAACAGGAATCCTGTATCGTTCACAATCAAAAAAGAAAGTCTGTCACTTTTTTTACGATTACCAATAATCCCAGATATTTGGAAAGCCGGGTCCGGAGAATATGAAGAGCCCGGCTCATCTGTGATTCCACTGTCTTTGGAGATATTTCCAATACATCTGAAATTTCCCGGTAAGTTAATCCTTCGAGACGGCTCATTTTATAGATCAGCTTTGCTCTTTCAGGCAGCTCTTCAATCGCCTTTTTCGTCTTCTTTTTGAATTCTGTTTCATCAATGCTTCGGCCGGCTTCTTGTTGAGATGGCTCCGTTTCCCTCTGGTCCCGAATGTACTCTCTTATATACTTTTTTTTTGTGTCCTCCTGTCGAATCAAATCCAGGCATTTATATTTTACAGCTCTGAACAGATACGTTTTAAGGCTGCCCTTCACGTACCAATTCTCCTTTTGATCCCAAATCCATAAAAAAACATTCTGCACGGCTTCTTCAGCATCGGCCCGGCAGTTGGTATAGCGAAATGCAAAACAGATCAGCGGCTCATAATAGCGGTTAAAAATATTCCGAAAAGCATCTTTGTTACCTCCCCTGACAGCATCAACCCAAAGTTGCTCATCTCTCTCAAACAGATTCTTTGATTCTGAATAGTTCAAATCGTTATAATTACCCATCCAAATGTTTTACTGGATCAAATACCTTGATATATCTTCCTTTCATTATAATGGAATCCCAATAATTGTCCAATACGAATGAGCCCATTTACATTATTCGCATAACATTTTGACACAGGATTTACGGACTTTTACTTTTGGGCACAACTCAGATCTATTCCATGATAAACATTATCTTTAGTTTTTACTTTGTCATAAATGATGACAATCAGTTTGTGAAAATGTTTAACAATCTATAATCTGGCTTGCCTCTCTGTTTTTGTAAAAAGATTACCACCGATTTCACAGCCTAATCCCTTTGCCTGAACCCTCCTCCAGGCAGGCGTCTATTATCTAATTCTTCTCTTTAATGATCTGAAAATTGCATCAGTTAATGCCTCCTTTAAACAGAAACCGATTTCTTTAATTAAGACTTTCTAAAATACAGTTGCCCA
>SKYV01000174.1 GCA_007127745.1 Balneolaceae bacterium
TGTTCGGGCTGAGGCCTTGTGCTACTTTATCTTTATAGGAAACGCCTTTTTCCATCAGAGAAACCGGAGTTAAACTTCCAAGAATCCAAGCAAGTTCGGTAGTTTGAGGAACGTCGGATTGGGCAAAAAATGTGCATTTTTCCGGATCAAGCCCCAGCGCAAGATAATCGAGAACTACATCTTTTGTATATCGGTCGAGCGTTTCCCCGTTGTTTACAGAGGTGAGAGAGTGGTAATTGGCAATAAAATAGAAGGCATCCCCCTCCTCCTGCATCCGGATATGCTGCCGCATTGCGCCAAAATAGTTTCCGATATGCAGCTTTCCTGAGGGCTGTATTCCGGATAATATGGTTTTATTCTTGTTCATATTCATTCAGTATTGCGTATCTGATTTAAACAACGGAATGATTTTTTTATTCCGATGCTAATGTTCTTATTTCGTTATTTCCAAAGCCACATTGAGCGCCTCGACAAGGGCACCGGCTTTATTTTTAGTTTCAATAAATTCTTTTTCCGGATCACTGTCTGCTACAATACCGGCTCCTGCCTGAATATACACGGTTGAATTGGTTACAAGCATGGTGCGGATGGCAATACAGGTATCCATATTTCCGGAAAAATCAAAGTAGCCGACAGCTCCTGCATATGGGCCGCGTTTGGTTGGTTCCAGTTCATCAATAATTTCCATCGCCCTGATTTTTGGAGCACCGCTCACTGTACCGGCCGGGAAGCACTGCATCAGTGCATCGACAGAACTTTTATCGGGTGAAATATCACCTACCACATCCGACACAATATGCATCACATGCGAAAAGCGTTCGATGGCCTGGTTCCGTTCAAGGCGAACGGTACCGGATTGACAAACTCTCGATAAATCATTCCGGCCGAGATCAACCAGCATAATGTGTTCGGCAATTTCTTTCGGATCGTTCTTCAAATCGTTCTCTAACATCAAATCTTCCTCATGATTCACTCCTCGCGGACGTGTACCTGCAATGGGCAGGAGCCTGGCCTCGGTATCGGTTACGCGAACCAGAACTTCCGGTGAAGATCCAACCAGGGAGAAGTTGTCAAAATCGAGATAGAACAGATATGGCGACGGATTAACCATTCTCAACGCCCGATAGAGTGTAAAACTGTCGCCCTGAAAAGGAACTTCAAACCGTTGAGACAGAACCACCTGAAAAATATCTCCTTCGTAAATATAATTTTTTGCCGTTTTAACCATGTCCTGGAACTGACTCTGCTCCAGGTTGCTCGAAAGATTTTCTGCTTCCAGCTTAAATGTGCCGGCAGGTTTCATGCCCTGTAATGCGCGCTTCTCCATTTTTTGAAGTGCTTGTTCCGCCTTTTCATATGCCTTTTTGAGATCCGTGGTTTCATCAATAAAAACGGTCTTCATCATCACGATTTGCTGTTTCACGTGATCAAAAGCGTACACTTCATCATAGAACGACCAAATTGCTTCAGGAATTTGCAAGTCAGATTCAGGCACACTTTCAAGCGTTTCAACCTCACGCACTGTATCGTAAGATGAAAAACCCACAGCTCCACCGGTCAATCTTGGCAAATCGGGCAATTTGGGTTCTGTGTGTACGGTTGTCAGGCGCTGAAGTGCTTCGAAGTAAGATTCACTCAACACATTCTTCTCACCGTGTTGATCGACCAAAGCTGTATCTGTACCATCAAACAGCAGTGATTGATAGGGGTTGCAGCCCAGGAACGAATATCTGGCCAGGTGCTCTCCGCCTTCCACCGATTCAAACAAAAATGGATTTTCTGCCTGCTCGCGGATGGAGAGAAACAGCGAAACCGGTGTAAGAATATCGGCCATCATCCGCCTTGAAACGGGTATGGCGGAATAATGCTCTGCAAGTTTTGAAAATGTTTGAAAGTTCATATGTGCCTAAAACAAAAAAACCCACTCCAGAAATCTGCAGTGGGTTTGAAAACATTGTTGCTAAAAAAAGTTACATCATAGTGATTCCACTGCCATATATGTTCGGCTGTGCCACCACCATGTTGTATGTACTAATGTATTTGTCATTATGAGAAAGAAACTATCGCTTCAGGAAATGAAATGCAACCAAATTATAGAAAATTGGTTTTGCTGTGATTAAAAAAATTTCAGAAAGAAAATTTAAACGGCACTCCAGACCGGAACATTCAGAAATTCAGACAGTTTTTTGGCGTCATTCATCAACGAATTACCAGAGCCGTGCGATACTACAAATCGGCGGGTTCCGTCTTTCAGAACCAGATTTAATTCGTACACGTAATATCCTCGGCGGCTGGAGCTGCTTGAAGAACTGCTGTTGTTACGTCTCACATATTTTCTCAATAACTGCAATGCATGAACATCATCGAGATGGGCTCCATCCTCCATCATTCTGATATCGGTATGATGATCCGGCTCTTCATTCGATCGCCAAAATGCATTTTTTAATTTATCAAAAACTATGGGTTTCCGATTTTTTCGAAACAGATAATATCCGACACCACCAAATATTACGGGAAATAACAGCAGACCCAGAGAATCGAAAGTAAAGCTGATTCCTTCTTGTAGAACTGTATTTACCCAAACTACGAATGCAATCACACCAATTCCCATAAATATTCCCGAAAAAAGAGTAGCACCCAGAGTGGCTTTAAACTCTGCTCGGTTTACATCATCGGTAACCAGTTTGTGTGTTTTAAAGCTGGTTGAGCTTTTACTCAGAGTCGTCCATTCTGTTTGTTCAGCAATCGGATCATCAAACTTGGATGGATCGAATTGCATGGCTTTGGAGAGATCTGATACACTGCGTACTGCCTCTTTTAGTTTGTCTAACATATCAAATGAATCTATAATTTACAGTTTGTGCTATTGTTATTCGGAATCATATGTAAATAAGAACAACCTGTCTTTAAATCAACTGTACGAAGAGGTTATCAATACGTTCTTTAAATTTTTTTTCTACTGATTTTATCTTTCCTTTCATCGTTCTTCTACATCCCAAAATGGTCGTAAAAAAATGACCATTTTGCTCATGAAGACAACAAAACATCGTAAATCTTTGCATTGTCGTGATCAATAAAACCGCCCGGAGTTGCTGACAAAAGCAAAGCGGCGGCTGTCTGGTGACCAGCTCGGAACGTTGATGGTTCCCTGTCCGCCGTAGAGATACGCAATAATTCTTGGTTCTCCGCCTTCAACCGGCATCAGCCGAAGAGTTACTTCTCTGTAAAATGGATGATCGCCCGATTCCACATCGGTTCCGTAACTCAAAAATGCGATCCATTTACCATCGGGAGAAACGTGGGGAAACCAGTCATTGAAATTCTCATCAAACGTAAGCTGGGTTTGTTCGCTTCCATCGGGGCGCATCCGCCAGATCTGCATAGCACCGGTGCGGTTGGAGTTGAAATAAATGTACTCTCCGTCCGGAGAATATTCCGAGCCATCATCGAGATATGGGGTATCGGTAAGCTGAGTTTCTTCCATTGTGTTCACATCTGCGGCATAAATATCGTACTTGTCGTTTCTCCAGCCGGTAAAAATTACGGTTTGATTATCCGGTGATATACCGTGAAGAAATGCATGGCCCGCGCCGGTTTGGCTTACCTGTTGGGGTTCGTTGCTGCCCTCAATCGGCAAAATAAATATTGTGGATTGGTTATTATCTTCCGGAACATGGTGGCTGATGGCAATCTGTGTTCCGTCAAAAGTAATAACATGATCGTTATTATTATTTATCGCAAAACCGGTATTCAGATGGGTAATTTTTTCGGTCTCAAAATCATAATTATAGAGATATCCGTTTGAATTAAAGACCAGTTTTTGATCGTTGGGATGCCAGTTTGGGGCTTCGAAAGAGTGCTCGGTTTCGAACAATACGGTACGATTGCCGGTTTCAATATCAATCACTTCCATCCGGCTGCCCAGATAGTCCTGATAAAAATCAAAGTCTTCGGGGGCCGGTTTTACAATTCGTACATTTTTGAACGATACGGTTTCAAATTCATTCGAATCACCGGATTGAACATACAAACCTGCAAAAATTTCGTTATTCAGATCCACCTCAAATTCATCGAGCTCCTGAAGAGGCTCTCCCATTTTTGCCGCTTTCATCACAAATTGATTTCCATATCGGGCAAGCTGAATAACATTTGGCTCATTCACATCCAGATGGTAGGTGCCGGTTTCTCCTCCACGAACTTCACGGATATTCATAAACGCCGCTCCACTGCCATCAATAGAAGCATTCACAAATTCCGATTCCGGAGCTATGTTGTTACGGACTGACCAGCCAAGTTCACTTTGTCCGGACAAATCTCCGCCAATCTCAACCACCGCACGAATGATGAAGTTTCCCTGAATGGCTTTCCACATATAATTCATCACTTCTTCGTTTCCGGAGTTGGTCCCGGTAATTTTATAGCTTTGATTGGCCGGATCATATAAAAATCTGCCTTCTTCAGTAACATCACCAATGGTGACCGAATTATCGAAAATTCCATAATCCGCAGATTGATTGATATCCAGTTCTGTTTGAGATTCACAGGCAGATCCCAAAAACATGATAAAAATAGCTGCAAGGATGGTGATTTTAGATGAGTTCATAGAAATGAATGATTTAATTTAAACCGATAAAACCGATTTGTTCGTTTTGTTAGATTTTTCTCTATTCATAGAATATGAGCATTTCCCGATAAATATTCTATTACAGAGCTCCGATACAAACCATTTGGCAAAAAAAAGCCCGGACTTTGACGTGTCCGGGCCGGAAATTGTTTCAGATGACAGAAGCGTCAATTCGATACTCTGACACGCACACCCACACCGAAGACCCACTGTTCATCCCGGTCGCTACCTACAATATATTTGGCTTCACCAAAACCGCGGCCAAAACCCAAATCCAGTTCGCCGCCTGCACCAAGGTTAAACCCGGTATCTGTGTCCGATTCTGAGAAGTCATCATCAGAAAATCGTGCATAAAGCACATTGAGTCCGGTAATGGTATAAATACTCAACAGTTCGGTATCAAGGGCCATAAAGTGCACATTCAGGTTTGTTTCTACCTCGGTGAGATTATCTTCCGGTTTGGAAAATCCTACATCACCCCCCAAACGAAGTGGCAATGTTGGCAGCTGGTAATAGGCATTTACCTGAAAATTCACATTTTCAGATTTACTGCCGTAACCCACTCCGCCGCCGGCACTGATTCGTTGTGCTTCGGCAGTTGTGGTAATCATCAGAAACATCCCCAGTGATAATAAAAGAGCAAACTGTAATTTTCTCATAACAAAGTTTTTTTGATAGATTGATTTTTATTAGCTGATTGCAAATTAATATGAGCAACCATTTTAAACTTTCAAAGTGAAACTAACGGAAATCTCAGAACTTTTTTCAACCATTTCAAATCAAGGAAAAAAATCAACAACTTTCTCAGTGAATGTTTTCAAATTCATTAATTTGAGCGTAAATTCATTATTAATCATCATACCGATCATCTACAACCTTTTCAGAGTAAGTCTATGAAAACGATATACAGATCCTTTTTCTTCATCACATTCACCTTCATATTTGTGTTGATGCAATCAAATTCAGTTGAAGCCTATGACACATCCGCCGACGAGAAAAGTGCCTCCGATCCTGACCGGCTTAATTCACTTGTCGAATATTTTGAAAGCAAAAATCTTGATTTGAAATCATTGCTGGAAGATTCCCGATTTGAAATTTATGACAGCATTGGAGATCGCTTTCGCAACTCAGCCGAACGGCGAACACCAACACTGGAAGAATATCAGCGAATACTCGGTTTTGAAGACAAAAAAAGACGTATTGGCGGTTTTATGGAGAACAACTCCGAAGCACTGCAAAAAGCTGAAGAAGAATACGGAATCCCCGGTTCCGTTATTGCCGCCATTATCGGAGTCGAATCTGATTTTGGGCAAAACATCGGACGTTTCAACCCTCTAAATGCCTATGTTTCTATGTACAGCGAAGATTACAGATCCGATTTTGCCCGCGCCCAGCTTGAGGAGCTTCTTATTTTTACCGAGCGAAAAGGAATTGACGTATTTGAACTGAAATCGAGCTATGCCGGTGCTATGTCGTTTGCGCAGTTCATCCCCTATTCAGTAAATCGCTGGTGGGTGGGTGATGATATTTTCGACATGGACAATAATATCTATTCCATTGCCAACTATCTGAAGCATTTTAAAGAGGTAACCGGCACACTGGAAGGCGCTGTTTTTCGGTACAACCCGAGCTCTCTGTACAGAGATGCCGTACTTGCACTGGCGGCCGAAGCTGAGAAAATAGTTTCGGTTTCTCAATAAACGTTTTTACAATATGGATCACCGGCAGCGACGTAAATGGCAGCCAATTATATCTTTAGGCATCGCTGCTGCGGGATTCATTCTTTTTTATTCGATTATTTTAGGTTCATGGAAATGGATGATGCCACCCTCAGGCCAAAATATCGATCCAACGCCTCTTTCTGAACATGAAAAAGCTCTGACCGACCGGCTTCGTAATGATGTTTTCTATTTAGCCTCGGAAATCGGTGAACGGAATGTGTTTGTGCCCGGCACGATGGAACAGACTTCCAAATGGATCATTCAGCGGTTTGAGACGATGGGATATGAGCCTGAAATTCACACCTATTCGCGCACAGCCGTGATGGGCTCCCCGCCAGGCACCTCCGACAATATTATTGCAGAAATTCCCGGAACTGAACAGCCCGGAGAGATTGTGATTATCGGCGCCCACTACGATTCAGTGATTCATTCTCCCGGTGCAAACGATAACGCATCTGCAGTGGCTGTGATGCTTGCCCTGGCAGAAATCTTTGCAAACCAGCCTCAGCCTAAAACTCTTCGTTTTATCGCTTTTGCTAACGAAGAGCCACCCTTTTTTAAAACGGAAAATATGGGGAGTTACAAATATGCAGAACGCAGCCGTGAGCAGGGTGAAAACATCTTCACCATGATGGCTCTGGACGGGCTTGGATTTTTCAATGATGAGCCCGGCAGCCAGAATTATCCCTTTCCCGGAATCGGGTTTTTTTATCCCAATAAAGCCAACTTTATTGGTTTTGTAACCCGCCTGAAAGACACATCGCTCCTGAACCGGGTAACCCGAACATTTCAGGAAAATGCAACGATAAACGCAGAAGGAGCTGCCTTGCCGGGTTTTATTCCCGGAGTGTCGTGGTCGGATCACTGGTCGTTCTGGCAGCATGGTTATAGTGCTTTTCTGGTGACCGATACCCTGCTCTTTCGTGATCCTTACTATCACACCACCAACGACACACCTGAACGGCTTGATTACGAAAGCATGGCAAGAGTCGCATCTGGTTTGGTGTACGTAATCGAAGAGCTGGCTTTGTGATATCGCCACTATTAGAGTGGTAATTCAATAATTTGGTCTTAAATCGGCAGCCGGGACAGACCTCGTCTGCCCAGTGCAGTTCTGGGCTGACGAATTTTAATTAAAGAGAAGAAAGGGATGATGAGGTTTGCGGGGAA
>SKYV01000104.1 GCA_007127745.1 Balneolaceae bacterium
AAAAGGGTCATAATAATTAAATTATTATTTTTAAATGCCTGATTTAGAGTACTTTGATTTTTGAATCGGGTTCAAAAAATGAATTTCAAAAAGTGTTCCTGTTATGCAATAAAGCATGAAATTCTGCTAAAAAACCCGCATTTTATAACTATTATAATCACAAAAAAGAATACTTTTGAAAACCCAACAAAATCGATTTTCTGTTGATCCGGAAATCGCCAAAACCGTAAAAGGCCAAACCATTCTCATAAAAGTTGGCGGCAATGCCTTAACCGATGCAGACGTCAAAAAAAATATTATTGATCAAATCTCTACTCTTTACCATCACGGCGTTCAAATTATTTTGATTCACGGCGGCGGTATTGAAATAAAACGCCTGCTGGATGAAGTTTCCGTGGAATCAGAGTTTATTGGCGGGCACCGGAAAACCGATGATGTTTCCATATCCTATATCGAAATGGCACTGAGCGGCGGCGTGAATAAGGAACTGGTCTCACTTCTACAGCAGAACGGTTTAAATGCCGTGGGAATTTCGGGCAAAGATGGCGCCATAGTAACCGCATCCAGGCGTACTCATAAGGTAACTACAGATGGTGTTGAACAGGAAGTTGACCTCGGCTTTGTGGGTGATGTTGCCGGGGTTGATACCCAACTTTTACAGGTACTGTTGAATGCCGGTTATATTCCAGTCGTCTCCCCCATCTCGATCGGGAAAAATGGTGAAACCTATAATATTAATGCAGATATGTTTGCCGGTCATGTTGCCGGAGCCCTGAATACCGATCATTTTGTGGCATTAACGAACATAGACGGTTTGCTTGAAGATATCAATCAACCAGACTCCATCATAACCCGACTGACTGCCAGTAAGGCTAAAAACCTTTTTGGAACAGTGATCCAGGGCGGGATGATTCCCAAAGTGGAATCGTGCCTGATTGCTCTTCAGAACGGAGTTCATTCTACCCATATCATAAATGGAACGAAACAGGATGAGTTATTGCGTATATTACTGGCGGATGAAAATCGAGGAACAACGATTACAAAATAGATATATGTTACCCGTATTGTTACCTACTATTCACACCAATTGACGAAAAACCGAACTGTGTGGACCTCAATAAAACTGAAAGATTTAAATTTTAGATAAACGAACGAACCATGTCATCAAAACTATCAGGAAAGATTTTTAAAACGGTAAAAACTGTTTTTGGAAAGCAGCCTGCCAAGAAAAAAGCCGACAAATATCACTTCGATCTCTACGGTCGCTACCCGATTGCTCTTGTGAAGGGAAAAGGCTCGAAAGTGTGGGATGATGAACGTAATGAATATATCGATGCATTGGCAGGAATTGCCGTGAACAGCCTTGGGCACTGCCACCCGCGTATTGTGAAAACAATTCAGAAGCAGTCGGCCAAACTAATGCACATTTCCAATTTTTACTACAATGAACCGCAGAGCAACCTTGCCGAAAAACTGGTGGATGTAACCGGCCTCGACCGTGCGTTTTTCTGTAATAGCGGTGCAGAAGCTGTTGAAGGTGCCATCAAACTGGCAAGAAAATATTCGAACGACAGGGGCAAGACCGGTGTGATACTCTCCATGGAAAATTCGTTCCATGGGCGAACTCTCGGAACCATCGCAATGGGCAAAGAAAAATATCAAACCGGATTTCAGCCCATTCCACCCGGCTTTAAACGTACGCCTTATAACGATGTGGAAGCCCTTGAAGAAAATGTAAATGAAAACACCATAGGCATTATTGTTGAACCCATTCAGGGTGAAGGCGGTATCATTGAAGTGAATGAAGCATTTCTGAAAAAAGCACGTCAGCTCTGCGATCAGTTCGACATTCCGCTGATACTCGATGAAGTTCAAACCGGAATTGCCCGAACCGGAAAAATGATGGCCTACCAGCACTACGGAATCAAGCCTGATATTGTAGCAATGGCTAAAGCACTCGGGTCCGGATTTCCGATTGGTGCCGTGGCAGCTAAAGAGCATTTTGCAGCTGCATTTGAGCATGGCAATCACGGCACAACATTTGGCGGCAATCCGCTGGCCTGTGCCGTAGCCCTTGAAACTCTGAAAATTATTGATGACGAAAATATTTGCGAGATGGCACGCGTGCGCGGAAATTATCTGATGACTCGGATACGTGATCTTTCACAAAACTGGAGTGTTATCAAGGAAGTACGGGGAAAAGGTCTGATGATCGGTATTGAGCTCACATTTCCCGGCGGACCGGTTGTCAACGAAATGCTAAAACGGGGAGTGCTCTCAAATTGTGCTTCCAATACGGTAATTCGCCTTGTTCCTCCGCTCAACATCACCAAAGAAGAGATTGATAAAATTGTAGATGTACTCGTAGAATCCATAAAAGAAGCAGAAAAGCATGTCAAAGTATAAAATAGCAATTATAGGCGCCACCGGATACACCGGATCAGAACTGGTGAGGTTATTGAGTCAGCATCCGGATGTAACGATCGACATTGTAACCAGCGAAACCCACCAGGGAAAGAAGATAACCGAGATCCATCCGCACCTGCTGGATATTGTGGATATCCGTCTCAAATCTGTGAAAGAGCTGTCCGATCATAAGCCAGACCTCGTTTTTCTGGCACTGCCACACGGTGTCTCGATGAATTTTGTGAAAGAGCACGGCATTGACAAATTCATCACCATTGATCTTTCAGGAGATTTTCGGTTTGGATCAAGAGGCATTTATGAAGAGTGGTACAAAAAGACTCACATTGCACATAACTATATGGATCAGGCCGTGTATGGATTGCCGGAACTGTTTCGCGATAAAATCAGAAATGCCCGTCTTGTGGCCAATCCCGGTTGTTATCCCACATCGGCCATTCTCGCCCTCGCACCACTGCTAAAACATGGATATATATATCCATCCTCGATTGTGATCGATTCCAAATCTGGCGTTACAGGTGCAGGAGCCAAACCTAAACAGGGCACTCATTTTCCCGATGTGTTTGGAAATTTTTCGGCATATTCTCTCATCAGTCACCGGCACACACCCGAAATTGAAAACACCCTCCGGCTCTTTACCGGATACTCCACCGAGGTCCTCTTCACCCCTCACCTGTTGCCGATTGATCGCGGGATTTTAACCACAACATACAGTACACCCAAAAAAGATGTAAACCCCGAGCTGATTGTTGAACTGTTCGACTCCATCTATGAAAAAGAGAATTTTGTGAGAATCTTTGATCAGCCTCCATCCCTAAAAAATATACGTGGCTCCAATTACTGCGATATTCACGCAACGTATGATGAACGTACAAACAAAATTATTACCATTTCCACCATCGACAACCTGGTGAAAGGAGCTGCCGGACAGGCGGTTCAGAATATGAATATCATTTTCGGCCTGATTGAATCGACAGGCCTTAAACATATTCCATTAAATCCGTAATGAAACCGCAAAGGACTCTGCCCATTTTAAAAAAATCTGTTTATAAAAGAACTTTTTTTCTTATTATCATGGACGTTTATGAAACAGCACCATGCAAACATATCGGTTTTTGTGCAGCAGATGCCATTCCATCCCTGGACAGCAATGCCTTCTGCTCGCCCGCTCCCACCCGCCTGGCGGGTATAAATATCTGTTTTTCTATGCAGCAATTTTTGTTGCTGCCACATCTTCTACATTTCATAAACAAGTTTTTAAACCATTTAATACGTACTAAAACCGATGCTTAATAATATTACACACGTTCGCGGATTCACCTGTTGGGGCGCCCACATGGGGATCAAATCCAAAAGAAGAGATATAGCCCTGATCTACTCGGAAGTGCCGGCTTCTGCCGCTGCCGTTTTCACCCGTAATGTTGTATGTGCTGAGCCAATTAAACTGAGCCGCGAACACATCAAAGACGGAAAAGCACAGGCTTTTGTAATTAATTCAGGAAACGCCAACGCCTGCACCGGTAACGAAGGCTGGAAAGGAGCTGTTGCTATGGCAGAAACCACTGCTAAGGAGCTCCAGATTAATACAGAGAGCGTAATTGTAGCCTCAACCGGGTTGATTGGCGAGCCATTTCCCACCGAAAAAGTTCTGAAAGGAATCAAAGAATGTGTCGGGAAACTATCAAACCGGGAAATTGCCGGTTCATTAACCGCCAATGCCATCCTCACAACAGATACTTTTGCCAAAGAAGGTTTCACTTCGTTCACGGTTGATGGCATCCAGATTAATATGGGCGGTATCGCAAAAGGGTCGGGTATGATTCATCCCAATATGGGTACCATGCTTGCTTTTATTGTTTGCGATATTGCCATCAAACCGGAACTACTCGATGAAGCCCTGCGTACAGCTGTTGACAAATCTTTCAACATGATTACGGTTGATGGTGACACATCCACGAATGATATGGTTTCGGTTATGTGTAACGGCAAAGCAGGCAATAAAGAAATCACCGAAAAAGATGCCAACTATGATCTGTTTCTTGCCAATCTTGAAAAACTTTGTACCCATCTTGCCAAACTGATTATATCAGATGGTGAAGGCTCCACCAAATTAATTGAGTATCGCACCAAGGGAGCCAATTCAGCTGAAGAGGCCCGCCAGGTGGTGCGAACTGTATCGAACAGCAATTTGGTGAAAACAGCGATATTTGGATCAGATCCCAACTGGGGACGAATTATTGCCGCCGCAGGCCGTTCCGGCATTGATTTTGATCCTGAAAAGGTAGATTTGCTGATTGGAACTGAGTTGAATAAAATGGTTCCGGTATTAAAACAGGGTCAGCCGGTTTCCGGTGTGCGGGAAAAACTGCAGAAAACGATGAATTCATCCACCATCATCATCCTGATTGACCTGAACCAGGGAGACAGTGAGGCCATGGGCTGGGGATCGGATTTTTCTTACGAATATGTGCGAATCAACGCCGAGTATACCACATAGTTGAAATTGAATTCTAATGAATCTGCGAGAGTCCAAAAACTCCTCGCAGATTCAGTTTTCTGATAATATTCTACCTTTTCTAAAAAAATGGTACAAACGGGTACTTGTACCAAGTAAAGTGTGAGCCACTTTTCTGCGTTACTTACCGCTAAAATAATCCACAGCCCCAATCAGATACACCAACGGTGCATTCCAATTGATGGCTACCTCGTTGGTCGAGTAGCTGCACCAGTGGTCGAGAAACGTGGTTGCGGGAAGATTCGATGGATAGTCACACCCATCCTGCTGGCCGGGCTGCGGGCCGCCTATAACAAAACCCGGGACCGGTTCTTCAATATCACCCGCAGCCGATTGCCGGTGGTGAGGAAACATCGGCGGTTTGCTGCCAAACCCTGTAACAAATGAGTACCCGGTGGCATTTCTGCCCAGAATGTAATCCAGGTTTGCCCTGGCGGCCTGCAGATAGGTTTCATCACCATTTAGGCGGTAGGCTTGCAGAAGTATCATGGAATGGTTTCCGATCACTCCGTTACTTCCCCATACAAAGTCACTGTTCCCATAGCGGCCCTTCGTAACGCCGTATGCCGACCTGTGAAACTCTTCCAGCAGTTCATCACCCTGCTCCATAATTCGCCTCTCAATCAAATTCACATCGGCTGCTCCAGTCAGGTTTTCACGGTGATGGGCAAGCGACACCCAGGCAAGCGGCCTTACATATCCCCAGCTCGGTACACCAACATTAATCTCGTCGAAATTGCGTGCATTCCAATATTCATCATTTCCGGTAGTGATGTATAGCTCGGCGGCGGCCCAGTCGAACTCATCACTCAGTTCACGGTTTCCGTACGCTCCGGTTTGAATGTCTTCGGGCTGTATATAATACTGTTCGGGATTTTGAACCGCCCATTGCCAGGCATATTCGGCAGCTTCAAGAGCTTCTTCGGCAAAATCCGGGTCGTATTCGCTGTAAACGCGGGCTGCCGTTGCCATCACGGCGGCAAAATTGAGGGTTCCTCCCGTGGATTTCATCACGGCAAACCGGTCGGCCGTTGCCTCATGCGGCATCACAACTCCTGCAAAATTTTTGGTGGTCACTTTGTGATAGACCCCGCCGTCATTCGGGTCTTGAGCAGTTAGCAGCCAGTCGAGGTTCCACCGGATTTCATCCAGCAGATCGGGTTGTTTATTGCCCGATTCGGGAATATTGAGGTAAAGATTCCGGTAATACTCCGGGTAGTGTTCATATGCCGCCATCAATGTGTAGGTGCTGATGCCTGAGTTGACCGCATATTTGTTATAATCACCCGCATCGTACCAGCCTTTCGGTGAAGAAAATACGTACCCCTCCGGGCGTTCTTCGGTTGCTGCCGATTCGTGTACATACACAACGTCATCGGGGTGGGCTTTCGGGCGGGCCCAAATTCCCGCATGTTCTTCCTTCAATTCCGTGGATGCCCGGTTAAAATAGAAAGCCTTGATCGACGCTTTGGAAACCTCCCTGAAAATATCATCCCGGATTTCAAATTCATACGAACTGCCGGCCAGTTCATGAACCATTCGGTAGCGGCCGGGTTCTGTGAATTCCGAAAAATTGGCGATTGACACCATCTCATCCGAAAATTCCCAATGCCTGGGGACACCCAAAATTGATTCAAATACAACATCTCCGGTAGATGCATCCACAACCTGGAAAACTCCCTCCACATTACCCGGAATAACCGCAATTTTCGGCGAATCGGGATAAAAGCCGAGCTGATTTAGTTTGATCTCGCCCTGGGCAAAAAGTGAAAGAGGGATAATTGATAAAAATAAAAGTATAGAGAACTTTTTCATCATGTTATTTAAAAATTTGGTTTATATTCAGCACTTTTGAAAAGTACAAATTGATTAGAATTAGTTTTTAAGAATTGATAATCGGATAGTGATCCGAACTTTGCGAGGACCTATCGGATTCTCACAAGTTCAATTGTTGATTTCTTTTTTAATGCTTCATCAGCAGGTCAAGAAGTTTGCGGTCCAGATTGTAGCCGTACCAGTCTTCGTAATCCACATCCTGCCGGCCGGAATTCAGGATTCCGAAACTGCCCCTGAATTCCCACAATCCCCAGCCAATTCCGTTTTCGGTGAAAATGTCGAGCGTATCAGAGAACCAAGCCAGGAATACTTCGTGCGGTGTTTGGTTATAACAGCCAAATTCGCCGCAATGAACACCGATACCCTGTTTCACAATGTCTATCCACGGTGCGTAGTGTTCTTCCAGCATTTCCCGGCTGAAGTAGCGGTCGCCGACTTGTCCCGGCCATTTGGGCTCCGGCAGTGCATCAATATCGGAAAACGCCCAGGGCGCCCTGTAGTGCGAAATTTGTGCGGGGTAGTATCCCCTGTTGCTTTTGGCAATACCCAGATCCAGCAGTTCCGGCACTACCGTCGTTCCAACATCATTTCCGCCGGCTATCACCAGGTGGTTCGGGTTTACGCTGCGGATCGCTTCGGTCGCACCCTTGGCTACTTTCCGGTACGCTTCTCCCGGGATGGACCTGACCGGAGAATGCTGATCGTTCGGGTCGTCGCGCATGGCGGGTTCATTCACCAGGTCAAAACTGATCTTATCCGGGGAGGTATTTTCATACCGTTTTGCCCACATTTCCCAGTGAAAATTGAATGCCTGATGTGCTTCCTCATCCACCCATAGATTATACGGTTCATGGAAACCGGCATTGATGCAGTACCCGGGTGCACGGTGCAGGTTCAGGCTTACATGCATGTTGTATTTGTGGGCCATCGCTACCAGGGCATCAATGTTATCAACCATTTCCTCATTGATGTTGTAAACCTCATCCGGATGGATATTTCTGCTGCGGTCAAATTCCACATAATAGGGATACGCCATCGGGATGCGGACGAAATCAAACCCCCAGTCACTCATCCACTGAAAATACTCCTCTTTTGTGGGCGGCCGTTGGCTGGCAGGATCGGGCGAGAAGAAATCGAGCAGGTTAAAACCCCTCCATCGCGGAATGCTGTTTTGCGGTTTTTGTTCACATCCGGATAGCAGAGTGCTTCCTGCTAATCCGACACCTGCTGTAAAAAGTGCGGTCGTTTTTAAAAAATCTCGTCGTGATTGGTTTACTTTTATGCTCATGTTTTTAAGGTTTTGTTTTAGTTATTCCCCTTCTCTCAAAAAAATTATGGCCGGGCTCGGGAGCAGTGACTCTAACCAATTTTGAGTGTTTTGTTTTAATGTGTGATGTTTTGTAATAATCGTTTTTCTAAATATGTGACTTAAATTTCTTTCTTTTTTTTATCCGTTAATCATTTAGCATCGCATCTCTGAAAAACTCACCTGAGCGGGTGGGCGTGTAATCCCAGTCATGGATGAGCTGCGGCGACCAGCTTGGGTCGAATACCCAAGCTGCCCACGAAATCCCTTTTTCGCGTAAATAATTGATTAGGATTTCCCCATACACTTCATCCCCAATGACCGGAACATGAGCTCCGCGCTCGTATTCCCTCATATAACCGAATTCTGTGGCAAAAACCGGATATTTATCTGCCACAAATCCGAAATCTTCCTCCCACTTTGGAACCCAGGGCTTGCTTCTTTTCTGCGGATATGGATGGGTAACATAGGCAATGCCTTCAATATCGAGGGGTGAGTGGCGGACAGGAGTCAGATCATACGCCCAGTTAAACCCGGCTACCAGCGGGATCGCATCAGGATTGTGGGCATAGATAATGGTGATAATGTCCGTAACAATTTCCTTCCACTGCTCCCAGGTCATGGTGCCCAGCCTGCCCTGCTGCCGTGTGGGTTCATTAAACACCTCATAAAAGGCAATTGTAGTTTCATCAGCATAGCGATCCGAAATCAGCCTCCAGAATTCATAGGTTTCGCGGCGGGAGGTATCGTAAATATCCCGGAAAAAGAGTTCTGTCCGCAGGTTCCCGATACTGTGCCAATCAATGATCAGGTACATCTCCAGCTCTTTCGCCCACTCCACGGCTTCATCAATCCATTCGAGGTATTGTTCTTCACCCCGTTCCCGCCACCAGAGCGGGTGTATGGGCAGGCGAACTACATTGGCACCCCAGCCTGCGATCTCTTCAAACAGTTCCCGTTTCCATTGACCGGCATTGTTCAGCCTGTGCGGATCGGCAATACTCACTCCCTGAAAGGTGACTGTATTGCCCTCTTCATCCACAAACTGGTTTCCTTCAACCGAAATCCGGGGCAGGTTTTGAGTATCCTGGGCCTCAGATATTCCGGGGCTGAAGGCAAAAAGCAGAATTAAAAAAAGATAAATCACATTATTTTTAATAAGCATTTTTATCAAATTAGTTATTTAGTGTGAATTCGAGATAAGAACGTTGATTTTAATAGTCCCCCTTTGAAAGGTCCCGACAGCTGTCGGGGCCAAGGGGGATGACACATTGAGCGTTGATATAACTCAAATATTTATTATTTGGGTTAAATTCACTACCTAACATCCCCCATTGCGCCCTTCAAAGGGGGACATTCTTCAACTAATTCTTATGTCGAACTAACGTTACTTTTATATTTATTCAATCACCCGGATCACCGCCACGTACGACCGGTGATTGTCCGGTGCCAGTGTTAGTACTCTCTGCGGCCCCCACCAGTCGGTGCCGTCAAAATCATCCCAAACCGGCTCCACGATTTCTTCCTCACTCCAGTTCAGGCTTGCCACATCCAGCCATTTGATCGCGACTCTTTCGGCATGAGTCCATGGATCGAGGTGCACCGTAGCGCGTCCGCCGGGAAAGTATACGGCATACTGTTTGCCCATATTTGCCAGGCAGTAGGAATCCACAGAGTTACCCACGGTTTCGCAATTTTCGTAGGGTTCGGCATTAAACAGGTCAAACTCGTCGAGGAACATATTTACCGCACGCAGGGTCTGTTCAGCCCTTTCTGATAAGCCTATTCCCCAGTAAAAATCTCCGCCCCTGTGAGCCGGACGATGAAAGCGTGTGGACGCTGCCCCTCCGAACACATTTCTCCAGAACCGCTCCACGGCTTCTTTCTCAGTACCTGCCGCGGTGTTGGCTCCCACGCCGTTGCCGTACACTTTTTCGTTGTTGATGGGCATAGGGCCTTCATCGTTCATAGATATCATTTTCCGCCAGAACACCAGGTTTTCCCAGTGTTTCTTACCAACCGGGCCAAGGGCATCCTGGTTGTTTTGGGATACATCAATAAATGTATATAAATCACGGCTTGTCATCACCCTTCGTACCGATGCATCCGGGGCAAACAGCATGGAAGTTACATGAATATTTCTGCCATGCTCCCTGGCGGTTTCTTTGATGAATGTTGCCCAATGAGTATCCCATGCATCATCAAGCTGACTCTCGTTACCTAAATTGTACAGTACATGCCCATATTGTGAAGTGATGGAGATGAGCTTACCGATAAAACGCTCTTGATAATCAATTACAGTCCGGTTGTTTTGATGGATGGAGCCGCCGTAATAGTCCCAGGCGTTTTCTATGGTGCCGGGCTCCCAGTTGATATTATTTTCCGGGTTCAGCGGATGAATGGCAAAGCGGCCGTACACATCATCACCGGAGAGGTCAAACCAATCCCACAGTGTGAGCTGTACGATAATGTCGCGCTTGTAAGTTTCTTCCAGGAAAAACCTGAGTTTGTCCCAATATTCATCATTCCACTGCTCCAGGTCATACAGGCCGTCTTCAATCTCTTTGGCTGCAAACGTATCACCCTCGTTACGGTCACTCATGGTATTGCGCACATAATTACCGCCGGCTGCCTGCATCTGGTCCAGATGGTCGGTCAGCTGCACTCCGGTCCACTGCCACAGGTTGTCGCGGTCGCTGGCTCCCAAAAGCATCACCGGCTCACCTTTGTATTGCCAGTACCAGGGATTGTTATGGTAGGGCTGAATTGCCTGATCATCTGAAATTCGTTCTGCATTGAATTCCGGTTCAGGATCATCGGAAAGATGATGAGCGTTCAGCGTAGTGTTTATAAAAAACAGAGTGATTATTATTGTGGCTGTAAAGCCGAATCGAATATGTAAAATCATTAGTGTCAGATTATTTTATTGTTAGTTATACAAATCGTATCAGTGCTATCCACTGTCCGGCAGCAGGTGTGATGAGATTTATTTCGGAATGGTCGGCCACCAAATCCAATCTTTCATCCCAGCTTGTTTCATCAATGTTTAGCCAGTTGCGGTGCTCTTCCATCCAGGGCCGGATTTGCCAGGCTTCGTGGTCGGTAATTTCTGTTATTTTTTTGTCTGTTTCGCTCTTAGCGTGATGGGAATGTGAATCATTGAGTGGAATAGCAAACCAGGTACCAATTAGAACGGCCTGTAGCAGAAACAGACCGGAAAAAAGCTTGAGCAAGATAGCAGATGGATTCATAGGATTTTTTTAAACAGACTTTGATTTTTCCTATAAAGAGTACCCGAAAACGGACATCTACCCCTACAATAAAAACATCACCTGTCTACTAAAAGCTCTTCAATGT
Source organism: Balneolaceae bacterium (assembly GCA_007127745.1). Lineage (GTDB taxonomy): Bacteria > Bacteroidota > Rhodothermia > Balneolales > Balneolaceae > Rhodohalobacter. Next base: position 11,439 of record SKYV01000104.1, read on the forward strand.
TCTCCTTAATCCCCTCAATCAACTCCACCCTTGCCTCAATGCTCGACCAGGCAATATGAGGCACCAGCACCAGCCGGTTTTTGTTTTGAATGCTTAAGAGTGGATTATCCAGTCTGACTGGCTCTTTCTCGAACACATCCAGTGCGGCTCCGGCTATTAATTCCTCATCTATTGCCCGGGCCAAATCTGCTTCGTCAATAATGCCGCCCCTTCCGGTGTTAACCAGCAATGCCGACGGTTTCATCTGTCTGATTTGCTCATAGCCGATCAGCCCGGCCGTATTTTCATTCAGCGGGGCGTGGATCGAAACAATATCCGATATTTCCAAAAGCTCATCCAGATCAACACGCTGATAAGGCTGATCGGTATTTCTGCCCGATGTGGAGTGATAAACTACTTCTGCTCCGAAAGCCTCCGCAATTTTTGCTACCTGCCGCCCGATGCTCCCCAAGCCGATGATACCAAATCTTTTACCATATATTTCCCGGAACGGACGGTCCAGATTGGTAAAAATGTCACTCTTTGAGTATTCTCCGCTTTTCACGTAGTTATCATAAAATCTGATATCCTGCATCAGATAAAGGATGAGTGCAAACGTGCTTTGAGCCACACTTCGCGATGCGTACCCTGCCACATTTTTTACCGGAATTCCTTTCTCTTCGGCTGCCTCGAGGTCGATGTTATTCATCCCCGTGGCGGCTACACAAATCAGTTTCAAACTTTCAGCACTTTCAATCAGTTCGCGATTTAAAACCACTTTGTTGGTAATAACGATATCCGATTCACTGATTCTCTCTGCGGTTTGGCTGGGTGAGGTCGTCTGGTAAAAAGTTACATCCCCCAATGATTCCAGTTCGTTAAGATTTGGGACATCCCCTACGGTTTTCGTGTCCAGAAATGCAATGTTCATAAAAATTTTAATTCGTTTCGGTTGTATTGAAAATTTAAAAGTATTGCGATGGAATCAGCCTTCATCAAAATAGTTTTGACCATACTATTCTAAACAAATTCAAATTCATTTAAAAAAACTGAAAACTGTTGATTGAGAATTCCATGATTCAAATCCATATCTTGTAAATTATCGTGTTCAAATTACTAACTACCCATTTTTACGCATTTTTAAAGAGCTCCCATGAAAAATTTTCTACTGTTTTTAGCAACCATAATTCTTACAGCATGCCAGGCACAGGAATCTGAAATCACGGACCGTTTCTCGGAATATTCCGGTGAATGGCACGACAACAAATACTCAATGTTTATCCACTGGGGGCTATACTCGGAGCTTGCCGGAGTTTGGGATGGTGAACCGGTTCAGCGTGGTTACTCGGAACAGATTCAGGCCCATGCCGGAATTTACTCGGATCACTATGCGCAAACCGCCGAACGCTTCAACCCGGAAAACTGGGACCCCGATGCGATTGCCGAATTGGCAAAAAATGCCGGAATGAAGTCGATCGTGATCACAACAAAACACCATGACGGGTTCAGTATGTTCCACACAGAATTCAGTGATTATAATATCGTTGATGCCACACCGTACGGAAGGGATGTCATCAAAGAGCTGGCGGATGCCGCACGACAGCACGGCCTGAATTTCGGAATCTACTATTCTTTGATTGACTGGCACTACCCTCCCGCCTACCCTATCTCAAGCCATAATGCCGACCCGATTCCCGACGAGCATCATCAATTCAACATGAACCAGGTACGTGAACTTTTAACCAACTATGGCCCCATCTCCGAACTCTGGTTTGATATGGGTTCGCTGGAACCGGAACAGAGCAAAGAGATCAGAGAGCTTGTTCACAGCTTACAGCCGGACTGCATGATCGGCGGGCGAATCGGGAATGACATGGGCGATTTTACCGTATTGGGTGACAATGAGTACCCCGATTTTACACTCGATACCCCCTGGCAAACACCCGCCTCTATGTTTGATGAAACCTGGAGCTACCGGAGCTGGCAGGAACGGGGGGAGCCCGAAGATAAAATCCGCGAAAAACTGGAAGCCCTGATCCAGGTGGTAAGCGGCGGCGGAAACTATCTGCTAAATATCGGGCCGCGTGGTGATGGCTCCGTGGTTGAGTTTGAAAAAGAGGTACTGCTTGGAATCGGGGAATGGCTGGATGTGAACGGTGAAGCGATTTACGGCACACAATCTGCCGGTTTCCATGATGTTCCCGATTGGGGTTACATCACCCAAAAAGAAAACCGTTTGTACCTGCACCTGACCAATATTCCTGTTGACGGAGTTATTACCCTGGATGGCCTTGAAGGCACTCCGGATGATGCTTATTTCCTGGATAACGGACAATCTTTGACATTTTCTGCCCACGAAGCTGGTGTGGATGTTGATCTCCCGGAATCAGAACGGGGCGATGAAATCCGGGTAGCCGTTCTCGGGTTTGATGATGATTTTTATATCCGCCCGGAAGACACCATTACTGAAGAGATGATGTCAACAGAGGCGGTTTCGGGAATCTTACTTGACCGACAAAATAGCCATAAACACCACAGTTTTTCGGGTGTGGATTATTACGGTTCGTTCCGCAGTACCGTTCGTGAATCGTGGACATTTGATGAACAAATCAGTGGCTTATTTGCAGCTAATTTGTTCTACACGGATATGGAGCGAGCCCAATCTCTGGAACTGATAACCCCCGGCGGCATTGAGCTGATCAGGCTTGACAGAGGTGAAGAGTTTCTGATCCGCGAGGATTTTGATGATTTGACTTTTGGCCCGCTCTACGTCAATGGTCCCCGCATTTCACGCATAGACGGCCGGGGCTGGATGCAGGATAACATCAATCTGAATCGACCGTGGCCATCAGATAATGGTCAAGAATGGGAAGTAGTAGAAGGCGGTCCCGGCAGCGTGCTGACCAAACCGGCAGGCAGAAACATCAACTGGTTTTTGGTGCAGCAGGTAGAGAGTGAAACTGAAAGTGATCTGCTGGTCAGACTGGATCGGACAGACGGTGTGCAAGTTGTGCTGAACGGTGAAGAGATCTATGTTCATAACAATCCGCACAAAAAAGAGATGAAAACTGATCTTGTATTGCTGCCTCTCAGGCAAGGAATCAACGAACTGGCGGTTAAGTTCTACAATCGTTTTGGGCGGGAAATTTCCTTTTCGCTGGATTATGACTTACCTCAAACCGGCTACCGCAAGAATCTGGATAATATTGAGCTTCCCGGCACTCCCGGACAAAAGATCATCTGGCAGGAACATGATCCTGTGTCCATCCACTCCAACCTGGCAATGCCAAACCTGCGGCTTGAGCTTTCAGAATCACAATAAACCGAAACCATGCCCGAAGTCTATCAAATCAGATTTTACACGATGGGTACCCGGTGAGACATTGTTATGCATGATACCGGCAGTAAAAATCCGTTATCCATCTACCGGGAGATTCGTGATGAAATTGTTCGCATCAAAAATAAACTGAGCCGTTTTCTGCCGGACAGCGAGGTATCTGCCGTCAATGCCGTGGCAAGCCGCAAACCTGTTACCGTTTCTGATGAATTGATGGATATCCTTGCCACATGCATTGAATTTCATAATCGAGTTGGAAGAGATAGTGATTAATTCCCTGCCTGTCCTCTCACACCACAACGGCGTGGTACTATGACCTCGGCTGACTTCTGGCCGAGAACGGCCTGATCTCCCCCGGTAAGGGCAAAACCTGTTACTCCACTTATCCGCCACATTTACGCCTGCAGGATTCCGGATAACCATTGGACTTCACCTTGTTTGGCAGACTTATACTCCTGCATCGCTTCCGTATGTGGTTCCTGTTCGTCGGATCAGAACGTTGCCTTAAGCTTCCTTCAGATTCCATCTTGCGATGGACACCCTTGCTCTCGGCTAACACTTCCCATAATCAGGGTGTGTACGGGACTCTCACCCTATAGGTTCTGCGCCATGCCGGGCGCACCAAAAAAACCCGCAAACTTTCGCCTGCGGGTTTTGAATTTTTCTTTAATTAAAATACGGTTCAGATATCCTGCGATTCTGTAGCGGAATTTCCCTGACTGTCTGTGACTGTCAAGCGAACAGAATCAGCATTTCCTCTTGTTGATAATTCAGTTTCTCCTGAAGCACTGTTTCCGCTAACGCTGATAGATGCACTTTCAACAATAGAGCCTCCATCAAGCATTTCAACGACAACCGTTGTAAGATCAGCATCTTCGTCGGAAACACTCCAGTTAACATTTGCTCTGAACCAAGGACCGGTTGTACGGGTTGACACTGATAAATTAGTAATTACCGGGTCATTGTCTCCAACCTCTCCTTCATCCCCATCGTCACCATCGTCACCATCATCACCATCGTCCCCATCTTCTCCGTCGTCACCATCATCGCCCTCTTCGCCATTATCATTATCGCCATCCTCTTCTCCATCAAGAGATCGGGTTTCAGATGTAGAATTGCCGGCGCTGTCTGTAACAGTTACGCGGACTGAATTGGCGTTTTCTCTGGTTCTCAGTTCAGCAGTACCGGAAGCAGTGCTGCCACTCACATTTGTAGTCTGACTGTCAACTATTGAGGTTCCGTCCAGCAGTTCAGTTGTAACTGAGGAGAGGTCTCCATCTTCATCAGAAACGCTCCAGCTCACATCAGCGCGTGACCAGGGGCCCGAAGTATACGAATTGACAGATATACTATTGATTACGGGATCATTCACACCAACTTCTTCGTCATCACCATCGTCTCCTTCTTCACCGTCATCACCATCGTCTCCGGAGTCATCATTATCACCATTTCCATTATCGGATCCGTTGAAAAGGCTGTAGAGAAGATGATTATTTCCGGTATTGGAGCTTGTTACAATATTTTTAGTGCTCACATCCGTAATTGCATCATATACATCCTGTACAGAAGCATTTGGATTGTCCTCTAAAAAGAGAGCTGCAACACCCGCTACATGAGGAGCGGCCATACTGGTGCCACTGATGGTATCGGTTGCGTTATTGCCGGTATGCCAGGCTGATGTGATATTTGCACCCGGGGCAAAAATATCCACACAATCACCATAATTAGACCAGCTTGTTTTACTGTCAGAACTGGTGGTTGCACCAACAGTATAGGCCTTTTCAGCACCTGCCGGAGAGTAACCACAAGCATCTTGTGCACGACCCAGGAAATCGCCATTACCTGCGGCAACTATCACCGGTACGCCGGCACTGTACATGTTCTCCACAGCTTCATCCACGGCATCGCTGCTGCCACCGCCAAGCGACATATTTGCGACCGAAGACCCGGTTGCATTCTCAGCCACCCAGTCCATTCCGGCAATCACACCACTAAAAGAACCGGACCCTTCACAGTCAAGTACACGTACAGCTACGAGATCCACACTTTTTGCTACTCCGTATTCCGTGCCGCCTACAGTGCCTGCCACGTGTGTTCCGTGGCCATTACAATCATTTCCATCCTGCCCATCATTAAAAGCATCAAAGTGAAAATTGCTATCAATTCTGCCGCTAAACTCATTATGCGAATAAAGAATACCCGTATCAATGATATACGCCGTTACACCGCTGCCATTATTCGTGTAGCTGTAAATGCCATCCAGCGGCAGTTCTCGCTGGTCAATCCGGTCGAGGCCCCAGGTTGCATTTTCCTGCTCGGTAGTTGCGATGGAAACAACCATGTCCTGCTCAACTCTTACTATACGGTGGTCGCGCATCATCCCATCTCTTGCCGCTTTTGAAATGCTGCCGGCAAAACCGGTAATGACGTGTTGATATTCAAAATCGGGCTCAACACCATATTCAGCAGCTACATCTGCTGGATTTTCTTTGGGTTGAAGAGTCACAATAAACTGGCCTGGAATTGGTGTGTGATCCGGCCTGGCTGCCTGTTCTTCTGCCTGTGCAGCAGAAAGCTCATCAGATGAAGACGGGCTTACCATTTGATCGCTCTGATCACAGGAGACGAAAAGAATTAATAGCAAAGGAAGTAAATATAATGTTCTGAATCTCATTTTCAGGATGTTTGGTTAAGGTTTTGGTGAATTGTTAAATCGTGTTAAAGAACAACTGCCAATATAATTTATAATTGATAAGTGTCAAGGAATTCATTCAAATTCTAATATTTTCACAAAAGATATTAAGTTGGTAAACTTCAGTATTCATTTAAATTTTTAATGGTAGCCGGGGATTTTGTATTTTGTGAAATACTTAAATCATATTCTCAAACCAAGTTTTTACCACAACAACTGAATGTCAGAAGAACAAATTACGCTCACCTTTCCTGACGGTGCACAAAAACAGTTTCCCAAACATATTACAGGACTCGAAGTGGCCGAAAGTATTTCCAAAGGCCTGGCCAGAAATGCACTGAGTATTTCGCTGGATAATGAAATTTTAGGTCTGAACGAGCCAATAAGCCGAAACGGTAAAATCTCCATCAATACATGGAACACTGATGATGGCCAGTATACCTTCTGGCACTCTTCTGCCCACTTGCTGGCCGAGGCAGTTCAGGAACTCTATCCGGATGTAAAATTTGGCATCGGTCCGCCTATCGAAAACGGTTTTTATTACGATATCGATTTCGGTGAAAAATCATTTGGACAGGATCAGCTCGAAAAGGTAGAGAAAAAAATGATTGAACTGGCCCGGAAAAAATCGGAGTTCAAAAAACGCAAGGTTTCCAAACAGGAAGCACTCGAGCATTACAGCAAATTGGGCAACGAGTATAAAATTGATCTGATTGAAGGCCTGGAAGATGACTCGATTACCTTCTATAAACAGGGTAATTTCACGGATCTCTGCCGCGGCCCTCATTTACCGGACACCTCTCCCATCAAGGCCGTTAAGCTTACCAAGCTTGCAGGTGCCTACTGGCGCGGTGATGTGAAAAGTAAACAGTTGACTCGTATCTACGGCATCTCCTTTCCAAAGCAGAAAATGCTGAACGAATATCTGGAACAGATTGAAGAAGCCAAAAAACGAGATCACAAAAAACTCGGTAAAGAGATGGGCATATATATGATGGATCCGATGGTAGGTCCCGGTCTTCCACTCTGGCTGCCAAACGGAACCGTTCTGAGACGTACTCTTGAACATTTTCTGCGCGAAGAACAGAAACACCGTGGATACCAGGAAGTGATCACACCGCATATTGCCAACCTGAATCTCTATAGAACATCGGGGCACTACCCTTATTACAAAGACTCTCAGTTTAATCCCATGGAGGTGGATGATGAGGGGTATTTATTGAAACCGATGAACTGCCCGCACCACCACAGAATTTATTCAAATGAGCTGAGAAGTTACCGCGATCTGCCGGTCCGGCTGGCCGAATTTGGCACGGTGTATCGCTACGAGCAATCGGGCGAGTTGAACGGAATGTCGCGCGTTCGCGGATTTACCCAGGATGATGCACACATCTACTGCACGAACGATCAGCTGAAAGATGAAATTAAACATGTGATAGAACTGACTCAGTTTGTATTCAATACCTTCGGCATGCCGGTTGATATTCATCTCTCCTTCCGTGACGATAAGGACGAGAAATATGGTGGAAAGAATGAAAACTGGCAGCGTTCCCAGCGCGAACTCAATGAAGTTGCTGACGAGATGGGGCTCGATTACAAAATTGTTGAAGGAGAAGCCAGTTTTTATGGCCCAAAAATTGATTTCATTATCCGTGATGCCATCGGCCGGCAGTGGCAGCTTGGAACCGTTCAGGTTGATTATGTAATGCCCGAACGGTTTGATCTGACCTATGTTGGCTCAGACAACAACCGGCACCGCCCGGTCATTATACACCGCGCACCATTTGGATCCATGGAGCGTTTCGTGAGTATCCTGATAGAGCATTTTGCTGGAGATTTTCCACTCTGGCTGGCTCCGGTTCAGGTGAAAGTGTTGCCAATATCGGATGACTATATCGGCTATGCTCAAAAATGTGCCGATAAACTGAAGGGGTTGGATGTCAGGGTTGAAGTGGATACACGCAGTGAGATGATCGGCGGGAAAATCCGTGATGCCGAAAACAGCAAAATTCCGTACATGGTTATTGTCGGAGAAAAAGAAGAATCTGACAGCACGGTTTCCCTCCGGCGCCACAAACAGGGTGACATCGGAACGTTTAAGCTGGAAGAATTTTTAAATAAGGTGAAGAATGAGATTGAAAGCAGGAGCCTGCCTCCAACGTATGATCAATAGGGTAGGTTATTCAGAATCCAACAGACAGTTAGATATGCCGTCTGACGGGTTCCTAAACACATATTTTATCCGACTGACAGCAAATCAGCGGACGGAAAGACAGTTTATAAAGATACTTGAAATCAAAATTTCAAAAACATATACCAATTTTTATACAGGCGTTTGATTTTTGAATGATTGTTTACATATTTAACGCTTGTACTATTATTAACAACATCAATAAAAAAAGCGAGGTAACTTATCGCAAGACGACCAACTATGAGAAGACAAAGAAATGATGATCGACCCAAGGTCAATGATGAGATCCGTTCATCAAAAGTTCGATTGATCAAGCCTGATGAGGAGCATGAAATTGTTTCTATAGACAGAGCACTTGAAATTGCCGAATCCTTTCAACTGGATCTTGTTGAAGTGGCACCCAATGCAAAACCACCGGTTTGCAAGGTTATCGATTTTGGCAAATTTATGTACGAGAAGAAAAAGAAAGAGAAAGAAGCGAAGAAAAAACAGCATACCATTCAGGTAAAAGAACTACGTTTTCGACCCACTACTGACGACCACGATCTGGAATTTAAAACCCGACATGCACGCGAATTTCTTGAAGGCGGCGACAAAGTAAAAGCAACGGTACAGTTCAGGGGAAGAGATATGCTCTACACCGAACAGGGAGAAGAGCTTCTGAATAACCTCGCAGAAACGCTTAAGGATGTAAGTAAAGTAGAATCGAAGCCAACGATGGAAGGCCGCAGAATGATTATGATTCTGTCTCCTTCAAAAGGCTAAAGTATACTTTCAACATAGCGTAAAGCTTCTTATATTTCGTGTCTTTATAATTTCAGAAAATGGAATCATTATGCCTAAAATGAAATCGAACAGTGGCGCGAAGAAACGCTTCAAAAAAACCGGTTCCGGTAAAATAAAGCGTAAAAAAGCCTTCAAAAGTCACATTCTTACAAAGAAATCCAGCAAAAGGAAGAGAAATCTACGTCAGTCTACTCTGGTAGATAAAACTGATGAAAAAGCCATCAAACGGCTGATTCCCTATAGCTGACAAACAGAAATGATTAACCTCTAAACGTTAATAAAAATGCCACGATCACGAAATCTGGTGGCTTCCCGTCGCCGTCGCCGAAAAATTTTAAAAAAGGCGAAAGGTTACTGGGGCAGACGCAAAAACGTTTATACCGTTGCCAAAAATGCGGTTGAGAAAGCTCAATTATATCAATACCGCGATCGGAAAGTTCGAAAAAGAATGTTCCGAAGGCTATGGATTACCCGAATTAATGCTGCTGCCCGCCTGAACGGAACCACTTATGCCAAACTTATACATGGCATGAAAGAAAACGACATCAACATCAACAGGAAAATGCTGGCGGACATTGCAGTGAACGATCCGGAAACATTCTCCGAAATTGTGAAAGAGTCTGTATAATAAACAGAATACTTTCTTAAAACCGGCAAATCAATGAAATGGTTTGTCGGTTTTTTTTTGCACCCTTTTTCCGATTCCGTAAAATTTTTTGAAATCTACCGGATTCTAATTTCCGGAATGATTCGGAACAAACGGAATGGTATATTCAGAGTTGTCTTTAATTAATTCCCGAAACCCATTTTAATGCCCATTCAAACAAATCCGAATATAACATCGGTTTGACTTGAAGCAGAACGAGTTATGATTGATAAAATTAACGAGATAAAACAGGAAATCGAACAATTTAACATAGACAGTGATGAATCCCTGGAAGCATTCCGGCTTCGGTTTTTATCCAGAAAAGGGAAAGTTCAGGCTATGTTTGGATTGATGGGAGATGTGCCCAACAAACAGAAAGCGGCAGTCGGTAAAGCGATGAACGAAGTGAAAAACCTGGCACAATCCACGTTCGAACAGGCCAAAGAGGAACTTACTTCCGCTCAAAAGAAAACCTTCGGGGCACTGGATGATATTTCCCTGCCTGTTGAACCGGCCTACACCGGATCGTTTCATCCGCTGACCCAGGCCCTGAATCAAATTAAAGAGATCTTTCTGCGGCTTGGATTCAACATTGCCGACGGCCCGGAACTTGAAGACGATTTTCACAATTTTACCGCGTTAAATTTTCCAAAAGATCACCCCGCACGCGATATGCAGGATACATTTTTTGTCCGCAAATCGGATGATGAAAACACTGATGACCTCGTATTGCGCACACACACTTCGCCGGTACAAATCCGCCTGATGAAAGAACAGGCTCCGCCCGTGCGCTCCATCATGCCGGGTCGTGTATACAGAAACGAGGCCGTGACTGCAAAATCCTATTTTCAGTTCAACCAGGTTGAAGGGCTTTATGTAGATGAAAAAGTGACACTCGGCGAATTGATCGAAACCCTGGTGATGTTCTCCAAACTGATGTACGGCAGTGACGTAAAATACCGCGTACGCCCCTCCTTCTTTCCGTTCACTGAACCCAGCATGGAAATGGACATCTGGTGGGAAAATGAAAAAGGCGGCCAGTGGCTCGAAATTCTCGGAGCCGGAATGGTGGATCCCAACGTTTTTGAAGCTGTGGGTGTAGATCCGGAAAAATACACCGGCTACGCCTTTGGCATGGGTGTTGATCGTATCGCCATGCTTCGCTATGGAATTGATGATATCCGTCTGCTCTACGACAACGACATCCGTTTTCTGCAACAGTTCGAATCCTGAACCATTTCAGCAACAGAACACACATCTAACAAAAAACAGATTTTTAAAGACTTACTGATTTACCTGAAATCATGAAAATTTCATATAACTGGTTAAAAGAGTACATCCAAACAGATCTTATCCCGGCAGAAGCCGAAGAAAAATTAACTTTGCTTGGGCTTGAAGTTGAAGAAGTTGAAGAGATTGGGTCCGATTTTGAGGGCTTTGTAGTCGGTGAAGTTTTGGACGTCCGCAATCATCCCAATGCAGATAAACTGGTGCTCTGCGATGTAAATACGGGGGAGGAAACCGTGCAAATAGTATGCGGTGCAAAAAATGTTGCCGCCGGACAAAAAGTGCCGGTTGCCACAGTTGGCTCTACTCTTCCCGCACCGATGGACGACGGTTCTTACCTAACCATCAAAAAAGCCAAACTGCGAGGAGAAAAATCCAGCGGTATGATCTGCTCAGAAGTAGAGCTGGGGCTTGGCGATGATCACTCCGGAATTATGGTGATGAAAAACAATTTAAAACCCGGCATGCCGCTAAAAGAGGCTCTGAATGCTGAAAAAGATACAGTTTTTGAAATTGGTCTCACTCCCAACCGCCCTGATGCAGCCTGCCATATTGGAGTGGCACGCGATCTCTCGGCCATAGTGGATGGTTCACTCAAATCCCCATACCACAGTGTGCCTGAACCGAAGAGAAACCTTGATGATGAAATCTCGATTTCCATTAAAGACAGCGATAAATGTCACCGCTACGTCGGGCTTATTGTGGATAATGTGGAAGTGAAAGAATCTCCCGACTGGCTGAAACAGCGCCTGATCTCCATTGGACTGAGGCCGATCAACAATGTGGTGGATGTAACCAACTTTATTCTGCAAGAAATCGGACAGCCGCTCCATGCTTTTGATTACAATTTGATTGGCGGCAAAAAAATTGTTGTTCAAAGTTTTGAGGACGACAAAAAATTTACCACACTCGACAGTATTGAACGAACGGTACCGGCCGGTTCACTTTTTATCTGTGACGGAAACGGTCCTGTAGCCATTGCCGGTGTAATGGGTGGCGAAAACAGTGAAGTAACCGAAGAAACCACAAAAATTTTGATTGAAAGTGCGTGGTTTGAACCTTCTTCGATCCGTAAAACGTCGAAGAGCCTGGCCCTTCAAACAGACAGTTCTTACCGGTTTGAACGCGGGATTGATCCTACCATGCAATTAAAAGCTGCCCGGCGTGCAGCAGAGTTGATCGCCGAACTTTCTGGCGGCACCATTTATGAAGGATTTGTAGATGAACATCCTGTAAAGTATGAGCCAAAGACTGTACCATTGCGTGTGGCAAGAATCAACCATTTGCTGGGAACAGATCTCAGTGAAGACCGCGTGGTTTCAATTTTAAACAATCTTGAATTTGAAACTGAAATGACCGGAGAAGGTGCTTTAATGTGTACAGTGCCTCCTTTCCGCCCCGATGTGACCCGTGAAGTGGATCTGATTGAAGAAGTGGGCCGTGTTTTCGATTATAACAACATTCCAAGGCCTGATACGGCTCCGTTCATCACACCACAGCCTCTTGCTGATTCCGAGATATTTCATGAAAAAATGAGAGCTATGACAAAATCTCTGGGATATAAAGAGATCAGCAGTAATTCCTTGCTGTCAAAAAAAGAAGCCCTGTTGCTTGCTGATGAAAAATCGCATGTGGATACGCTGAATCCTGTCTCACAGGAAAATACTACGCTCAGAACGCATCTTGCGGGAGGGTTCATGAAAGCTCTGCACTATAATCTGAACCGAAATGCCGAGAATCTGCGGTTTTTTGAAATCGGTCATGTATTCAAGAAAAGTGATGACAGTACCTGGATTGAAGGTGTTCAGGAACATGTGCACCTGCTTCTGGGGCTTTGCGGGAATAAAAAGCAGACAGACTGGCGCGGAGAAGCCGAAAGCTATACCATTTTTGATTTGAAAGGAGATCTCGAAGCTGTGCTAAACAATCTGGGCATTTCTGACCGGATCAGCAGAAAAACTGAAGGGAACCATAAACTCACTTATCTGTTAGAAGGTACAAGAGTTGCCTCTCTTCACATTGCCCATGAAAAATGGCTGAAAGGCTTCGATGTGGAGAAAGATGCATTTGTTGCGGAAGTTGATCTCACGTTACTGAACAACCTGGGAGCTTCCAGAAGTGACATCACGTATCAGCCCGTAGCAAAATTCCCGACATTCGAGTTTGATGCAGCATTTACGGTTGATCAAACCGTTCGCGCAGGAGAATTAACACAGGAAATCAAACAAACTGCCGGAAAAATTTTAAAAGATGTATCCGTTTTTGATGTTTACGAAGGTAAAAACCTTGGTGAAAACAAAAAAAGTATTGCTTTTAGGCTTACTTTTTTAGATTCTAATAAAACATTGAACATCAGAGATGTAGAGCCTGTAGTTCAAAAAGTTGTTCAGAAGCTGGAAAAAACATTCGGAGCTAAACTCAGATCCTAATTATTCTTTGTTATTATGGCCGTTGATGAGATTCAAAAAGAAACTTTTTTGAAGCTGCTCGATCAGATTCGCACGCAGGTGGGAATGCTAAAAAAGAAAAACAGAGAATTAAATAAAGAGAATCAACGGTTACGTAACAAACTGAATGAGGTTCACAAAGATCAGACCGATATTTTTTCAAGCATCAGTGAATCGGAGCGCATTGCCATGCGCCACCAGGTAAACGGCCTCATCAAAAAAATAGACAAATATCTCGATGAGTAACATGCAGCCGATCAAGGTTACAATTTTGGGGAAACAGATTCCCCTTCGTGTACGCGAAAGCGAGGTTGAAAACACCCGCCGCATTGCTGCATATGTAGATGAAAAATTCAAACTGTTCAGAAATCAGTTTTCCAATCAGCCCGATTCCACCATCATGATCCTTGCCTGTCTGAGTATAGCCGAGGAGCTTTTTGAACTAAGAACAAAACTGCATGAAACCGACGAACAGGAAAACGAATTGATGGAAGAAGTTAATCAGCAAATTTCAAAACTGATCAAAGAGATATCCTGACCATTCTCAACGGATTAACATTTTGCCCAACTCATCTCCAAATCCTGCAGTTCATTATAAGCTAAATGATTAATTTGATACCTTTGTTCAAGGTTTAATAAATAGAATAGATTTACATGCCAAACACTGTTAAAATTTTTTTTATTGCAGACATCGTAGGTGAACCGGGGATCACCCTTCTTGAAACCATTTTTCCGGCTATTAAAGAGAAATATCAGCCTGATTTTATAATCGCCAATGCCGAAAATTCTCATGAAGGCCGTGGGCTGAACCGCCACATTGTGAAACGATTGTACGATATTGATGTAGATGTCATCACCGGCGGAAACCACTCATTCGACAAGTGGAAAATTTTCTCCTATATGAAAACGGATGATCATCTGCTCAGGCCGCTCAACTACCCGAAAGGTAACAGCGGTTATGGATTTGGGATATACCAGATAAAAGATAGTAACAAGAAAATCGGGGTGCTGAATTTGCAGGGAAGAACGTTTATGCCTCAAATTGATGACCCGTTTTCAACCTCGGATTGGGCACTCTCGAAAATTAAAGAGAAAACTGATTTGGTATTTGTGGATTTTCACGCCGAAGCCACTGCAGAAAAATTGGCCTATGCCTGGCATGTTGACGGAAGTGTATCAGCCGTGGTAGGAACCCACACTCACGTTCCAACGAATGATGCCCGAATATTTCCCAACGGAACCGGATATATCACGGACGCCGGAATGACCGGCCCATTCGATTCGGTAATCGGTATGGATAAAAAAACATCCATTCGCAGGTTTACACTCGGCACACCTCAAAAATATAAAATTGCAGATAAAGATAACCGACTGTGCGGTGTATCGCTCGAAATTGATACAGAGTCTGCAAAATGTGTATCGATAGAGTCGGTCATTTATCCGGAATTTATCAACAAAACAGATTGATTTTTATGAGTAAGGATATTGTGCTCAGTTGTAAAAACCTCAGAAAAAATTTCAAATCGGAGTCGGGAAACAAAGAATTGAAAATTTTAAGGGGTGTAAATCTCGATATTCAACAAGCCGAAATTGTGGCTATTGTTGGTTCAAGCGGCAGTGGAAAAAGTACCTTGCTTCATATTTTGGGCGGGCTGGACAGACCCACCGCGGGAGATGTTTTTTGGCACGGAGAATCGATCTATCAGCATAAGCCCGACAAACTGGCTGAACTCAGAAACCGGAATGTTGGATTTGTATTTCAGTTTCACCATTTGCTGCCGGAATTTACGGCATTGGAAAATGTGATGATGCCGGCCCTCATCAAAGGAGAACCAGCCGAAAATGCGGAAGAAAGGGCAACCGGACTTCTGGATCAGTTTGGTATGGCCGACCGTCTTCAGCACCGTCCATCGCAACTATCGGGTGGAGAACAGCAGCGCGTATCTATGGCAAGGGCGCTCACCAACAATCCTTCGATTATTTTGGCCGATGAACCCACTGGAAATCTTGACGAAAAAAATACCGATACCATTCTCAATCTGCTATTCAAGCTACGGGACATTGAAGGTGTTTCAATTGTGTTGATTACCCACGAAAAAGATATCGCCGGGCATTGCGATACACTCTACACTCTTCACAACGGCACTCTTGACTGATTCAATCGAATAAAATACAGATATGATAACTACCATTATTTTTGACATGGACGGTGTAATCATCGATAGCGAACCAATCTATTTTCGAATTATTTTGAAAATGTTTGATGAAATGGGCATCGACATGGATGAACAGGAACTCACAAAATTTGTGGGACGATCCGATCTCTGGGAAACCATCAAGGACGAGTTTGATGTAGAATTTGACGTGGATGAAATTAACCAGGAGGAGCAGCGCCGTTTTCTCGCCTATTTGAACAACCATTTTGATGAAGGGCCGATAGACGGCGTGGAAGAAGTGATCCGTTCGCTTGATGAAAAAAATTATTCACTGGTTCTTGCTTCATCCTCACGAATTGAGAACATCAACACGGTTCTGACCAAACTGAACCTGAACAACTATTTTTCATTGAGAATCAGTGGTGCGGAACTGAAAACTTCCAAACCACATCCGGAAATTTTTCTGAAAGCAGCCGAGCTGGCCAAATCGGAGCCCGAACAGTGCCTGGTTATTGAAGACTCCAAAAATGGGGTGCTGGGAGCAAAAGCCGCCGGAATGAGATGCATTGGTTATAAAAACCCAAATTCCGGCAATCAGGATTTGTCTTCGGCCGATTGGATCATTCGCAGTTACAGTGAATTTGACTGGAAGGATCTGAATGGAAAAGAATCGATATGAAACCAACAACAGGAAATTCTATCAGTTTGAACTTCCTCAAAATTATATTGAATTATTCATAATACTTGGTTAAATGGCAAACTAATTTTAACTTTACGATTCTGATTTTTACACGATTCGTAATGGAGCGGGAAAGATTTAACAAAACAATTTTATGAGCAAAAAATTATCAAAAGAGGATCTTGAACAGGATATTCTAATTGAATATTCATCGAGATTCATGCATTTTTATAACCAGAATAAAGCGGCAGTCATTGGCGGTGGTCTTGGCATTATCCTCGCTATAGGATTGGTTATCGGGTATTTTGTTTATACCAGCCAAATGGAACAGGAAGCACAGATTCATCTCGGCATGGCCGAACAAGCATTGCTGTTGGGCAATTTTGAACAGGCACTGTACGGGGATGATGGTGAACTGACTCTCGGGTTTGTTCAGATAGCCAGAAACTACGGCCGAACAGATGCGGGAAATCTTGCCAATTACTATGCAGCGGTTTCTGAATATGAACTGGGAAATTATGAAGAGGCTTTAACTTATATTGAGCGCTTCTCCCCTCCTCGCGGTATTCTTGGCGTTGCCCCCATATCATTGCACGGCATTATTTTGCTGGATCTTGAACAGTATGATGAAGCTGCTCGACAATTTGAGCGAGCGGCAGAATGGGATGAAAACAACAGCACTACCCCTTACAACCTGTTTGAAGCGGCAGAAGCCCATATTGAAGCCGGTAATAACCAACGTGCTATTGAACTCCTCGACAGGATCTTAATCGAATTTCCAAACAGCCAGCAGTTTTCCAGAGCACAAAGGCTGCAAAGTATGCTCACAGGAACCGGATAAACTTTTTTTAGATAGGATTTACCGGATGTTTTTTTCAAACATCCGGTAAATTTATATCGCTACATATTTCTTCTGTACTGACCGCCTACCTCGTACAGTGCTTTTGAAATTTCCCCGAGCGAGCAAACCTTAACGGTTTCCATCAATTCTTCAAATAAATTTCCATTTTCACGGGCTACATTTTTCAGCCGTTCAATCGCTTTATTCGATTTCTCTTTGTTGATGGCATGAAACGCGGCCAGATTCTGGATTTGTTGTTTCTTTTCATCCTCTGTTGACCGGATTAATTCAATTTCACGATTTTCCTCGGTCGTTTTATGATCACTCAAAAAGGTATTTACGCCAACAATTGGCAGTTCACCCGAGTGTTTCAGCGATTCATAATGCAGGCTCTCTTCCTGAATTTTACCGCGCTGATACATACTTTCCATTGCGCCCAGAACTCCACCGCGTTCGGTAATTCTGTCAAATTCCGCCAATATGGCTTCTTCCACAAGATCGGTCAGCTCATCAATGATGTACGAACCTTGTAGCGGATTGTCGTTCTTTGCCATACCCAGCTCTTTGTTAATAATAAGCTGAATGGCAAGCGCCCTGCGTACCGACTCTTCTGTTGGCGTTGTGATGGCTTCATCATAAGCATTGGTGTGCAGTGAGTTGCAGTTGTCGTAAATGGCCATCAGTGCCTGGAGTGTCGTACGGATGTCGTTAAACTGAATTTCTTTGGCATGCAGAGAACGCCCGCTGGTTTGAATATGATATTTCAGTTTTTGTGAACGTTCGTTTGCACTATATTTGTGCTTCATGGCAATAGCCCAAATTCGCCTGGCTACCCGTCCAATCACCGCATATTCCGGATCCAATCCATTGCTGAAAAAGAACGACAGATTATGGGCAAAATCATCAATGTCCAAACCTCTTGACAGGTAATACTCAACAAATGTAAATCCGTTTGAAAGTGTAAATGCTGCCTGGGTGATTGGATTGGCTCCCGCTTCGGCAATATGATAGCCCGAAATCGACACAGAATAATAATTTCTGACCTTGTGTTCAGTAAAATAGGACTGAACATCGCCCATCATTTTCAGTGCAAATTCTGTTGAAAAGATGCAGGTATTTTGTGCCTGATCCTCTTTCAGAATATCGGCCTGAACCGTTCCGCGAACCACTTTCAGGGTATCCGATTTTATTCGCTCATAGGTTTCTTTATCAACCAGTTTATCACCGGAAATACTCAATAAGCCCAATCCAGAACCGGAATGACTGGGTGGCAATTCCATCTGATATCCCGGTTGTGTCATCTCATTTTCTTTAAAGTATTTCGTGATTTTTTCCCGGGCTTGATCCCAATTGCCCTGCTCTTTCAAATATCGTTCAACCTCCTGGTCGATGGCCGTATTCATAAACATGGCTAAAATCATAGGTGCAGGCCCGTTGATTGTCATAGACACAGAGGTTTTTGAAGAGGTAAGATTAAACCCGGAATAGAGTTTTTTCATATCGTCCAATGTGCAGATACTTACACCGGAATTACCGATTTTTCCGTAAATGTCAGGTCGGTGATCGGGATCTTCCCCATAAAGCGTTACCGAATCGAATGCCGTGGAGAGTCTTGCAGCAGGCATTCCCTCGCTCACGTAATGAAAACGACGGTTGGTACGCTCAGGAGTGCCCTCACCTGCAAACATACGTGTGGGATCTTCTCCTTCTCTTTTAAACGGAAAAACACCAGCCGTATAGGGAAAATAGCCCGGCAGGTTTTCTTTGAGTGCAAACTGCAGACGGTCGCCCAGATTTTTGGTTTTTGGCAAAGAGATGCGAGGCACTTGTGTACCGCTGATCGATTCTCTGAAGAGCTTATTCTGAAATTCTTTTCCTCTTATCTTCACCGTGAAATACTCTTTCCGGTACTTTCCGTAGAGTTCATCCCAGCCTTCCAAAATTTTTGCAGGCAGCGGATCGAGCTTTACGGACCAGTGCTCTTCCATCTCATTCAGCCGACTGAGCAGTGTTATCTCATCATCAGGATTCCAGTTTTTAATCTGCTCAATGGTTCCCCGTACTTGATCCAGTTTTCGCGCAATCTCTACCTGCTGTTCTGCCCATTGATGATAATTTTGAATGGTTTCTGTAATCTCGGATAAGTAGCGCTGGCGCTTCCCCGGAATAATGGCTTGTGTATGCAGATTTTCTGCAGGTTCTGTATTAACAAACAATTTTGCTTCCCATTGAACCGGAAATTTTTCATTGATCTGCTCCACAATGGCAGAAAACAAGCGGTGCACCCCTTCATCATTAAACTGAGAGGCAATAGTCGGATAAACGGGCATCTTTTTGGGTTTGATGTGCCAGTCTCCCCGATTCCGCTGCATCTGTTTCCGTACATCCCGCAGCGCATCCAGTGATCCTTTTTTGTCGAATTTATTGAGCACAACAAGATCAGCCAGATCCAGCATATTGATTTTCTCAAGCTGTGTGGCTGCACCGTATTCGTGTGTCATTACATAAACCGGAATATCGCTCAGCTCCACAATTTCGCTGCCGCTCTGCCCAATTCCGCTCGTTTCAACAATAATCAGTTCAAAACCGGCAGCTTTATAAACAGCAATCGCTGATTTTACCGCATCACTTACCGATTTGTTCGATGCACGGGTGGCCATACTTCTCATATACACCCGATCCGTATCAATGCTATTCATCCGAATACGGTCTCCCAGCAAGGCTCCCCCCGTTCGAACTTTTGACGGATCGATTGAGATAACACCGATTGTCAGGTCGGTAAATTCAGTTAAAAATCGCCGGATAATTTCATCGGTAAGCGAACTTTTTCCGGCTCCTCCGGTACCGGTAATGCCCACAACCGGAATCTTTGTTATATCAGTAGAACCTTCGGCCGGGTTACCGTTTAGATGCAAAGAATCGTTTGAAAAGGAAGCCACGTTTTCATGCCCGTTTTCCAGAGCAGAGATAGATCTGGAAATGGCGTTAACGTTCTTGTTAAATAGTTGAGACGTATCCACAGGTACCTGCTCATTTGTGTCAAAATCACAGGTTTCCATCATGTAATTGATCATACCCTGAAGCCCCATACTGCTTCCATCTTCAACAGAAAAAATGCGGGAAACTCCATAATTCTGCAGCTCTTCAATTTCGTTGTCCACAATCACACCACCGCCGCCGCCAAATACACGAATATGTGATGCCTCCTTTTCTTTAAGCAGATCGATCATATATTTAAAATATTCCATATGACCACCCTGGTAAGAGCTAACCGCAATTCCCTGCACATCTTCCTGAATGGCACAGTTTACAATTTCATGCACAGAACGATTGTGGCCCAGATGAATGACCTCGGCTCCGGTGGCTTGCAAAATTCTGCGCATGATATTGATACTGGCATCATGGCCATCGAAAAGGCTGGCAGCCGTTACAAACCGGATTTTATGCCTGGACTGATATATATCCGGCTGCGCCCGGCTGTTTGATTGAGATCCTTTCTCTTTCGAGTGTTTTTGTTTTGATGAAGTTGTTGTTTGGGACATAATAGAAAATGTAAATTTTTATTTGATGGAAGCGTTTCCAAACATAAAGAATTTAACCATGAATTATAACTACAGTTGAATTCAGATCAACTGTTTTTACTATTCTTCGGTTCCGGTAAATAGCTGACGGTACGTTGAGGAAACGGAATAACAATGCCTTCTTTGTCAAACCTCTTTTTGATTGATTCAAGCACATCACACTGCATTACAAAAGCATCCGGTGCATTGGCCGCCCATGCCCAGGCACGCAAATTTACAGACGAATCTGTGAGCTCCAGCAGCCTCACCATAACTCGTGGTACACCATTCTCAATATCTTCGGGTAGCCTGTTGTCGATATTTTGAGGATGGTTTTGAATCTCCTCAGCCATAATTTTTTTGGCAAGATCGATGTCTGATCCATAACTGATTCCAACATCAACAAACCGGCAAATTTTTGTATCCGTAAAGTTCGAGTTGATAAGAACCTGATTACTGATTATGGAATTCGGGATGATGATTCGCTGGTTTTCAAAATTTCGGATAACTGTATGCCGCAGGCTGATGTCTTCTACCACACCTCTGAGGCCGTCATTCAGCGAAATTCTGTCATTTATCTGATAAGGCTTGGAGATAACGATAAACACACCACTGATTATGTTGCCAAGAGCCTGTTGTGCCGCAAAACCTATGGCGATGGCAAGTATACCGGCACCGGCCAAAATTGATTGTGCCAACGGTTTTAGAAAAGGAACCATCATAATGGCAAAGCTGAAACCAACCATATAAATGAGCACTGATAGTGAATGTTCCAGAAATTTGTATGTTGTCAGGTTAGCATCCCCTTTTTCTATACTTCTCTCTACAATTTTCTTATAGATGCGGTTAATAATTTTTGCAAGTATGATGGTAAAAACAAGAATGAGGATGACCCTGAAAAACAGATCATACTCGGTTAAAATAGTCTGAATTTGTTCAATCATGGGCTGTCATTATCATTGTTTGATTCTGTATCGTTGTCGGTATCATTTTCTTCATCACCATTTGTTTCTGTGTCCGTATCCATCAACGGAGTTAAACCATTCCTTTCAGGATAATTTTCATCATTTTCAGAAGTTCTGATTACTCCCGTTTGGTAACTCAGCGTCACTTCAGAAGTGAAGCCTTCCCGCACCGGTATCGACCGGCGGATGGCATAAGGTTCTGGCGCTTCGTAGGGTTCCACCACACCGGGATTCCAACGCCCGTTGCCATTATTATCCTGAAAAACGGTGGCTTTGTATGTCAAGGGTGGCAGATTCTCGACCAGAATGGAATCGGTAAACGTTGTATCCACTTCAATACTGAAATCTTCGTCTGTAATTCTGAGATGGCTCAAAACATCCGGATCGTGGTTTTCGAGTGTAACTTCAATGCTCCCAAGCTGATTTCGCTGCCAGATATCAGGCTCTACTAATTCATGTTCCTCTTCCCATGGATTCCATATGCGAAATTGATAACGAATTCCACTTTGCCACGTTCCTTCGGGTCTTATTCTCAGGATATGTCGGTCAATCTCTGCCAATTCCCAGTTTTCAACAATTCTATCACCTTCTACTACACGCAAAGAATCGAGAACAGCATCATCGTCAATAAATTTTGTATAGGTGATTTCGAGTGGTTCATCAGGAAAAAGCCCGCTCCCGGCACTGTGAGAGACCGTTCGCAAAAAAGTTGTATCAGGTTCGGAAGATCCTGTGAATGGCGAAAAGTCGGGACGCAGACTGTTACCGGCCGCATCGGTTATGCCTTCCGCCTTCAGGGTAAACCTTTCACTTTCAGGGAGTTCACGTTCCGACTGGGCATACACAATATTGGGATCCGATTCCGATTCATAAAGCGGATAAGCCCGTGTATATTCGTTGTTGAGGGTATCGGTTACAATTATGGAGGCATCAGGCCGCCAGATAACCGGCTCTGAAAGCCGCAATCTTAATCGTTGTTCAGAAAGCAGCCCCACTCCTTCAATTCTGGGTGCAACCGTGTCTTGCATCGAAATGTAAAGTGTGCCGATATCAACAGAATCTCCGTGAGCAACATCAAATAAATCGGTATAAAACGGCTGTGCAGGCTCCCTTTCAGGGTCCCAAATCCTGTTCCGATTGATATCATTCACCCAAAACGCTTTATACCGTCCTTCACTGATGTAGCCAAACTCAACCCGGCCGGATGTATCGGTTTCGGCCACGTAAATGGATCGCTGGGTCAAATCGTATGGCTCGCGGTAAAGAAATACACGGCGGCCGCTTTCTCCTCGTCCGGTTTCGTTATCCAGCACTCTTGCGGTTACAGTACCATCATCCAGCACATCTCCCGTTGACAGAGCCAAACTGAAAGATCGCTCCATATTGTTCCGGTCAGTATCGGTTACATCCGTACCAACCGTAACAACAACCGTGGTATTATCGGGAAGTGGTGACTGAAATTCTACAGTGGCTCTTTTCCGGCTGAAGCTTGTTTCAAACTGGATCCCCAGATCGGGTTCAATCCGTACATTCTGGCGAAATGAGTTGCGGTCCACAAACTTGTCAAAAGTAAAACTGACTTCATCGTCGTCAAAATTCGTGGTCCCGTTTTCAGGGTAGGTACTAATTACCTGTGGCCCTGTTCGGTCGCGCTCTCCTCCGGTCGGGGCAACCGGAGTGGCACAACTTTTTATCAGAATTAAAAAAAGGATAATCAATAATGAGGTATAAAACGTCTTCAACCGATCGGATTCTTTATGATGTTTAACAGCCTCAAATATATGCAAAATCAGAAGCCTTCATGAATATTACTTTTCATGCAACGAAATTTCTTTACAGAAATGATTTTTTCATGCCATGATTTATTACTGCCAGCATTCTGTTTAGATTAATGGCGCCTTTCGTTATTTTTGAATTGAATTCATAACCCATTTTGCGACAGTCATGTATATTGATCATCCAGCATCATTCACAGATTATTACGAGCTCACAATGGCTCAGGGCTATTACTTGTCGGGGATGCACCAACGCACGGCCAGTTTCGACTATTTTTTCAGAAAAGTTCCGTTCGACGGCGGTTATGTAATTTTTGCCGGGCTCAAAGAACTTATTGAAACCATTAAACATTTCAGGTTCAGTGAAGAAGAGATCGAGTATCTTGTAAAAGAGGGCTTTTCGGAAGATTTTATTAAATATCTGAAAAGTTTTGAGTTTAAAGGAAATATTTATTCGATTAAAGAAGGTGAAATTGCATTTCCGGGCGAACCGATTGTGCGGGTTGAAGGAAACCTTCTCGAAACCCAGCTTATTGAAACTCTTCTGCTGAATGTACTCAATTTTCAATCTCTGATAGCCACAAAAGCCTGTCGCATAAAATTTGCCGCTGGTGAACAATCTACCGTCCTCGATTTTGGCTTGCGAAGAGCGCAGGGACTTGCGGGAATCCATGCCACTCGTGCAGCCATGATTGGCGGTTTTGACGGAACCTCCAATGTGTATTCTGCGCAGCGCTTTAATATACCGGCCGGAGGAACCATGGCCCACTCCTGGATTCAGGCTTTTGATAGCGAAATTGAGTCATTTCGCACCTACTGCAAACATTTTCCAAATTCGGCACATTTGCTTGTAGATACCTACGACACGCTCGGCAGCGGACTTCCCAATGCCATAAAAATGGCTAAAGAACTTGAAAAGGATGGGCATAAATTAAAAGGAATCCGCCTCGACAGTGGTGACCTCGCCTACTTCTCCAAACAGGCACGTGCCATGCTCGACAATGAAGGGCTAAATTATGTTAAAATAGCAGCTTCTAACCAGCTTGACGAGCGTGTTATTACCAGTTTGAGATCTCAGGGAGCACCGATTGATATATTTGGTGTGGGAACACGCCTGGTTACCGGAGACAAAACACCAGCCCTGGATGGAGTGTATAAACTGAGCACGGTAAATGAAGAACCCACACTGAAAGTATCCGAAAATATTGAAAAGATTACACTTCCGGGTAAGAAAAAAATCTATAGATACCTGAATGATGATCAAACATTTTGGGGAGATGCCATATTACTGCAAAATGAGAAAATTCTTGAACGGATACATCATCCCACTTTCCCGGCCAAGAAAAGTTCATTGAATGGTAAACCTTTTGAAGAGCTTATGGAACCGGTAATAAAAAGTGGGAAAATTGTTTTTAATATGCCACCTGTTGACGAAATTGTGAAGTACAAGAAAAAGAGATTTGCCCTGTTAAATCCGGAATACAAACGATTTGACAATCCCCACATCTATAAAGTGGGCATCAGTACACGTCTGATGGAAACAAGAGACAATCTTTTAACTTTATTAAAATCTTAGCACTATGAAAGCACTCTTAATAGTTGATGTTCAAAATGATTTTTGTCCCGGAGGAGCGCTTGCCGTGCCCGAGGGCGACCAGATCATACCGGTCATTAACCAGTTAATTGATCAATTTGATATAATTATTCAAACGCAAGACTGGCATCCAAAAAATCATTCTTCGTTTGCATCAGCTCACCCGGAAAAAAATCAATACGATATTGTTGAAATGAAATACGGCACTCAGGTTCTGTGGCCCGATCATTGTGTGCAGGGAACAGATGGGGCCGCTTTTCATCCCGATTTAAATACGGATAAAACTCAGGTTATCATTCGAAAAGGTTTCAGGAAAGAGATCGACTCCTATTCCACCTTTTTCGAAAACGATCAGAAGACCACAACAGGACTGACCGGATACCTGAAAGAGCGTAATATCACCGATCTTTACACCGTTGGCCTTGCAACCGATTTCTGTGTAAAATGGACTGTTCTTGATGGAATTGATGAGGGATTCAACATGCATATTATTGAAGACGCTGTAAAAGGAATTGACCTGGACGGATCAGTCGAAGAGGCCTGGAAGGAAATGAAAGAAAAAGGCGTAAAAGTCACTTCTTCTGATGAGATTCTTTCTTAATGAACTGCTTTTGGCCATCCACTGGTTCTTCATCAATTACCATCTACATTATCTGACAGGTAATAAAAATATACTCCTTTGTGGGGGGGTAGCCGCTATAATTCGGTAAAAGAATTCATCATCATAGTTGCCACGGAGGTACTGATATTCACTGAAGCAATTTGCGCTTATTCTGTACTCTCCGCGAATCTGTGGCTACCATAATCCTTTCATTACCATAGAACACCGACAGTTTTGCAATACACCTTTTCGCTGAAGGGGAACCAAATTAGCAAATTCATATTTTTCTTTTTTTCTCTGATTTTGAGTGTGAAAGAGTGTTGATTTAGTTGATTGGCGGACTATTTTTTTCTATTGTTTCTGATAAATTGATTAACCTGATTTTATGATAATGTCTGCTACCTTCTTGCTTTCGCTCACCGTTATCAGCATTCTTGTTCTTCTCGTATTGATTATTTACTTCAGAATGCAGGCGTTCATCGCGCTGCTTGTAGTCAGCCTTCTGGTTGCCGTGGTTGGCGGCATCCCCATTGGCGAGGTGATCGACACCATCCAGGAAGGCATGGGTGGCATTCTCGGGTATATCGCCATTGTGATCGGAATCGGAACCATGATCGGTGAAATTCTACGTGTCTCGGGGGGAGCCCAGCAGATTGCCGGCACCCTGCTCAAAAAGTTCGGCGAAAAAAAAGCTCCCTGGGCCCTTTCGCTCATCGGTTTGATTGTAGCCATCCCCGTGTTCTTCGAAGTGGCACTGATTCTGTTTATTCCCCTCGTTTATGACCTCACCAAACGAACCGGCAAATCTATACTTCACTACGCCATCCCGCTTGCTGCCGGTATTGCGGTAGCCCATGCATTCGTCCCTCCCACGCCGGGACCGGTTGCCGTTGCCGCACTGATCGGCGCCGACCTTGGCTGGGTCATTCTTATCGGAATTATCTCAGGTATTCCGGCGGCCATGGCCGGTGGTATCTTCTTTGGAAGGTACATCGGCAAGAAAATTCATCTTGGTGTTCCGGAATATATGATCCCCGAAGAGGATGATGAAATTGCATCCAGCATTTCCAAAATTCCGGGATTTGGTATTTCTGTTACCATTATCATTGTGCCACTTGCCCTCATTCTGCTGAACACTGCATCCGGTGTAATTTATCCTGAAGACCATCCCATTTATCTCTGGATGTCATTCATCGGCCATCCGTTTACGGCCCTCATTGTCGCTTCGCTGATGGCCTTCTATTTCCTGGGAACCCGCCTCGGGTTTACGCGCGACCAGGTGCAGGAGGTTGCCACCAAGTCGATGCAGCCTGTTGGAATGATTATTCTTCTGACTGGTGCCGGCGGTGTGTTCGGGCGCGTTCTTGTAGAGGCCGGTGTGGGTGATGTTTTGGTGGATGTAATGTCTACCACTAATTTGCCAATTGTGCTGTTTGCATTTCTTGTGGCCACCGTAATTCGCGTTGCACAGGGATCAGCCACGGTTTCAATGGTTACCTCGGCCGGGCTGATTGCCCCCATTATTGAAGCAGGTGCATTTTCTGCCCCGCTGATCGGCTGTGTAACCATTGCCATTGCCTGCGGCTCCACTGTCCTCTCCCACGTAAACGATTCCGGATTCTGGCTCCTCAAAGAATTTTTAGGAATGACCGAAAAACAGACCCTCATGTCGTGGACCATCATGGAAACCATCATCGGTGTTGTTGGGGTTTCAATAGTGCTGATGATCAGTATTTTCTTGTAAAACAAAATCGTAAATACTGGCAATGTTCACTTTCGCCATGCCTCGATTGATGATTAATCAGAATATCTTGACGGATCAACAATGGAAGCAGCAATATACCTGTAGGGTGTTTTATTCTCTCTCAGATCATGATTCCAGTAATAAATTATCACCAGATTGCCATCTTCCCGCTGAACCATTCTCGGATATCCTACGTCGGCATTGGCGCCGTCACCATATCGAACCGGAACTTCATGCCCCCAGGATTCGCCATTGTCTGAACTAAAACGTAACGCAATTCTCGAGCCATACATGCTCCGGTAGGCGTAAGTCACAGCCAAACGGCCGTTGTCGAGCTGAATCATATGTGGAGGTGCGCCGTAATGGCCGGTATCATTCACGGGAGCTCTGCTTACCTCCCAAGTCTTACCGTTATCATGAGATCGGTAGGCTTTCACATAATCTCTGACCGGATCTGTCTCTCTGACCCTTAGCACAGTTAACAGTTCACTATCAGAAAGTTGAACTGTTGAAGGCATAATTTCGAATCCGTCCGGTTCCGGCCCCAGCCACGAAACCCGTTCCCAGGTCAGGCCTCCGTCAGTCGTGCGGGCATGCAGAACCCGGCCTTCCATTTCATTTTCTTTGGCTGCATTATGAAACGCACTCATCTCTTGCGGGCCATTCACCAAATAATCGGTTCGTGTGCCGATTCCGTGTGTATCAAGATTTGGAAATTTGTATGGCCCTTGCCACTGATGCCCGCGATTGTTCGAATAATAGAAAATGGATGGACCGTCATGGTAATTATACCTCATCCAGGTCATCATAAAATCGGGATTGGTGAAATCCTCGATAGGTTCCACCATAGAAACGGGATCTTCTGCTTTTTCATCGGGCAGGCTGTTATCGTAGGCCCAGCCGGTTTGCCCGAGTTCGTACGCATCTTCAATTACCCAGGTTTCCCCTCCGTCCAGACTGCGGGCATATCTGTTCCGGGCTGATTCTCTGTCGTAAGTGTGAAATCCATCGGTTGTCAGGTGATCGGCTTCCACAAATCCGACCAGAATTTCATCACCCCAGTTCCATACACCGTTATTGGCCGGCCATCCGGCGAAACGCCCCTCTTCATAAAAAACCTCAATATGGCGGATGCTATCCCACGATTCACAATCTGCCGATTCTGCCTGATCTTCAGCAGATTTCTCAGAGCAGGAGAATAAGAACGCAGTTGAAATACAAATGAGAAATAGTTGTTTGGACAATTGCATATTGTTTGTCATTCAGTTTCGATTTGATCAGGTTTGAAAAAGATCAAATCAATTCAGTAAAAATTTCTTTATAAGTATGAAAATCTGTCTATTGGAAGGATATAACTCTTTGAAACCTTTTGCTATGCTTCATTCTGGAAAAACTAGCAATCTTTGGAATAACTTCTCTCCAATTGGCATTGAATAAAGACAACCAAACCCCTATATTTCTTATCTTGCCATTTTTTATAAATGGAGGGGTGCCAGAGTGGTCGAATGGGCTCGCCTGGAAAGCGAGTGTATCTCCAACGAGATACCGAGGGTTCGAATCCCTCCCCCTCCGCAAAAAGCGTGTTTTTCAGATCAAAATCACGCTTTTTTTATTTCCTGCCTTTTTCAGCGATCAGTAATTAAACCGTTGCCGGGTAAAGGCTTTTACCTGTTCACCATCCTGCCGGGCAGGTCGAAATCGCCACTGCATGGCCGCTCGTAACACGGCATCCATCAAACCGTACTGCACATAGGGAAGTTCTTCGTAGGTCCCGTCATCATTGTAGAGGCGGATTTCCATGATACTGACCTCCTCCACACTGCCGTCTGTATCTACCAAAAAGTTGACAATCATTTCGAGCCTTCCGCGATATTCATCCGGCACTTCATCCGGTGCTGAAGCCTCCACAATTCGAACCACGGTTGGCGGAATTTGCGGATTACCGACGATGCGCTCTTCATCACCTGTTTGCCCTGTGCCAAAACCGGGGTCTGGCAAGGGAAGGTCCGGCAGGTCGAGATCCATATCAAACTCAATTTCAATTTCTTCAATAATTTCATCATCGGGCACAGGATTGGGCATCTGAGGCCTTGGCGGTGGAGGTGGTGATGTAGCCTGACGGGTAATCTCAATATCATCCAGCATGACTATATCCTGCTCGTATGTTTCAAAATCGAGAACAGGTTCATAGGTTACATCCGGCCAAAGTCTGACTATTGCAATAAACAGAATCAACACCCCCACAATACAGGATAATACACGATTGCGATAATCTTCATCCGATAAATGTTTATTCTTTTGTTGTTCTGTCAAGGTATTGGCTTCTAACATTATTTGCTTGAGCAGGTTGCAGCCTCATTCATCCACTTTAACGGCTGGGAGTGCATAAAATGATGCAAAAAGAAGAGTCATTGATCCAGGTTTTCAAGTGCCCGGCGGATAAATCCATCGTGTTCTTTGAGTAATTTGCCCACCTCATCTTTATTCTTTTTTGTCAGTGCCATCATCAAAGCAATTTTTACGTGATGACCGGCTTTGTCGAGCCATTCAGTCGCCTCCTGATAGTTCACATCGGCAAGACTCATTACAATTCGTTTTGCCCGTTCTTCAAGTTTTTTGTTGGTTAGCTGGAGATCAACCATCACATTTTCGTACACTTTGCCGAGCCGAATCATGGCTCCGGTAGTAAGCATATTCAAAATCATTTTTTGAGCTGTGGCGCTTTTCATCCGCGTGCTTCCCATAATCACTTCAGGCCCGACCGGTACATCAATCATAAAATCGACCTCTACTTCTACCTGATCACTGGAAACAGTTGTTACCATAATGGTTTTACAGCCAATTCTTGCAGCCTGTTTCAATGCTCCGTGTACATACGGTGTACGTCCGCTCGCTGCCAGTCCCACGACCACATCCACCGGCTTTACATTCAGCCGGGCCACTTCTTGCTCACCAAATTCTTCTCTGTCTTCAGCGCCTTCCTGGGCCACAAACATCGCCTCTTTACCACCGGCAATAAATCCCTGCACGGTATCAGGATCCGTACCAAACGTTGGTGGGCATTCTGCTGCATCAAGCACACCAAGCCTGCCGCTGGTACCTGCGCCGAAATAGAGCAGCCGCCCCCCTTCTTTTAAATCTTCAACAATGCTATCAACTGCCGAGGCAATCACATCAAGTTTTTTCTCGACCGAGCAGGCAACTTTTTTGTCTTCCTCGTTGATGATTTTTACGATGGTCAGCGAGTCGGCCAGGTCGATGTTAATACTTGCTGGATTTCGTTGTTCGGTGAGCAGATTTTCAAGTTTGCTGAACAGTTCGGGATTTTCTTTCACGCTTTTTGATTTCTTTTTTGCCACCACAGGCTACCTTTGCCATTTGGCGATTCAACGGAAGGCAGCCCGGAAGAGGAATTGTTCTGGTTATTCATTTTAAGCATGGAAGATACAACTGCTACAACATTCATTTCATCAAAATTACCAAATAACTCTGCATTAAAATGGTTTTGCACAAAATGAGTATCATACGTTCCCTGCCTGAATGCAGAATGATCAACAGCAAACCTGCAAAACGGTATGGTTGAACGCACTCCGGAGATCTCATATTCACGGAGTGCACGAAGCATCTTCTCGATGGCCTTTTTCCGGTTTTCGGAATGTACACAAAGTTTGGATATCAGCGGATCGTAATAGACAGGTACTTCCTGCCCTTCTTCAATTCCTGCATCGACGCGCACACCGGGACCTGAGGGAATTCTGTGGCGGGAAAGCAACCCAATAGAAGGCAGAAAGTTATCCGTTGGATCTTCGGCGTAAATTCTACACTCTATGGCATGTCCCCGTTTTTCTATCTCTTCCTGTTTCATGGGTAATGTTTTCCCTTCTGCAACATCAATTTGCAAGCTCACAAGATCCAACCCGGTAATCAATTCGGTTACCGGATGTTCCACCTGCAGGCGTGTATTCATCTCCAGGAAGTAGAAATTTTTATGTTTATCAACCAAAAACTCAACGGTGCCGGCACCTACGTAATTACAACTTTTTGCTGCTGAAATGGCTGCTTCTGCCATTTTCTGACGAAGTTGATCATCAAGTACCGCTGAAGGAGCCTCTTCAATTACTTTTTGATGTCTTCGCTGTATGGAACACTCGCGTTCAAACAGATGTATGGTATTTCCATGATGATCAGCAAAAATCTGAAACTCGATATGGCGCGGTTCTTCAAGATACTTTTCAACAAAAACCCTGCTGTCTCCAAAGGAACTTTTGGCTTCAGAACGGGCGGCTTTTATAGCAGATTCCAGGCTTTTTTCTTCGTGCACAATGCGCATCCCCTTCCCGCCGCCCCCGGCTGCTGCCTTAATCAGCACCGGGTAGCCGATCTGATCCGCAATATGTTTCGCCTCAGAAATATCTACAAGAGCGGTTTGTGTTCCGGGCGGATAAGGAACGTTGGCTTTAGCCATCAGCTCCCGGGCTCGTGTTTTATCTCCCATCATTTCGATGGATTCCGGGCTTGGCCCAATGAACATAATAGCATGGTCACCGCAAAGTGTGGCAAATTCTGCATTCTCACTTAAAAACCCATAACCGGGATGAATGGCATCTGCCCCAGATTGTTCTGCTGCCCTGATAATTTTCTGCATTACCAGATAACTTTCTGAAGATGCTGCTTCTCCAATATGTATCGACTCATCTGCAGCAAGTACATGCGGAGCTCCGGCATCCGGAGTAGAATAAACTGCTACCGTTTCGATTCCTTTTTCACGACAGGTACGGATTATTCTGAGCGCAATTTCTCCACGGTTTGCAATCAGTACTTTCCTAATTGGTTTCATTCAGTTGAATCAGAACAGGTTATCTTTAAGCATGTTTGGTGCAAGTGTCCATAAATCAGGTGTTTCTTCATCCCAAACATAATGCTCATGTTCAATAAATTTCAACCATAATACGTCGCTCATCTGACGGGTTTCATCCTTTGTAGGATCATTTTTGTAGTTTAGCAGCCGAATATCTACCGAACTGATCATTTTAAGCAGTTTTTCGTCATTCAGATTTGGAATAAATTCTACCGGGTTGTTAAAGTAAATATTGTCATCCACTACACCATCCATATGTACACTGATGTCGTAATAACCGCAAATACCCACTACCTTGTGAAAGTTTGTGGGATATTTGAGTGCCATCAGCAGAGCACAATATGCACCAATCGCAACACCGGTGGTAATGAAGTACGGATTGGAATTTTCATCCGAAATAAATGGAAGCAGCTCGTCCATGATGTAGGCCTGGTACTGAGTGAAGCGAAGAACTCTGGTAAGCGGATCAATGGTTTCATTCATAAAACTTTCTTCAGCAAAAGAGTCCACGCAAAAAAACTGATTATAGCCTTCATCAATCTGTTCGGAAAGGACTTTAATGCCGCCTTTTTCTTCCCATTCCCTGTAATTTCCATGAACAGATGGAAATACAATGACCGGTGTCCCCTCATCCCCAAAAATTAATAGCTCCATTTCCTTGCCCATACTGGGACTTTTCCAGGATTTATATGTTCTCTTCATACGTTATCAATCTGTTCTGTTAATATTTCCGGATTGCCTCCCTGTTACTTGTAAGATATAGAAAAATTATAGAACAGAAAGCGCTTTTATATCAAGTTGGAAAGAAAAGTGAAAAAAGCTTTACCTTAATTGTAAAAGTACTTTTGGAAGAACCGATAATTTTTCTGAAGAGTTTAAATAGGCTCTTTGATGAAAAACCCGGTAGTCATTTTCCTCAATTTTATTTAGAATGCGGCTATAATTTTCCTTGGCAAGCATTACCGGCAGGCGACTGTCTTTTTTCAACATCGATATCCCCTCTTCTGCGCTTTTATAAAAGTCTCTGGCGCGTTTTATTTGAAACTTCATCAGATTAACAAATCGGTCGGTGTACTTTTTTTCAAAAAGTTCATCTTCTGTGACGTTGAATGTATCAAGATCTTCCTTTGGCAGATAAATCCGGTTTTTATCCAGATCTTCGCCCACATCCCTGAGAATATTGGTAAGCTGCATGGCAATGCCGAGATCAATGGCATGATTCAGTGCTTTCGGATCATCATATCCAAACACCTCGCTGGTCATAAGCCCAACTACTGAAGCCACCTTATAAGAATATTCATATAGCTCTTCGAATGTGGAGTAGCGGTTTTTTGACAGGTCCATCTTCACACCGTCGAGAAGTGTCAGCGGCAGTTCAAGAGATATTTTATGAACATTTAATACATCCGCAAACGACAAAAGTACCGGATTGCCATGCTCCACACCTCTGTACGTGCTGATCAGCTTAATTCTGAATGCCTCCAGCCTGGAAGTTACTTCAGTATCATTGATTTTTTTCTGTTGAACCAAATCTTCCGTTTCATCCACCAGATCATCCAGGTATCTGCAAAGCCCGTAAATAGCAAAAATACTTCTCTGTTTCTGGTTGGGAAGAAATCTTGTTGCCATGTAAAATGTCTTGGCATGTTTTTTTGTTATTGCCCGGCAATGCGAATAGGCCAACCTGAGATTTGAATCGTTAATTTCAGAAATTACGGAATGATGAAAATGTGATTTTTCGTAGATGGGCCTGATGTAGCTATAAGGTATTTTTAAGAGGTTTGTCATCATAACATATTTAAGCGTTCAGTAGTGTAAATATTTTTTTTGAGATAAAACGTTCCTTATAATTTTAATTATTATACTATAAACCTTTTTTTCTCTTATTTTAGCTGCATATCTTGATAATTAAATATCGGGAAAAGAATTTGATTGATAATTTAATTGATAGGGGATAATGAAATCGAAAAGTAAAAAAATTACCATCTACCAAGTGGCACAGCGTGCCGGAGTGGCAATTTCTACCGTATCGAGAGTTTTGAACAACTCTCCGAATGTATCCGAAAAAACCAAAGAAAAGGTTAACGAAGCAATCACTGCTCTCAATTTCAGGCCTCAGGTAAGTGCTCGAAAACTGGCCAGCCGCGAACCTCAAATGCTTGCCATAGCTGTACCTTCTTTTACCACCCCATATTACACCGAAATATTAAAAGGTGTGAAGGATGAAATTCAGGATATGGATCTTGATATTGTGATTTACAATACCGGATCAAAAAATCCCAGAGAAGGTATTGAAAATTTCTTTTATCGCGGAACAGCCGATGCGGTGATCACCATCAGCATTGATATTACAGAAAATGTACATTCTCACTTTCAATCATCTGCAATACCCATTGTGCTCATTGGAAGTTCGCATCCTGATTATGATTATTTCGAGCTTAATAACCGGAAAGGCGGCTTTTTGGCGGGCGAACATTTGATCAAAAAGGGATATCATAGGCTTGGAATGATCAAACCCGTGTTAAACACAAAAACATCCAAAGAACGTGAAACCGGATATATTGATGCTCTGAAGGAATTTAAAATGCCCGTTGAGAAAAAGCTCTTTATAACCGGTGAAAGTGCCAAACACGCCGGCTTTACGGAAGAGGCCGGTTTCGAAGCCAT
The DNA here is from genome assembly GCA_007127745.1 of Balneolaceae bacterium. Classification (GTDB taxonomy): domain Bacteria; phylum Bacteroidota; class Rhodothermia; order Balneolales; family Balneolaceae; genus Rhodohalobacter. The sequence continues at coordinate 46,244 of SKYV01000104.1, forward strand.
TTATAAATACGACAGAATGGACGATTTCCCGGATGCAATTTTCTGTGCCAACGATACACAGGCAATCGGAGCTTACCATGCACTGAACAAGCTGGGAATGCGAATTCCCGATGATATTGCTCTAATGGGTTACGATAACATCAAATTTGCCAAATATCTCGATCTGACCACAGTCGACCAGAAAATGTATTCTGTCGGTGTACAAGGAATTAAACGCCTTTCGGAAATTATTCGATACGGTACTGACCATAAAGTACAGACCGTGATCGATCCAATTCTTGTAGCCCGAAACTCTACGAAAAATCCAAAGGGTTCGTAATTTTATGGACCAACGGCTGGCGCTTGATAACTGCATCTCTGAAACTAATGCAACCGTTACTTCCGTTTCGCCCTACAAGGGCAAAGTTCGTGATGTGTACCCACTAACCGAAAATACACTCGGAATTGTAGCTACCGACAGGATTTCGGCTTTTGATCACATCATGCGAGAAGCAATTCCTTTTAAGGGGCAAATTCTGAATCAATTGGCAGCGTTTGGATTCAATAAAGTGAGTGACATTCTTCCTGTTCACATTTTAGACATTCCCCACCCTAATGTTACCATTGCAAAAAAATGCGATCCGATTCCGATAGAAATTGTTGTCCGCGGATATCTGACCGGACACGCCTGGAGGGTTTATAAATCTGGTAAACGGGAGTTGTGCGGAGTTCCTCTTCCGGATGGTATGAAGGAACATGAGAAATTTCCGGAACCCATATTAACTCCTGCCACAAAAGCTGTAGAAGGCCATGATGAAGACATTTCTGAAGAAGAAATTCTGGAACAAAACATCGTTGAACCGCAATTGTGGAATAATATTCGAAACGCAGCTTTTAAACTTTATAAAAGAGGGAGTAAAATAGCTGAGCGGCAAGGTCTTATTCTTGTTGACACAAAATACGAAATGGGTCTGTATGATAGCAAACTTACACTGATCGATGAAGTACACACCTCCGATTCATCCAGATATTTTTATTTGGAAGGCTATGAACAGCGGCTTCGGGAAGGAAAACCTCAGCGGCAGCTGTCCAAAGAATTTTTACGGGAGTGGCTGATCGAAAAAAAATTTCAGGGACTTGATGGGCAAACGCTGCCAACTCTTCCCGATTCTTTCCGGTGGAGTATTTATCAGCGATATGCAGAACTTTTTGAAACGTTAACCGGTAAAAAGTTCAAACCCGTTTTGATTGAAGACATAAATCGTGACCTGGATGACGTTTTTTCCAGGTTCTTGTAATGTTCTCAAACGAAATGGCCTGACGATATAATATCGTTTCAGGCCATTGAATGTCCGGCCATTTCAATTTTATTCATTTGGAATCAGGAATTGTGTAAGCGGCTCCTGAATTTCGCTTGTCCACGTTGAGTCTGATTCAAACGTACGTCCCATCGCCCTGAATTGTCTTACAAATCGCCGTTTGGCAACAGAGGGAGCGAACTGCCCGTATTCAATCAAAAACAGACGTTCTGTTTCAGGATCGTGATAGACAAAGTTCACAAACGGGCCTCCCATAAAGTCGTTGGTCATGGTCCATGTTCCCAGAGTTTCAAGCCCGACAATTCGATCATTCCGTTCAATTTCGCGGGTATTTACAGGCCTTCGGTATTCGGTTGTGATGTACGAACCTTCCCGCTCGCCTTGAATATACAGTTCCAACAACGAATCACGGGTTGCGTTTATCCAGTCACGGTCTATAAAGTCAACATCTTCTACTCCGTCTTTCCACCAGGCCATAATCCAACGGTCATTGTCGGGCAAATAACGCCGGAATACGGCCGCATTGTCTTCACGTATCGTCCACACATAGTCGTGCTGCATTCTTACTTGCCAGCCGTAATTTTCCCATAGAGTGTCGCTTATGGCAACCTGCTCGCCTCTGCGAAAAACTTCGCGTTCACGTCTTTCAAACTCCCGATCAAGCAAATTGCCAACAAGGGCTTGTTCCGAATTCATAATTTTTTCTGCAAGTTCATCATCGCCCGTTGATGTCAGCAGCAAAATCCACTGATCACGCATCCAGCGGTCTTGCATCGGAAAGGCAAAGCTTTCTCCATCCCGAACTCTTTGCTCAATTTCTTCACTCAGAATAGCCTGGATCAGATTAGCCACATTGGTACCATCATCAATCGGGCTGGCAAAAATCAGGTTTTTATATTGCCTGAGGTCGTCCAGTTGCGAATTCGTGCTAAAATCTCTGAATATTAATCGATAGGTTGGTTCGTAGCCGGGAAGTGTTTCAATTCCTTTGCCAAACGTCTCTTCTATAGCCATTGCGGTTTCACTGTCCCACATGGTAGAGTCCATAACAACAACAACTTCATCAACCCCTCCGATAGACATGGGCCGATAGTCGCTATCGCAGGAAGTTACAAATAGGAATGCAAGTACAGGTAGTAGCAGGAAATAGGTACGCATAAATAGTTTATTCCTTGTGTTTTTGATGATCTCCATATTTTAAATCTTTAACAAAAGTGAAAACGTTTCGTTTCCACTCATTATTGGGATAAAATGACCGGATTGAATCAATCAGCGCACTGCCGACAATAAAACCGTCCACTTTTTTTGATATAATTTTTGCATCTTCGTGATTCTTGATTCCAAATCCAACCATTTTGGGATTTTTTATCACATTTTTATTGACCCGGCCGATAAATCTGTCGACTGATCGCGCTACCTCATCACCCTGGCGGGCTCCGGTCACACCGGTCACAGAAACGCAATAAACAAAACCACTGCTGTGTTCGTCAATACGCTTCATGCGGCCATCAGTTGAGTTTGGTGCTACAAGATAAATTAAATCAAGGTTATTTGCTCTGGCCGATCTGGCCAACATAGATGATTCTTCTATCGGAGCATCCGGGATGATGAGTCCATCCACGCCGCTTTGAGCTGCTTTTTCGCAAAAAGGTTCAATTCCGTACCTCAAAACAGGATTTATGTATCCCATTAATATAATGGGTATTTGCGACGATTTGCGAACCTCCTGCACCATGCCAAAAATTTTATCCATAGTAATCCCATTCTCAATCGCTACATTGCTTGCGTATTGAATTGTGGGGCCGTCGGCAAGCGGGTCACTAAACGGCATGCCAAGCTCTATCATTTCAGCTCCGCTCTTTTCCAAGCCTAAAATCAGTTCCGCTGTTGCACCCAGTTCCGGATAGCCGGCCGTCAAAAAAAGTGACATCACCTTTTCATCTTTTTTCCGCCATTGAAATACTGAACGGATTCTCGAAGATTGTTTCTTTTTAGTCTGTTTATTCATTAAAAAACTATATTTATCAAATTATCCGTTCTTCCGGCTGAAAAACCAGTCGGAGATTGTTCTCATATCTTTATCACCCCTTCCGGAGAAGTTTACCACAACAATCTGATCTTTTTGAGTCAATGGCATCAGGGTTTCAAGGTAGGCAAGAGCATGTGCGGTTTCAATTGCGGGAATAATCCCCTCTTTTTTTGAAATCAGTTGAACCGCCTCCATCGCCTGCTGATCTGTTACACCGTAGTAATAAACTCTTTTTGTATCGTGAAGATGTGAATGTTCCGGGCCAATTCCGGGATAATCCAGACCTGCACTAATGGAGTGTGCCAGCTGCACCTGCCCTTCATTATTATGAAGCAGATAGCTCAACGAGCCGTGCAGCACACCGGGTGTTCCGATTGTGAGTGTTGCCGCCGTTTGATTAGTATCTGCACCGAGTCCCGCGGCTTCAATACCAATCATTTTTACATTCGTATCGTCAATAAAGGGATAGAAAAATCCTATGGCATTACTCCCGCCTCCAACGCAGGCAAGAAGATAGTCGGGTGTTCGGCCTTCAGAAATTTTTAACTGTTTTTTGGTTTCTTCACCAATAACCCGGTGGAAATTTCGGGTCATCATCGGGTAGGGATGCGGCCCCACTACCGACCCGATAATGTAAAAAGTGTCATCCACATTGGTCACCCAATCGCGAATGGCCTCATTTGTAGCATCTTTCAGGGTTTGCGAACCACTGGTAACCTCACGAACTTCTGCACCGAGCAGCTTCATACGCTCTACGTTCAGTTTCTGTCGCTCCATATCTTCAGCGCCCATATAAATCACACACTCAAACCCAAACTTTGCACAGGCAGTGGCTGTGGCAACGCCGTGCTGACCGGCCCCTGTTTCGGCAATTATCCGGGATTTACCCATTTTACGTGCAAGTAAAAGCTGCCCGATGGCATTGTTGATTTTATGCGCTCCGGTATGGCACAGATCTTCCCGCTTCAGATAAATTTTTGCCCTCCCGTAATGTTCAGTTAGCCTGTCGGCATAAGTAAGTTTGGTAGGCCTGCCAACATATTCCTCCAGTAAATCGTGGTACTGCTTTTGAAAGAGCGGGTCATTATCGGCCTCTTTGTATGCCACTTCGAGTTCTTCAAGTGCCGGAATCAATATTTCCGGAACAAACTTTCCACCGTATTTACCAAAATAGCCCTGTTTTGTGGGTGCTGAGTATTTCATTGTTTGTGTATTCAATCGTGTGAATCGAGCCTTAAACTCTTAAAAAGCAGTACCCGATAAATTAAACTCATTTTATAATTCCTGTTTTTCCCGGAATTTCCGCATCTCATCGAAGAATTCTTCAACTTTGTCGAAATCTTTGATGCCGGGTACTTTCTCAAGTCCGCTGGACAGATCAATCACTGCCGGTTTTACAGTTTCAAGAGCACTTAAAATATTTTCTCTGTTGAGCCCACCGGAGAGGAAAAAGGGTTTCTTCATGGAAATATCTTTCAAAATATTCCAGTTGAATGTTTTCCCGGTTCCGCCCCAAAGAGTTTCGGTTTTTGAATCAAATAGAAAATAATCGGCTGAATGTTCATATTGAGCCAAATTCGTTTTTAGCTCATCAGCCCTGGTTTGATCGGTTACATGAAACACTTTTATAACAGGTAAATCAACCAAATCGCAGTATTCCGGTGGTTCGGTTCCATGGAGCTGCACCAAATCTACACCGGTTTGCCTGGCGATGTTGTTTACATCATCAAGCGGCTGATTGACAAAAACTCCAACTTTTTTGGGGCCTTCTATCCAGTTAATGATAGCAGCCGCTTTAGCCGGTTCTACATATCGCGGACTGTCGGGATAGAAAATAAAACCGATGTAATCAGCCAGTGCTCCGGATACAAATCGGGCATCCTCAAGAGTGGTGATACCGCAAATTTTTACTTGTGTTTTCTCAGATTCTGTGGTCATAAAATCAATTTTGATCAGAAATTTTGTGCGAAAAATTGTATTCCATCTCAGATTTTCCGGGAATACTCATTATTTAAGCTGATTTTTTTCTACTGCTATTCTCAAATTTTGAAATAAACTCCTTTACTGCTTTACCAATGTCGGGTTGCCGCATAAAGTGTTCTCCGATTAATGCAGAATGGATTCCGTTTTCAAGCAGAAAATGTAAATCTTCGGGTTGATTGAGGCCGCTTTCAGAAACACGAACAACCCCCTCAGGAGACTGTTTTAAAATCTCAACACCACGGTGGAGGTCCACTTCAAATGTAGTTAAATCCCGGTTATTTACGCCTGCAACATTAATTTGGTTCCAATCCAACCCCACCAGTTCTTCTTCGTGATAGCACTCAACAAGTGTCTGCAAGCCAAACTCTTTTGCCGCCGACAAAAGCTCAGAAAGCTGACTCCCCTCATACATTGTAACAATCAGAAGCACTGCATCCGCCCCAAAAGCCCTGGCCTCTTTTATCTGATAGGGATCAATGATAAAATCTTTTCGAAGTAATGGAATCGGGCTTAATTCTGAAACTTTTTCAAGGTACTGCAACGATCCCTGAAAAAACGGTTCATCCGTTAAAATGGAAATGGCCGATGCTCCATTTTCTATGTATTGCTCTGCAATTTTCACCGGATCAAAATCATCACGGATCACTCCTTTTGAGGGCGATGCCTTCTTAATTTCTGCGATAACGGAAACAGTCTCTACTTTTTTCAGAGCTTTTGCAAAATCGAGCCTGCTTTTCTCGTATCCGGGAAAAGATTCAAAGTCCCGCAGTGAAACTTTACGTTTTCGTTTTTGCAGATCCTCTTTTGTCTGATCGGTAATTTTTTCCAGAATGTTTGCCATCATCCGGCTTTGGATAGTTTTTGAGTTTCTTCGATAAACAGGTTCAGTTTTTTTAATGCCTTTCCGGAATCGATACTTTCAGAAGCAAGCGTTTTTGCATCCTGAAGATTATCCGTTTTTCCGGATGCCCGAATGGCAAATGCTGCATTCAGTTCCACTATATTTCGCTGCGCATCAGTAGATGTACCTTGATAAATCTTTTTTATAATCGCGGCATTAATTGATGCATTTCCTCCCATCAGCTCTTCCAAATCAACTTTTTTATATCCCAGCGAAACAGGATCAAACACCTCGGAAGTGGTTGAAATCCGGCTGTTGAGTTCAAAAATTTCGCTGTTCGAAGCCAAACTTACCTCATCAAGGCCATCGTGAGAGTTCAGTGTGAAGGCTCTCTCGGCCTGAAGGTTTCCAAGAATCTGAATCATCTGGCCGGCTGCATTTTTACTGAATGCACCAATCACCTGGCGTTCAACTCCTGCCGGATTAAGCAGCGGACCGAGCATATTAAAAAAGGTGCGAATTTTCAGGGCTCTGCGGGCCGGCATTACAAATTTCATGGCAGGATGAAAATTAGGGGCGAACATAAATGCCATCCCTGTCTCGTTATACAGTTTTTCAACCTGTTCTTTGGACAGATTGGGTTCGGCGCCCAATTCTTTCAGAACATCAAAACTTCCGCTTTTACTTGATACACTTCGGTTTCCGTGTTTTAAAACCGGAATATCTGCACCCGCCACAACAAACATGGCAGCTGTGGAGATATTGAATGTTCCAGACTTATCTCCGCCCGTACCACACAAGTCAACAGCTTGTTTCGTGTCCACGTTCACCGTTATTGCTGCCTCTCTCATCACTTTTACGAAGGATGTGAGCTCGCTAATTGTTTCGCCTTTCATTCTCATCGCAACCAGAAATGCCGATATTTCTTCGGTGGAAACCGCACCGCTTAAAATCAATTTCATAGCCGCAGAAGCTTCGTCTTCCGAAAGATTCTCCGGCTTTGAAATTTTCTCTAATATTTGTGTAAATGATTGAGACACTGATTTTTCATTAAGGTTTAAAATTAATACATCTACTTAAAGGGGCTCTACTTTGTTGCCGCATTACATCAGACGAAAGAGTGGCTCAATTTCATCCAATTTTTAACAATTCTTGGTCCTTCGACAGTCAAAATACTTTCCGGATGAAATTGAATCCCTTCCACCGGAAAGGTTTTGTGTCTCACCCCCATAATCACACCATCCTTAGTACGTGCACTAATTTCCAGTTCCCCAGGAACAGATCCGGCTTCGAGTGCAAGAGAGTGATATCTTGTTGCCGTAAATCCATCGGGTACATCTTCGAAAATGGATTTACCATCGTGAATGATTGTTGATGTTTTTCCGTGCATCAGGCTGGGTGCATGTACAACGTTTGCCCCAAAAACCTGACCAATGGCCTGATGGCCCAGACAAACCCCAAGTACCGGAATTTCTTTGCCCAGCTCAGCTATAACCGCTTCGGTTATCCCGGCATTTTCGGGCCGTCCGGGTCCCGGTGAAATCAAAATTTTCTCGGGACCTAATTTTCGTACATCCTCCACCGAAACAGCATCATTTCTGATTACTCTGTAATGATCCGTAACCGATGCCACGATGTGAACCAGGTTATAAGTAAATGAATCGTAATTGTCGATGATTAAAATCATAGTCTTGAAAAATAACCCGTGTCGTGAGTGAAGTTCTCGTGACACAGGACTCATTGCTGAATTATTTAAAAACTTCTGAACAGCCCTGTCTTCGACCGAACCGGTTCCATTACAGTTTCGGCTCGTTCCCGGGCTTTCTTTCCGCCATCACGCAAAACATCAAACACATAATCCATATTTTTTTCCAGTTCTTTGCGTTTTTCACGGGCTTCTGAAAAATAATCTTTAATCAGAGCCAATAGTTCCTTTTTGGCATGGCCATATCCGTATCCGCCGGCCCGATATTTTTCCCGAATTGCTTCTTTTTGATCCTCATCGGCAAAGAGTTTAATCAGGGCATACACGTTGCAGGTATCCGGATCTTTGGGTTCTTCAAGCGGTGTGGAGTCGGTTTGAATGGACATCACGCGTTTTTTTAGTGATTTTCCTTCATCAAAAATATCGATGGTGTTATTGTACGATTTACTCATTTTTCGGCCATCCACCCCCGGAACCACAGCAACACTTTTTACGATATACTCTTCGGGAATCTTTAGCAATTCAGCATCGCAGGTATAATTCAGTTTACCGGCCAGATCGCGACAAATTTCAATATTCTGTTTCTGATCTTCTCCCACCGGAACCAGATCGGAGTGGTAAATCAGAATGTCGGCCGCCTGCAGAATCGGATAGGTGAACAGGCCAATGTTCGGGCTGAGGCCTTGTGCTACTTTATCTTTATAGGAAACGCCTTTTTCCATCAGAGAAACCGGAGTTAAACTTCCAAGAATCCAAGCAAGTTCGGTAGTTTGAGGAACGTCGGATTG
>SKYV01000015.1 GCA_007127745.1 Balneolaceae bacterium
AGGCAATCTCATCTCCATTCAAAGACAAAGAGGACGCACTTCAATATTACACCGCCCTGAACCATGGAGCCGACTACTTCATCACCAGGAATATTTCGGATTACAAGAAAGCATCCAAGCGATTGCCGGTCATGAGTCCAGCGGAGTTTATGCAATCATTAGAAAAGTAAGCAGAACTAAACTACCAAAGCACTTCTTAAGTATTTAATCAAAGGCATTATATTGGATAATGAACGTCTGAGGCAGGGCAAAACTCTTTTTGGCAAAGACTATTATGACGAGATTTCGGGATGATCGGGCATCCGCGCGAAGGTTATATCAGAGTGTGAGTCCAATTTCGACAAGCTGGTAGAAGAGACTAAGAAGAAAAAGGGTTGACGTGAATATACACCATGGTAATATCATCATGCTGAGGTTCGCTGCCGGTGAATTTATGTACCTTTGAAAGGATAGATTCCAGCGCTTCTTTTGCAGATTGAATTTCTGCCGTTTCGGCAAATGCCTTTTCAAGGCGGGGATCACCAAACTGCTCCCGGTGCTGGTTCATTGCTTCGTTGATGCCGTCGGTGTATATCAGGAGGCGGTCACCCAGTTTCAGCGGTACGGTTTCGCCGGTGTACTGCACTTCTTTTGTTATCCCAACCGGCAGGCGGGGACCCTTGGCTTTTAGCTCGGTATTGGTGCCGTCACGCAAAAGAAGCGGGGGTAACTGTCCGGCATTTGTGAAGGTGAACTGCATCTTCTTCATATTCAGAATCCCGAACAGAAGAGCTGTGAACATTCTTCGATCACTTTTTTTGTAGAGAGGCACATTAATCCGGGTGAGCATTTCGTCCGCCTTAAGTCCCCGTGCCGCCTCGGCATGCAGCATTCCGCTGACCATAACCGCCGTCATAGCCGCTTTCATCCCCTTTCCGCTCACATCCGCTACGGTGAAACCGAGTTCGTGATGGCTTCTGTTTTTTGGAAAATAGTCAAAATAATCGCCACCAACCTCAGTGGCCGGCAGGCAGATTCCGGCAATATCCACTCCCGGAACGTTTGGTGCTTTTGATGGCATAATTCCCATCTGCATTTCACGGGCGGTTTCCAGTTCTCCGCGCAGACGCTCGCGCTCGAGGTGTATCCGGTAACTCGCTTTCAGGTTTAATCGCATTGTATAATATGAAACGGCGAAAATGCCAATAATCCCGATGGCGACAAAGATCCCCAGCCAATAGATCAATGAGTCGGAAACAGTAAACTGGATGCTTTGATCGGGAAACATCAAGCTGTGTGCATAATCTGCGAACCACTGCATATTGAACATGCCTGCCGAAAAACCAATAAATGCAAAAACAAGGCCTGTTGCTTCCTGAATAATCCGGCTGGCTGATTTCAGTCGATCCCAGAACAGAATACGGAAAATGGCGATCAGGATAAGAATATGTAAAAAGACAAAATAGCTGTAGGCGAGATGAACGGCCAGAAGCTTGAGGGTGCTGTCCGGGTCGTCAGGATAAGGCTGATAGTTTATAAACCAGTTGGCCAGCGCAAGACCGGTAGCAATCAGCAGCCATATCAACAGCTCTTTGATAATTGGTGTCTCTTTGTTTGGGAACGATTGGCCCATGTACCTTTATTGGGTGATGTTTCAGTACCGAATGATTCAAAAAAATGAGTTTGAGTACTATTAATACAAGATCATAGCCCGAACTTAAACAAATCACCTTAGATAACACAGATAAATTGCTGTCTCTCGGCCTGAACTCACTTCTACAGCCATCATCTGACAAGACTCTACATGGTATAAAAGCTATTCTCTCTTATCTAATTCCCCGAATTTTCTACATAGTAAATCACATTATTCATGGGGTCAGGGGAAACTGTGATTAGAACACGATTCTGCTTCAAATGCACCTGGTTTAGAAACTGGCACCGTTGATTAGTTTTGCAGGCGACCAGGAGAGAATGAATGGTTGAGAGTGTACAAAAAAACACCTCCCAACAGGCCTTGAATTGGTTTTCCATTTCATTTTTCAGATGATTGCCATTGCGAACTACTCTGTCAGATAATGAAGCGATTGAAGGGATTCCTTTGGTTGTTAATTCGTTCGATATGTACGGCCAAGAGTTGCCCGGAATAAGATTGCCAAAACATGACCCGGCTTGTTTAATCATTTTATTATTGATCTCTCTGTTTTAGTGCATGGTGTTTCTGCAAAATCGATCATTGAAAGATTCGTGAAAAGCGAATAGAAAAATAATGCCAAAAAATCCGTTAGGTCTTTTTGTCCTCCGTGCCGACATTGGAATACAATTATTTATACACTCTACTCAAAGCTTGAGATTCTGACAATTTTTTTTTCATCATGCTGCAAGGGTAGCACCTACAGGCGACTGCTGCGTGTATTGCAGTTATGAATCAGTGGCTTGTCCGCCGCTGCAGAATAAAAATGGGTGTCCATAAAGCAGGCACTTACTTCTCATTCCACAATCCTGCAGGAAATAAATTATTTACATACTGGGCAAATTTCCTCGTATTTTAACCTCCCGGAATAATTACAGATATACCCCGTTTTACCGAATGACCTATCTTACCGTTGAAAATCTATCCAAAAGTTTTGGCATTGAACCGCTTTTCGAAAACATCACATTCGGTCTCTCCAAAGGAGATAAATCCGCACTTGTTGCACCGAATGGAACAGGAAAGTCAACACTACTGAAAATTATAGCTGGCGAAGAAACACCCGATACCGGTGAAGTGATCTTCCAGAATGATGTTCGAATCGGGTACCTGGAGCAGGTTCCCGAACTGAATTCTGCCATGACGATCCAGGAGCATCTGCTTCACGGTGACTCCGAAATCACAGAAATAATTAAACAGTACGAACAGGCAGTTGAAGCACAAGCCGAGAATTTCAATACATCTACACAAGAGGCGTATATGAAGGCATCGGCTGCCATGGATGCTGCCAATGCCTGGGATTTTGAGCAGCGGATGAAACAGATTCTCGGCAAACTGGATATTCACAACCTGCACCAGTCTATCGATACTCTTTCCGGCGGTGAGAAAAAACGCGTTGCCCTCGCTTTTGTCCTGATCGACAATCCAGACCTGATCATCCTGGATGAGCCGACCAACCACCTGGATCTCGATATGATTGAATGGCTGGAAGCGTACCTGGTAAAAAGTAATGTAACCCTGCTGATGGTAACACACGACCGCTACTTCCTGGATCGTGTTTGCAATCGCATCCTGGAAATCGATAAGGGGAAACTGTACCATCACAATGGAAACTACGGGTACTATCTGCAGAAAAAAGCGGAGCGCGAAGAGCAGGAACAAACCGAACTGCACAAAGCAGGTCAGCTATTCAAAAAAGAGCTGGAGTGGATGCGGCGTCAGCCTAAGGCGCGGACGGGAAAATCAAAATCCCGGATCGATGCATTCCATGATACAAAGGATAAGGTAACCGCAAACCGCGATGATGCTGAACTGGAGCTGGATGTGTCATCCCGCCGAATTGGCGGACAGGTTATTGAACTGGAGCAGATCTCAAAATCCTACAGTGATATCACCATTTTGGATGATTTCTCCTACTCTTTTAAAAAGGGTGAACGGATCGGGATCATCGGTAAAAACGGCGTGGGCAAAAGCACCTTTCTGAAAATTGTTACCGGCGAGGAAGAAGCTGATTCGGGCAATATTAAAACCGGCGCAACCATTGAGTTTGGTCACTACCGGCAGCAGGAACTCAACATCGATGAAAGCCTGCGGCCTATTGATGTAATCAAGGAGATCGCTTCGGTGATAGAACTTTCGGACGGCAAACAGATCTCTGCCTCCCAGTTCCTGGAGCATTTTATGTTTCCAGGGAAGATGCAATACACACCGGTTCATAAACTGAGCGGCGGTGAAAAACGGCGGCTTGCCCTGATGATGGTATTAATCAAAAATCCCAATTTCCTGATCCTGGATGAGCCGACAAACGATCTTGACCTGATGACCCTCCAGAAGCTGGAAGAGTTCCTGCTCAATTTTGGCGGATGCCTGATCATTGTATCGCATGATCGCTTTTTTATGGACAAACTGGTAACCCATTACTTTGTGTTTGAAGGTGACGGCGAGATTTATCATCATAATGGTACTTACATGGAATACCGGGCGCTGAAAGAACAGCAGGAGGCTGAGCAAAAACGTCTTGAGAAAGAGAAGAGAGAGGCATCAAAACCAAAGCCGGCTGAAAAACCGAAGAAAAAAAGTGCCGGCCTGAACTATGAGCAGCAAAAACAGATCAAAAAACTGGAGAAGCAGATCGCAAAGCTTGAAGAGCAGAAAGCCGAACTGGAATTCAAATTAAGCAGTGGTGAGCTGCAAGGTGATGAGCTTCGGGAGACATCAGAAAAATATGGTGAATTGAGCGGTCAGATTGATGAGAACACAATGGAGTGGATGGAGCTTGCTGAGCTCGCTGAAAGCTCCTGATTAACAGGTAAGTCAGTTACAGCTTCTGTATCATTCTCTAACCCTGTCTCTATGAAAACAAGGCCGGAATGGATGCGGTTAAAAATGTGATCGTAGCCTGTAAAGAGACGTTCAGAAAACTGATAAAAACTCCCTACTTTACTTTTATGCCATGGCAGAAATCAACGTAACCAAATATTCCGGGGAACAGGAAGTTTATGATGAAGATAAACTGAAACGGTCATTAAGCCGTGCGGGTGCCGAAAGTCAGGTCATAAACAAAATTGCTGATTCGCTTCGCAACGAACTTTATGATGGCATTTCTACCAAGAAAATTTACAGAGAGGCTTACAGGCAACTAAAAAACCACTCCGACAGATCTGGCGGACGCTACAAATTGAAAAACTCGATCATGGAATTGGGGCCTACCGGTTTCCCGTTTGAAAATTTTGTGGCTGAACTCCTCTCACAGCTTGGGTATCGCACACAAACCGGCATTACCGTTCAGGGGCGCTGTGCCACACACGAAATTGATGTAATAGCCGAAAAAGAAGATGTTGTTTACATGATTGAGTGTAAATTCCATAACAGTAAAGGCAAAAAGAGCGATATAAAAGTGCCGCTATACATAAAATCGAGATTTGATGATGTGAAAGAAGAATGGCGAACAGATCCGGATTTTAAACATAAAGAGCATTACGGCTGGGTTATTACAAACACGCGTTTTACCAGCGATGCCCAACAATACGGAACTTGTGCCGGCCTGGATATGCTGAGCTGGGATTACCCTGAAGCCGGCAGCCTGCGCGATTTGATTGACCGGGCCGGCCTGCATCCGGTTACCAGTATTCCATCCCTTTCAAAAAAAGATAAAAGCCGCCTGCTTGAACTGGATGTTGTACTGTGCAAAGATCTCCACGATAATAAAAAAGTATTACATGAAGCAGGCGTGAAACCCGGAAAAATCAACAAGATTATCAAGGAAGCTGCCGAAATATCAAAGTTAAATCATCACCGGTGATATATATTTAACCTTGTTCGAAAAATTTGCTCTCACCTGGTTTTTCGATGTTTTGTTTGATTTGTATTCATCACATTCGAACTTCAACCTTTCTTTATTTTCAATTTTTTTGTAAGGATTTCAGGTTTTTCGGTTCATACAATAAAACCCCGATTCTTATGCGAACCATCCATCAACAAATTGAAGATTATATTAAAGGCCGCCTGACAAAAGAAGAAATAGACCATCTCTGGATGAATTTTCTGTATCAGCAAGTCTGGTACGATTATTTTATCACTGAACTTACGGCTCACAGCATCTCTCCCTGCACTAACAACAGGGATGAAAATCAGGTTAACCACCAGCTATGGAATTTGGCAGACAATAACCCGTACCGGAGTTTTATGGAAGAGTAGTTGGTTCTAACCGTATACATTACCGGCAGTCAATTAATTACGGAGCTCAAATTATATCGAGCTCCGTATCAAACACACTGCAAGCTATTTAAAAAAAAGATCACCCGGTTTGAACGATAAACCTTTCGCGCATTTGCGCCCAGGTTTCCTGCTGCCAGGCTTTCAATCTCAGAACCGACCGGGTTAAACCGAGGTACACAATGGGAATCAGGAACAGGGTAATCAGGGTTGAAGCAAGCAATCCGCCGATTACAACACGTGCAAGAGCTGCCTGAATTTCGGCGCCTACGCCAATGCCAACAGCAAGTGGAACCATCGCCAGGATGGTTGTACAGGTGGTCATCAATATGGGCCGCAGGCGAAGTCTCGAACCGCCGATAACCGCATCAAGCAGGCTCATTTCCTCGTTTTCTCTTCGCTTCAGATTTATGTAGTCAATCAACACAATGGCATTGTTCACCACAATTCCGAGCAGCATCAGAACGCCCATCAAACTCTGCATATTGATGGTGGTGCCGGTAATAATCAAGGTCGGCACAATTCCGATCAGTGCCACCGGAACCGAGAACATCACGATCAGCGGATCGAGAAAACGCTCAAATTGTGCAGCCATAACCATATAAACCAAAATCAGCGAGAGAATAATGGCCATGGTAAAATCGTCGCGTGCACGCTGCTGTTCTTCATATTCTCCTCCAAAGTAAACCGAATATCCTTCCGGAAAATTAACCTGTGAAAGAGCCGCTTCCATTCTGGGTACTGTTTCTCCCAGCGTGGCCCCTTCTTCAAGCTCGGCCGTGATATACATCACCCTTTGTCCGTCAACCCGGTTAACGGAAGTGGGCGCACGTGATCTTCGTTGATCAATAACGGATGATACCGGAATAATTTCACCACTGGCCGCCCGAATACTCACGTTCCCGATATCGTCAATATCAACCCGGTCCTGGGGTCGCAGACGCACCATAATCGGGCGTTCTTCGCCATCAATGCGGAAAACCCCGGCGCGGCTTCCGGCCACATTGGTTTGAATGGTGGAAGCAATTTCATTGACGCCCAGCCCCAGTTCAGCCGCTTTCTCCCTGTCAACACGGATGTCCTGCTGCGGCCGTCCCTCGGATTCTTCAATCTCCACATCAGTTACACCATCAACCGCCTGAAGCCTATTGCGCACTGTCCTGGCAAGCTGCTGTGAAGTTTCCAGATCATGACCTCTCAGCTGAATACTTACAGATGCATCCTCATCACCGCCACCGGATCGAAATATTCGTCTCATAATCCATAGGCCACCCCGTGTGTATACTCGGATATCCGCACCCGGAATGGCGTACTCAATCCGGTCGCGAAGGTTGCTGGCAATTTCATCGGCTGTTACATCCCGGTCGGTCTGGCTGACCAGGCTGATATCAATCCGGCCATCTCCTCCCCAGCCACCAAGATCGCGTGTATAGTAAGCAA
>SKYV01000252.1 GCA_007127745.1 Balneolaceae bacterium
ATAGGTTTCAAAGAAATTTTCAGGAACATAACCGTACATAAAAGCCCCGATGCCAATTCCGATAATAATATAAACAAGAACACCGCTCACAATTTGCCATGCTTCTCTTGTGATGTTGGGCAATCGCTGAAAGAAACTCAGTTTTTTCTGTTCAAATTCCTCTGAAACTTTCTGTGCATTATGAAGAAGATTTTTTACCCACTCTGTCAAAAGATGGGCCAGGTTCATTTTGCCCAAAACAAAACCACCCAGGGTACCAAGTAGTATACCCGAACCTGCATAAATCAAAGTGGCTTTCACTCCGAACATACCCAGAAAGAGGGCCAATGCAATTTCATTGACCAGAGGTGATGTAATCAGAAATGCAAAGGTTACTCCAAGCGGAATCCCGCCCCGTACAAATCCGATAAAAAGCGGAACGGACGAACAGGAACAGAACGGTGTAATGGCGCCAAATAGAGCTGCAAAAAAGTATTCGAAGCCATATAATTTCTTGTTGGTAAGAAAATCCCGTAATCGATCTACCGGAAAGTAGGCGTTCACAATTCCCATGATAAACACGATCAAAAACAACAGAATCAGGATTTTGATCGTATCGTAGATAAAGAAATTCAGTGCATTGCCAACCGGTGTTTCGGCTCCAAGTTTTAAAACAGTATATACAATCCAGTCAGCTAATTGCTGTGTCCAGTCAAACATAATGGGTTACTTATATCTTCAGGCTTTCAACCCTTACATCTCTCTTATATTTATTGTGTACTCAGAAATTCTTTGATTTCATTTACATTAGGCACTCTCCCGGCTACTTTTTCCTCCTCGTCAATCATTAACACCGGAGTTGCCAGCACATTATACCTCATCATTTCTTCTAAATCTTCAATTTTGATTACATCTGCCTCCACACCACTCTGCTCTACTGCTTCCAGCACGTTATTGTAAGCGATTTGGCATTTTCTGCAACCGGGGCCAAGTATTTTAATTTTTTTCATTCTGTCTCTTTTTTGGTTAATATTTCTTCGTAAATATACGAAAAGTTCGTAATATTACGAACTTTATTCAGAATAATTTCTCAGTCGAAAAAACCAAGCAAAAGGCCTTTGGCAAGCCCCCAGTTCTCTCTGTTTATACAATATTTGGTTTTTGGCGGATCGGCATCGCCCTGGATCAGGCCTGCATCACTTAACACCTTTAAATGCTGAGATAGTGTACTTTTGGCAACCGGAAGATGAGAAAACATATCACCGTGATAACAACATTTATCGGAACTCAGCAATTCAAGAATTGCCACCCTGATAGGATTGCCAAGCGCATTTGAATATTTTGCGATTAATTGCTGTCGTTCTGTGTAAGTATTGACATCTACCTTCATAGGAACAAATTAGATTCGTATTATTACGAATATAAGAATTTATTATGAAAGAATGAGGGTGATTAGCATATTTTTTACCGAAGAAATGTATACGTTGAATATTAACCGCCAATGGTTGTCATCGAACGGTTTGATTGTGATGCAAGCTGGAACATACCGGCATGTTTTGCCTTTTTGTTGTAAATGGCTTGGCGAATGATGGGTTCAAGATCCTCCCCTTTCCGGTAGGGTTCGAGCAGGTTGGTTTCATCGTTAGAAAAGAGGCAATTTTTGATTGAACCATTGGCCAGCAACCTGATCCGGTTGCAGCTTCCGCAAAATTCTTCGCTCATTGAACTGATAATGCCGAGCTGACCTGCAAAACCTTCAATACTGTAATGCTTCGTTGTATCGTGTTTTGCATCTTCAGAACGAAATATCTGATATTTTTCGCCCAGCTTCTCCCTTATTTCCATGGCTGAAAACAACTGTTCATTATTCCAGCGGTTGCCGTCGAACGGCATAAATTCGATGAACCTGACGACAATCGGCATTTTGCTCGCTAATTCAGCGAAACCAAGAATTTCTTCATCGTTCACGCCCTTCATAACCACCATGTTCAGTTTGGTGTTAAATCCATGGGTAATCAGCTCCCTGATATTTTCCATCACCCGGCTGAATCCGTCACGTCGGGTGATGAAGTTATATTTTTCAGGGCTCAGTGTATCCAGACTGACATTCACATTTTTTAGTCCGCACGATTCAAAAACATCAAAATATCGATCCAACAACATACCGTTGGTAGTTAATGCGAGTTCAACAGGGCGTTTTCCAAGCTCATTAAAAATGATGTCAGCATCTTTTCTGACAAGCGGTTCACCACCGGTAATCCTGATTTTTTTAACACCAAGCGCAATAAACGTATCAATAATATCAAGCATCTCTTCGTACGTACAGATATGCTCTTTCGGGGTTAGTTCTATGCCATCTGCCGGCATACAGTAGGTACAACGCAGGTTGCATCGCTCGGTCAGCGAAACTCTAAGGTAGTTATGTATCCTTCCGTGTTGGTCTTTCAGCATAGGATATTACGGTTATAAACAAAAAGTATGCCGTTAAGATTATGTAAGAATTAGCTTTACACCTGCAATAAATAAAACTATCGACAAGGTACGTTTGATGATAATATCATCCAATTTTTTACTGCCCAAGTACGAGCCGACAAAACCGCCGGCAATTACTGCACCGGCCAGCGGTAAAATAAATCCCGGCAGTGTAAGTGTTGCCGTATAGTTCCCTGCAAGTCCAAAAATGGAATTGGCCAAAATAAAAACAATGGCCGTTCCGGCAGTCACTTTCACGGGCGCCCATTTCATTAGCAAAATTAGCGGCGACAGAAATATTCCGCCACCGGTTCCTGTCAATCCTGCTAGAAATCCGATTCCCGCTCCTGATGAAATCCTTTTTGTTTTTGAAACGGCTTTTACCTGATCCGGTTCATGGGTTCTGAAGATAAATCGTATACCTGAAAACAGGAGAATCAATCCAACCAGCATGGTAAAAACAGTTGACGGAAGATTGATATATCCCCCCAAAAAGGCTGCCGGAATCGAGAGAACGATAAACGGCCAGGTAAACTTCCATTTTACATGACCGGCCTTGTAAAACTGGCTGATTCCAATAATGGCAACCAAAATATTCAGGCTCAGAGCAGCCGGTTTCAGGTCATCGGGCGCCACGCTGAACAACGACATGACTGCAATATATCCGGATGCCCCGGCGTGACCCACAGTGGAATACATTACAGCAATCACAAAAACACCGAAGGTCATTAGCCCAATCCATTCTACACCCATAATAAAAATTTTCGCGGTTGGGCAGAATAGCACCGTAAGGTTTGCATGTTAATCCTCAAGAATATCGTTTACCCAGGTCATAGCCGCCATCATGGAGGGCATACCGAGTGTGGGTAGCGTCAGTAATACCACCTGTCGGATTTCCTCTATTGAAGCTCCGGCTTCCAGCGCTTTTCGCGTGTGCGAGTGCACAGCTCCCTCCTTCTGAGCTCCGCACGAAATCCCCAATTTTATCAATTCCCTTGATTTTTGGGCAATCGGTCCTGTACTGTGCACAGAGTGACCAAGTTTGCTGTATGCATCTGCAATTTCGGGATATGTTTCAGTAAAATTTGTAAATGCTTTCGGTATTTGATCTTTTTTCGGTTTCATAAAACCATACATTTTATCCTGCCAAATGAGTACTTTTCAACATATCATCAGGCTCAGGTTATTGAAATTTATGCAGATGGTGCCTGCTCTTCCTGTTTCAGATTCCAACTTTATAAAGCTTTAAATGGAACAACTGCCGGCCGGACCACAGCAGCATGATGGCGCCGGTACTTTTTCGGGCTGGCTGGCTGCAGAGCCTCCCCCAATATTCAATGCACTGATCATCTGCCGGGTTTCTACAGAACCACAGTTGGAGCACTCTACCGGTTTTCCATTTTCTTTTTCTGCCAGTGATAATCTCACTTCAAAAATATCTTCACACTTTGTACATCTGTAATCGTAAAACATTTGAATCTTAATTTATTTGTTAAACTTCTGATTGTATAATTTCAAAGAAGAAAATAACAAATTTTTCTCAATTTTGGTTCTGCTCCAGAAGTTCCAGATCGCCCAAAACAAACCGGGATGTTATCTCAACCAGCTCTCTGTAGAATCGGGTTTCGGTTCCTTTTTTCACCCTCTTTTCAAATGGTTTAATCCACTGTGAAAGATGTTGTTTGAGGAATAATTGTTGCTTTTTTTGCCATTCTGCAGCCTCATCTTCCGCTTCAAATTCCCGATAAACCATATAGTACATAAATTCCAGTTCAATCCGAATGTGATCGGGCATATCTTTCATCATCACTTCCATCCCTTCCGAACCATACCAATGCAGTACATTTTCTGTTGAACCGGTCATCAGCTTTCCATCGCCTTCGAGATAGATAGAACCATAAGGAGGTGCAACCAACTCAAGCGGACCGATGAACAGCCGGGCATGATCCACTTTTACTTTCTCAATGGGTTCGGGTTCAATATCCTGTGAGGGTTCGCATAAAAGCCCCTTTAATGTTTCAAAATCCTCGTGAATCATATCATCCGGAGGACGATAACAATCTGCCAGCAATTTATAAACTACTGCTCGCTGTTCTGTATCCTCCGGTATTGATGGGTTTTGGGATTTCGATGCGTTCTGCTTCACAGAATATTCTCCGTTTATTTGATTGTCATTGGTCATAATTCACCTGCTAATTCATGGTGTAATTTATTGTCAGGCATGTTGTTTTTCCAGTTTTTCAACACGGAGACGCACCACACCGTAAAATGCCGAAGAGCCGCTCAGACGGTCGTAATCGGCCGGTAGCACCTGGTTGTTGTTGCCGCCTCTTGGTGTTTTGCCAAACTCTTTGGATGCGTGACGCCCGGTTGCCCAATGCCCCTGGCCGTATGCCTTCACCACTGTTCCCGGTTGTACGCCTTCCCATAGATTGGCTGTGCATTCCAGTTCGCCATAATCAGAATAGAGCCGGATTCGGTCTCCGTTTTGCAGCCCCAGGCGCCTGGCATCTTTCGGGTTGAACTGTGCCACATCTTCTCCAACTACATTCCCCAAGTCGATGTCTTTCATCTCATAGTACCATGTGCAGTTTTGTGAACGACCCTCTCGGTTCAGCCGTGATTTGTAATCCACCAGATGGAAAGTATCTTCAGATTTTTCGCCATGCACCAGCGGCTCTTCATAGTGCGGTACAAAAGCCCTCTCACCCCGAGCCAAATAATGCGTAGTCTCAAGAACATGATCGACGTTTGTGTTGTGCCGTTCTGCATGAGCTTCGAGTGCGTCTTTTAACGTTTCGGAATAGAATTCGAAATTACGGGTTTTGGTGTTCATATTTCCCCAGCGCCCCCGGAAATTATACGGATTGGAATTCCAGACTCCGGCCTGGTAGAAATCTTCCCATCCATCGAAACGGTCACCCCCCTGGTAATAATCGGGATGCCACAGATTTCTGGTTGCATATTTTAGTGCATAAAGATCGAACTCCTCTTCGTTTTCCGGTGCTGCTCCGGTTTCCGGATCACGGTACTCCTTGAAATGATCCAACATATTCGAAAATCCTCTTTCAGCCAGTTTTTCAGCAAGCAGCCAGCAGAATTCAGTTTCGTCAGTTTTTACATCCCAAACTCTGTCAATCACAGGCCGGTTTAACGGTAACTGTCTGTGAGCATTTCCGATGCTTTTCATAAATCCGTGACGCTCGAACATATGGTGTGTTGCCGGAAGCACGATATCACAAAACATGCTGTACTCTGTGGCATGTGTGGTTAAATGAACATTAAACGGAACTTTGCTCATCGCTTTTTCCCATCGGTCGCTCTGTGGATTAGAAAAGGCGAAATTGTTGAAATACGCAATGATCATTTTGATATCATAAGGATCTTCATCCAGAATGCCGTCGGCCGTACGGTTGGTCACTACTCCGCCGCCCGATCTTCCTCCATTCAGAGCCGGAAATTCAAGATATCCGCGCTGATCAATTTTTGGCCTGGAAATTCCTTCTCGTGCAATATCATCCAGGAACGGGTCAACTGACGGAAATCCCCGGGAGTATTCGGGATTGGATGCGAGGGTGCCTCCCCGGTTATCTGCCGAACCAACCAGACCATTAAGTGCATGTGTTGCCATTGAGTTGTATGCACCCCTGACCTGCATGGTGGGGCCTCCTCCTACCCAGCAAATAGCATGCGGGGCCGCTTCGGCAAATTGTGTAGCTACCCTTTCGATCTGATCAGCAGAAACACCACAGCGTTCAGCTGCCCATTCGGGTGTGCGGTCTTTCAGTTCAAAATTCCACCATTTCACCAACCCGTGTGTGTAGTTTTCATCGAACAGGTTTTCGTCAACAGTCTCTCCGGTTCTGAACCGGTTTTCTCCATCCACAAAATCCCCAACAAATTCCTTATACCAGAGGCCTTTTGTTAAAATGACGTGTGCCATAGCTACTGCAAGGGCGCCATCTTCTCCGGGGATGACCGGAAGCCATTCATCTGATTTTGCAGCCGTTGCCGACAACCTTGGCTCTACGGTGGCAACTTTGGCCCGCGACAAAACTTCGCCCCAGGCATTATTATAGTATGATACCTGACGGTTGGTGGCTATTGGGTCAGCCCCCCAGCATAGTACATAGCGTGCATTTCTCACATCATACTGGCGATATGCCCATATGCCTTCGGTATAATAAGGCCCAAACTTTTCGGCTTCAGCACAGATCGCACTGTGGGAAATATTATTGGGCGAACCGATAATTTTTGGCAGCCTGTCGTAAAGAATATCCCGCAGGTAAGTGTAACGGCCACGCGTAACCATAAATTTATGTGACTCATCATTGTTGCGAAGCTCCATGATTTTGTCTGCGATGGTATCAAGAGCTTCATCCCAGCTAATAGGTACGAACCCGGGATCCTCGTCCCGCCCTTTGTTGGGGTTGGTTCGCTTCATGGGCTGCTTCAGCCGATCTGGGTCATACACCTGTTGTAATCCGAGATGTCCCCGTACACAAAGGTTTTCACCATTCACTTTTGAATTTGGGTTGCCGCGGATTTTCGTTGCACGACCATTCTGAACATACACCTGAACCGAACACCAGGATGTACAACCCAGGCAGGAGGAAGCCTCCCACCGGCCATTTTGCCCAGCTCTCGGAGCCTGTCTGTTTTCAATGTCTGAAGCTTTTAATGTAGACAAGCCGGGAGCCATCACAGTTCCCAGTGTTGCCGCGGTGCCGCCCATCAGTGCTTTTTTTAAGAATGACTTTCTTGAATTGGTGGTATTGTTGTTCTTTTTTTTCATGATATTACGTTCTTAGATGCATTAATTATCCAAAAAGCTGTTCTTCCTGAGCTTTTTTTGAATGATCGATTTTACCCTGCCTGTCGGCATTCATCAGCATGGCAATATTTCTGGTTTGCGGATCTTCTGCTTCTAAATAATCTATGTCAGAGAATTTCCAGTCATCAATACGTTCAGCGTCCATTTCAGCAAGTTCGCCTTTGGTCTGCGGATAGTCGGCAGCGCTGTTAAAGCTGCGCACATAGAACACTTTTGGTTGCGTTCCCAGGTGCTCCATTCGCCTGAATGGCCGGTACTTTGCCAAAACTCTGCTGACGGAACTGTTCGGGTCGTTGAGATCACCAAAGATGCGGGCATCGGTTGGGCATCGCTTTACACAGGCAGGCAACTTTTTCTCTTTAAGCCTGTGCAAACAAAAATCACATTTTTCCACAATGCCATGGTATCGATTGCCCTCACCAAAATTCTCCCGCTCCGGATTGTAGTAAGGAACTCCATTTCCGCCTGTATCTTCCAGTGCGCTTTTTGGAGATCCCGTTACACCTTCAATAAGCTCATCTTCACTTTTCCATTCCGAATGCGGTTCACCAAAATGTGCATGAACTTCACCATACGGGCAGTTAATGATGCAAGCCCGGCAGCCGATGCATTTAATCGGATCGTGAGCGGTAACTCCACCGTTCACTTTGTGCAGAGCCGATGTCGGGCATGCCTTCTCGCAGGGAGCATTTTCGCAGTGGTTGCAAAGTGTGGGCAGATATTCGTAGCGCACATTGGGAAATTCTCCTGTTGTGTGGGTTATGTGATGCGACCAGAAGTGGCCTTCCCGTAAATTATTCTCGCTTTTACAGGCAATGTCACAACCGCCGCAGCCTGTACAGCGCTGAAGATCAATCACCATTACCAGATTTGTACCTTCCAGATCTTCAAGGCCTTCATTCGGATCTGTTCGTGTACATGAAGTGGCCATTCCGGCAACAGCAGCACCTGCTCCTATTGATTTAAAGAAATCGCGCCGGGATATGCCTCCGTTGCTTTCCCGATCGGCTGAATTTTGGTGTTTTGTTTCGTCAATTCTGTCGCCATTTCGTTGCTTCTCTTCACTATTTTTTTTGAATCTGCTCATTGTTTTGTCTTTTTTAATTTCTTGTTATTCTGCCTGTTCTGCGCTGATGCCGGGCATTTGAATCGTAGCCTTGTAAAATGGTTTGATAACCAGTTTAATACCGATTGCAAAGATCACCAGAACAAGACCTGCTACGAATACTAATACCAGCCATTCGACCATTTTGGGGAAATAGTCAAACCGAACCAGCATATCACGCACATGGTCGTACCTGAATGCAAGTGCCGGGATAACCACATTCATCGGTACCATTAAAAAGTTTGCAACCATCAACCCGGATGCTGCACCAAGCGCAATCAGTTTGTTACGCAAGGATTCAAAGTGTTCCTGCCAGAGCAGCAGAAATATTGGCACGCCAATTCCAAGTCCTACGTGGAATACCCAGATTGTCCATGCAAATTCTCCGGTAAACATCTCCTTTAGAATCATGGCTGTTGCAGGCACATCGGCATAGGTCATTACCAGAGAAATGGTAAATGCCGTAAAAATGCCAAACAAGATCCAGGCAAAAAACCAGCGGCCTAGCCTCACGGCAATCATCCCGTATTCAGTAGTTCCGCGCCCCGGTGCAAACATCAGGTACTGGAGCAACACCACCCCGCTGCCAATAACAAAAGCTGAAATGAGATAGACGACCGGCAGCAACAGGTCATTCCAAAGCGGGCGAGCTGCGGCGACACTTAAAAACGAGCCGAGAATGGCAATCAATGCCATTCCAAAAGGAACGCTGACGTAGGCCATCTTTTCCACGATATCCTTGCGGCCGATTCGGTAGGCCCAAAGCTCTATCACCAGAATGATGGAGTAACCAAGGTGTAGCCAAATCATCCAGGTTAACAGTGAGCCAAAATCGGGGGCAAGGAATGTCCTCCAGATTCTGAATGGCTGGCCAAGGTCGTGAAAAATAGCGACAAGTGCTCCAACCAGAGCCGCCAGTGCCGTTAGCATGATAATGGGCCCGATATTACTGAGCTCCTTGATACCTGCACCGTACCTCAGCAAAATGAATGAGAGAACTGCACCCACTTCAAGAAGTACGAAATATTCGTAAAGGCCAACCCAAAGCCCCCAGGGCACCTCGGTTGAAAGTGCCCCCAGATCGCCAAGGACAAGAACCCTGAACACGCCGTAGACACCAATTATCATGGCGAGAATTCCCGCCGTAAGTGCATATTTGTATTGTTTGGTTGTTCGCTCCATATATTTTGAAGCAGATGCCGTTTCTGTCATTGTCTTTTAACTTTTTAGGTTCTGTGTTTGTCGCTAACCAAAATTTCGGGCTGCATTTTAAAAATGAAATTGCGCTCTCATCACACCAATTACCGGACTTCTGTCTGATGCTCCGCCGTCTGCAGTATCACTTATATCAGCAAAGATTACATTCATCATAAACCGGAGATTGGAGGTGACGTACCGGTTCAATGCAATCGTTACATTACTTTGTTTGCCGCCTGTATAACCCGAATCGTTGAGATCCATATTGCTGAAACGAGCAGCAATTTCCCAGGCACCTGCATCTGTGTCGGGTCTTACACCACCGAAACCGTCTGGCGAATAAGATCGGCTGCCACCAAACACATAGGATGACTGAACATGCCAGCCATTAAATATGGGGCTGTCTCCGGGATCGATATCCACAGAAACCTGCAAATACTCTGCCTCCATAGAAAACGGCCCGTTGATATAAGCTGCTTCAAATCCGGTTTTGAATGTGCTGTTCAGGCCCGGATCGTCAATTGAAAGTGAAAGCAGCGCCCTCCCTCCTCTGCTGTCGCGGGCTTCCGGACGGTCACTGAACCCGATGGATCTGTTTTCTTTTTTATCTTCAAATACGATGGAGCTGGCCAAATGCAGTGTTCCGCTGCCGATGGTTGGCGCATAAATTCCCCGAAGGGCAAAACCGAGTGGCATGTCCCCTTCAATACTTCCCCGCTGGCCTAATGCACGGCCAAACACCATGGTTTTAAAACCTGCCTGCCTTCCGTAGTAGGAATACGCAACCCCCATACGCCGGGAATCGGCAATCATGTTGCTGTTGGTTGCCCGCTCAATAAAGGTGATACTGTTTGAGCTGGTCAGCTCGTTAAGCCCTTGCGGAACTTTGTACTGTCCCAGCCATAATCGGCCACCATGTTCGAAAGACCTGCGCAGGCGAAAATCATTTGGGCTCAATCCCCCGTCGGCAAAATCCACTTCAATACGGCCGTCCCATTTGTCTGTGAGTCGTCCGTTTACTCCAATCCGGGCACGCCGATTATTAAATCCATTACTGAATTCATCTGCATCATCTATTCCCCAAAATGCATCCATATGAAGGCGCCCGCGAATATCAAAATCCTGGGCAGTTGTATCTTGTGGCAGTACTAAAAAAGTAAATACAGCCAGAAGTAATGGCACAAATAACAGGCCAGTCGTTTTTTTTATTTGTTTTTTCATAACGGCAGTTTTATTTCAGTTTGTCTTTATCAAAGTGCTTCCCAGCACTCGGTTCACTTCAATTGTATAATATTAGACCTCTTTATCCAATTAGGATTTAAAAAAAACTATTCGTTTAACACTTCAAGCCGATCCCGGATCATTGAACTTCCCGGATGCACCGCAGCTCCCAATTCAAGTATTTGAGAAGCCTTTTGTGGATTATTTCTTTCCAGATAAAAATTACTGAGCTGAATAAACTCCTGGATGCTGAAATCACATTCACCGGCCCGGGTCTCGTTGATTTCCCAAAAATATTCGATGGCTTCTTCTATACCTTCCTCTTCAATTATGGATGCCAACAGACTGGAACCGGGTTCCTGAACGATTCTGGGGGTCTGCTCGAATAGAAGTTCACGTATTGAAAAATAGATACTGTTGGTACACTGCTGAGTATTGTCCAAAATAATCAATGTGTAATCTTTATCTTCAAAATAGGCCAGATGGGACGAGTATCCCGGCATATTCCCAAAACTGCTGATCACAAATTCAGTTTGATCTCCGATACGCTGTTCTCCCATAAAAATTCCATATCCATAATCTTCAATTTGCCGGCTCACCATCCTTTCCAGATATTTGCTTTCGTTGTGTTGTCCGTTAAAAAGAGTGCGCGACCACCTGAACAGATCGGTTGCCGTGGAGTACATCATACCAGCCGAAAATCCTACACTGGAGTGAATAAAAGGAGACCTCTCATAGCCAATCGGATTTCTGACATAACCCGTGGCAAGCCGCTCAATAATCGATGAAGATTTGGCACAACCAGTATCATCAAGATTTAATGGTTCGGTAACATAGTACTCCATGATATCACTATATGGCATTCCGGTTACCTTCTGTGCAATCAACCCAAGCAGATAATAACCGGAATTTCCGTAATTCCAGTCTGTTCCCGGTTCAAATTCCAGGCCACGATCTGCAAAATATTCAATTATCCCTGATGGTTCGTGTTCAAGCAGTGCTTCTTTACGCAGAAATTCAGGATCGTTTAAATAGTCGGGTATTCCCGATGATTGTTCCAGAAGATGCTCAATGGTAATTCTGTTTCCTGTTTCTGATGGATAGTCCGGAAGATGGTCGGTAATGACATCATCAAGATTCAGTAAGCCCTCTTCGGCTAAAAGTATTGTAAGATAGGCCGTAAACGTTTTGGTTATGGATGCAATCTGAAAGCGTGTTTCCGTAGTATTGGGAATGTTCCACTCAAAATTGGCTTTACCAAATGCCTTGTTGTACACAATCTCATCTCCCACTGCAAACAGAACAACCCCATTCAGCATTTGATACTCATGGAGCGTATTCAGCACCGAGTCTAACTCGGAATAATGATCAGGGACAGTGGAGCTATTCAGAAAAAAAATAGCCCCTAAAAAAAGTAAAGCGAATTGATTTTTGATTCTTATAGCCATCCCGATTTATCAACTTTATTTATCGTAAAATAGCGATAAAACTTTGACGGATACAACTCAAATTTTTAAAGAAAGAGAGAAGAACAGAATAAATTGCAGTCCGGCGCATTATTCCGGGAATAAAATTTCAGACTTAAATTTTGACCTAAATAATTTATTATCAACAGTATATATAAAAATAATGAAGGGGCAATTTTACAGAAAATATTTATCGTATTTTACCAATGAAAAATATGAGCCCTGGATGTGAACCACAATTTTACAACAAGACCTCATTTATATCTGCCGAATTTTGCGACATTCTTTTTTATGCCATTCGTTTCAAGCGAATTGAAATGAGCATGATGAAGGTAGTTGATGCCGCAGAAACGAGACAGTAAATGCACAGTGCCTCAATCTCAAAAAACATGATATAAACCAGCCAGACCGAAAATCCAAATGCCGGTATTGTGATCAGGGGCAGGAACCCGAATATGGCAGAATTGCGGATATCGAGCCATAAAATACTGCTGATCAGCATCAAAGCGTAAAATAACACACCCAGCAGCGCAACAGGAATGGGGCCGAGCGTGGAATATGGACTCATAGCCACAACATCACACCCCTCAATTACGGTGCAAACCGGGAGCTCGCCCATGTAATGGACTGCCGTCATATACACAGAGTCGGCAAATCCGATAAAGGCAAATATCAGTAAAAAAAGTACCAATGCAAATGGCGATGTGTTTGAAGGCATTACACTACAATTTAGATTCGATCAAGCTTCGATAGGCGTCCAGCGAATTTGGCAGGCTGACCTGTTCTCCTCTTACATAGATCGTTGGAACCCCACGAATTCCCAGCGTTCGCCCATCTTGGTAATCTGATTCTATTCTCTCCTGAATGGCCGGGTCCAGAAGATCTGTCTGTAACTGTTCAGAATCCAGGTCGAGAGAATCGGCAATGTTCTGGAAAATAGTTTCGGCTCCCCCCCCAGACCAGACATGCTGATTGATATAAAGCAAATCGTGCATCTCCCAAAACTTTCCCTGACGGCCAGCCGCTTCAGCATATTTTGCCGCCAACCGTGAGAATTGAAAGCTGCTCAATGGAAAATATCTGCGTACAAACAGAACTTCATCAGCATATTCACTACTAATCTGATTGTCAAAGCTTGCATAAAATCGACAGGCCGGGCACTGAAAATCACTGTATTTCACGATTATAAGATCAGCATCCGGATTGCCTCTTATCCAGTCATTTTCTCTGATTTCAAAAATTTCGCGGACTTCCGGAGTTTCTGTTGATTCTGTTTCCGGCACTTGAACCGGTTCTTCACGATCGGCTATTTGAATCATGATTGTTCCAATAATAACCATAGCCACAACCAGGCTTCCCCATAATAAGATTCGTCTCTTCATTTCGATAAATTCGATTTATTTTATTTGGACATGTACCTAACCTGCATGATAATCCTTTCTTATAAATTTTTGTGGAAGAAAAACACCTTTTCTTCCAATTTATTACTTTTCCACACTTCGCATCATTTTCATGCCCGCCACAATCTTCTAAATAAATATTCTGATAAATTCTTTTTTCGATCAAAATTCACGGGTAAGTGTAGATTGTACAACAAGTTTAAACAGATTAAAATGGGTTGTTCTGGTCGGTTAATGCCAATTTTTCTTTGATTGGGATGATGATGGTGCTATCTTAATCGTAATATAGCGATTAATTATGCAAGATCCTGCATTCCATATTTCCATTGAAAACAGATCAATCATACGATCTGCTGAAATTGCAAAAGCTTTGAGCCATCCGGCCAGAATTGCAATCCTCAAAATTTTGTTTGAAAAAAAAGCATCTACATGCGGAGAAATTACCGAGATTCTCCCACTGGCTCAGGCCACCGTCTCCCAGCATCTCAAAGCACTCAAAACGGTCGGGCTTATCAACAGCAAATCTGAAGGAGTACGAATTTTTTACTGTCTCAGCCAGAGAGGCATCAAAGAACTTCAGTCTGTATTGTCCGACCTTTCTGATGAATTTGTTCATAAATGCTGTTAAATGATGGTTCATCTGGTATTTCTGTGGGCAAAGACTTTTCCATTTCATTTCATCTGAACAAACCCGATTACATATTGAGCCCCGCAGAAACCTTTCAATCCCGATGATTTTTTTAAACCAAAAATAAACATTGTTTGTATGAGCCAATCATTAATCGTAATTATACGATAATTCATCAACAACAAAAATAAATAAACGATTTTCAAATGAACCCTTCTGTAAAAAAGAAACTCCTGATTGAAATTTTTGACCCTGCCATGTGTTGCACCACCGGCGTTTGCGGCTCGGACGTAGATGATTCCATGGCCGATTTTGCCAACGATGTAAAATGGCTGAAATCTCAGGAGGTTGAGGTGAACCGCTACAATTTAGGCCAATCTCCCGATGATTTTAATAAGAATGACAAAATACTGGCCCGCTTAAAATCCGGCGGAATGGATTGCCTGCCCATTATCCTGGTAAATGGTGAAATCGTTTCGGAAAGCGGATATCCTGAACGAAGTGAGCTTATGTCTCTGGCAGGGATCTCATCAGAATATTCAAGTAGTAATGGACTAACTGCAAATCAGAAAAACGAAATTTTGACTCACTTGGAAAAAGCTGTATTGGAAGGAGACGAAACGGCTATGAGAGATTCTTTTAAACAAGGAGAACAGCTTGGCATTGACAAACAGGAGTTGCTCGGGGCTATGCAATCCGGCATTAATACCCGACAACAAATCACACAATTTACAGTTCAAAAGACCAATGAATTGCTTGGGATCACTCCAAACGGATGTGCCCCCGGCAGCGGATACTGTTAATTTTTCAATCTTTCAATAAACCAAACTTATAATCAAGAGCTACCTTATGATGCTGCCCGAAATTACCCCGTACATTTTTTTCACCGGAAAAGGTGGAGTAGGCAAAACGTCACTGGCCTGTGCAACGGCCGTTAAACTCGCTGATGAAGGCCAAACGGTACTTCTGATCAGCACGGATCCGGCATCCAACCTGAAAGAAGTTCTGGAAACTGATGTCACCGAAAAAATTACACAAATCAACGGCAATCCTAATTTACATGCAGTAAATATTGACCCGGAACAGTCGGCCGAAAAATATCGCAACCGGGTCATCTCGCCAATGCAGGATATTTTACCTGAACATGAAATTGAACGGATCCGGGAGGAGTTATCTGGCGCCTGTACCACCGAAATTGCCGCATTTGATGAATTTGCCCGCTATGTTGCAGGAGGCGAAGATGAGACACCTTATGATGTAGTGATTTTCGACACGGCGCCAACGGGCCACACCCTTCGCCTGCTTGAACTGCCGGCGGTCTGGAGTGATTTTATTGAATCAAACCCCGATGGCGCTTCCTGTATCGGCCCCTCGTCTGCACTGCAAACCAGCCAGGAACGATATCAAAAAGTGGTCAGCAGGCTTCAGGATAAAAATGAAACCACCATTTATCTGGTCACCCGACCGGACGGTTCAGCGCTACGCGAAGCCGACCGATCCGGCAAAGAGCTGAAAGAGATGGGGCTTGCCAACCAGCTTCTGCTGATCAACGGTTATTTTGAGCCGCTTCAAGATACCGACATGGTTGCCCAAAGAATGCAAGAGATGGCAAATAAGGCACTTGAACAGATGCCCGAACGGCTCAAAGAAATGAAAAAGATTCTGTTCCCGTTGCGGCCATATAACCTGCTGGGAATCGACCGGCTGCGAAAGGTCTTTGAACCGCTCGATAAAAACGAAATTAAAGAAAAGAGCTCAACCATTTTAACCAATGATCAACTTAGCCACTTTCCTGACCTGGATCAGCTTACAGATGAAATCGCAGCAGAGAAAGAGTATGGCCTTATTATGACAATGGGCAAAGGTGGTGTGGGAAAAACCACAATTGCAGCAGCTATCGCGATAAAACTTGCAAAGAAAGGCTATCCGGTATATCTGACAACAACCGATCCCGCTGCACATTTGCTGGATCATATCGGCAATATGGAACTGCCCGCTAATCTGGATATAAACCGTATCGATCCGCATGCCGAGAAAGCTGCTTACATCGAAAAAGTGCTGAAAAAACGAGGCAAAGATAAAAACGAAGAGGAGCTGAAGCTACTGCGTGAAGACCTGGAATCCCCATGTACCGAAGAAGTCGCGGTGTTTCAGGCATTCTCCAGGGCTATCCATCAGGCCAAACGGAAATTTGTAGTGGTGGATACCGCACCCACCGGCCATACACTACTTCTGCTCGACACAACCGGGAGTTATCACAAAGAGGTGCTCAGAAATTCAGCGATGGATTCAAACAAACTGAAAACACCCTACATGTTGCTGCAGGATTCCGAATACTCCAAACTGCTGATCGTTACGGTGCCGGAAACCACACCCATTACGGAAGCGACCAAATTACAGGATGATTTAAGACGATCAGGAATTGAGCCCTATGCCTGGATTGCCAACCAAAGCATAAGTTCAACTCCGATTTCCGATCCGCTTCTCAAACAACGTGCCGCTGAGGAGATTCCTCTTCTGCAAAAAGTGGAGAACGAACACTCGGACAAACTCTACAGTATTCCCTGGATTGCTGAAGAAAGAATACTTGAATCAATGGCCGGAACAATTTATGACACTGCTGAAATAAGTTCGTAAGTTTCAAATAAAAAAATGATCTCCATATCCGAAGCAAGATCAATTCTGTTCAATAGCACACCGCTAATGCCTGTTGCAGAAAAACCTGTGCCGGAAAGCTGTGGTTATATTCTGTCTGAAAATATTTTTTCTGATCTGGACATTCCCCTGTTCAACCAGTCTGCCATGGATGGATTTGCCGTTAATGTTGATCCGGATCAAATCGAAAACGACCCGGTTACCCTGCCTGTAATCGCAGAGATTCCGGCCGGAAGCCACTCAACAGGTAATTTGAAACGGAACACAGCCGCAAGAATTTTTACAGGCTCGGCCGTTCCTGAAAATACCACTTGCGTGGTCAGGCAGGAAAAAGCCGATTTTAACGGGGATCAAGTCACGATTTTAAAACGTGTAATTGCCGAAGAGGGGAACATCCGCCCGAAGGGATCTCAAATCAAAAAGAGTGATCTGGCCTTTGCTGAACGGAGTTACATTAATCCGGCTACCGTGGGTTTTCTGAGTGCACTCGGCATCACCCATCTTCCTGTATTTGATAAACCCCGGGTTTCGGTACTTTCAACCGGCAATGAACTGATCCGGCCCGGAGACAAATTTAAACCCGGTCAAATTTTCGAGTCGAACTCTTTCATGCTCAAAGCTGCACTGGAACAGAATGGTTTTGAGTGCAATCAGCGCAATTCGGTTACAGACAACGAGCCAAAACTCCAACAACTGCTGCTGGAAATGCTTGAAACATCTGATGTGGTTGTTGTAACGGGTGGAATCTCGGTCGGAAAATATGATCTGGTTAAAACAGTGCTCGAAAATCTTGGAGTAAATCAGCTTTTCTACAAAGTTAAACAGAAACCCGGCAAACCATTATTTGCAGGAAAAAGAGACAACAAACTGGTATTTGCACTTCCTGGAAATCCGGCTGCTGCACTGGTCTGTTATTACCAGTATGTGTTGCCTTCATTAAAAAAAATGAGTGGCAATTCACAATTTGAACCTGAAGAAAAACAAATACCACTGGCACATTCTTTCCGTACAAAAGGAAACAGAGACACCTTTTTTAAAGCCAAAATAAAGGGCGAACAGGTAAAACTGCTTTACGGTCAGGGTTCAGATATGCTCCGCTCTTTTGCCGAGGCCGATGCACTGGTTTTATTACAGGCCGGTAATCACGAGTATGATGCGGGCAGAACCGTTACGGTTTATCCCCTTCCCTGAAAAAAATTGATAAATGGATTCAATCTAAAGCGGATGATTCAGTACCCTCAAGCAAAATGAAGTTATTCAACCACATCACGGCCATAATTCTTGCAGGCGGGAAAAGTTCGCGAATGGGGCGGGACAAAGCCCTGATTGAAATCGGCGGCAAACCATTGGTTGAGCATGTGATTGACAAAGCCGGACTATTTACCGATTCAGTTCTAATCATCACCAACCAGCCCGGATTCAAAAGATTTGGGTTTCCCTGCCATCAGGATATCATCGAAAACTGCGGGCCGCTGGGGGGTATTTATACCGGGCTATTCCACTCAAAAACCAAAAAAAATCTGGTCCTTAGCTGCGATATTCCACTTGTTCCGGATTTCGTTCTTGAGCAACTGCTGCAAAACAGTGCCGATGAAGATGTCCTGGCAGTCAGACATAATCAAAAAATTGAACCGCTCTGTGCAGTTTACGACCGGCGGTGCAAAAATTCCTTGAAAACGTTTTTAAAAAATATTGAATTAAAAATGCAGGTTGCCCTTCAAAAAATGAATACGTCTTTTCTGGATTTGGAAACTTCAGAAGGGTATCATAAAGAGTGGTTTACAAATATCAATACACCGGGTGAACTGAAAACATTTGAGAAGAAATTATTATGACAGTTAAAACCAATCTTTTTGGTGTTCTGGCCGATATTGCCGAATCGTCGGCCATTGAGGTTGAGGGAGTAACAACAACAAATGATCTGGTCCGCGAGGTTCAAAAGAAATTTCCCTCATTTCACCGAATCAATTTTGTCGTATCGGTCAACAGGAGAGTTGTATCAGCCGGTGAAAACATTTCTGAAAATGACGAAATTGCCCTCCTCCCCCCTTTTTCCGGCGGATAAAATATGCTGAGCAATCAAGACATATCGCGCTATAACCGTCAATTGATGCTTCCCGGTTTCGGGAAATCCGGACAGGAAAAGCTGAAAAATAGCCGCGTTTTGGTTGTGGGCGCCGGAGGACTTGGTGCCCCGGTTTTGCAATATTTGGCGGCTGCCGGTGTGGGCAAAATCGGGATTATTGATCATGATGTGGTGGATGAAACAAACCTGCAGCGCCAAGTGATTTTTGACGAAAAGGATATCGGAAAATCAAAAGCTGAGGTGGCAGCAAGATATCTCACCCAACGAAATTCGCTGATATCTGTTCAACCCTTCAACCAACAACTCACTCCGGCCAATGTTGAAAATCTCTTTTCTGATTTTGAAATAGTTGTCGATTGCACCGACAACTTCAGCTCGCGTTATTTGATCAATGATGCATGTGCTGTGATGGAAAAAGTGATGGTTTACGGATCAATTCACCGTTTTCAGGGGCAAGTAAGTATATTTCATTTGAATGGGCAGGATTCCCCCACGTATCGGTGCCTCTTCCCTGAACCGCCTGAGCCGGGAACTGTTCAAAATTGTGCCGAAGCCGGTGTGTTGGGAGTTCTACCCGGTTTGATCGGCGCCATTCAGGCTAACGAGGCGATTAAAATTATAACCAGACTTGGGGATGTTTTATCGGGAAAACTTTTTATGATGGATGCACTGACCATGGAGTCATCACTTCTGGAAATCAGCCGCAACCCGAACACGGATTCCATCACCCCGGCCACTATGCAAGAAATCAGAAACAGCCGTTACCAATTTGCCTGTGATGCACCAACAAATGTACCCGAAATTACATCTGCTGATTTAATGAACCGGCTAAAAAATGGTGAGAAGATGGAGTTTGTAGATGTTCGCGAACCTGATGAAGGTCCGCCGCCAAATGAACTGGCCAGCAGGCAGATACCGCTGTCCGAACTGGATGCACAATTTGATGATTTCAATCCTCAAAAAACATACATTCTCTTTTGCCAGGTTGGCCGGCGTAGTGCATGGGCGGTACATCAGTTAAAAGAGAAATATCAAACCGGGAAATTCCTGAATCTAAAAGGCGGAATTGAGGCCTGGAATCAAAAAAATGTTGAATAACATGGATAGAAAGAAACAAAAAAAGTCTAAAAAGTTATTTGTTGACGGCTCCATAAGCCCTCGTTTTATTGCAGATTCGATTGGAAAGCACCAGAAAAAAACGGGCATTGGCGCCCATCAGATTTTTCTCGGCCAGATTCGCGCTGACAATATTGAGGATAAAACCGTGCAGGCCATCCATTTTACAGCCTATACCGAAATGGCCGAAGAGAAATATTATGAGATTCAGGAAGAAATTTTTGAGTCTTATAATCTGACATGTATGCACGTTTATCACAGCCTGGGAACAGTGAAAGCCGGAGAAATCAACCTGTTTGTGTTTGTATCCTCCAAACACCGCAATGATGCAACGGAAGCGTGCAGAAATCTTGTGGAGCGAATAAAAAATGATCTCCCTGTTTGGGGCAGAGAAATCTTTGAAGATTCCGATTATCAATGGAAAGTCAACCGATAAGTGAAGGCACGTTTTTATTCTTGCTTTCTGAACGATTATTTACGAATTAGATCTCATTAATAAAATGGTAGATATCACTCAAAAAATTTCAACCCTGCGGTATGCCAAAGCCCGGGCTGTTGTTAGGGTAAGTAAACCGAAAACTATCGAAGCTGTTGTTCAAAAAAAAGTACCGAAAGGAGATCTTTATGAAATTGCAAAATCTGCTGCACTTTTTGCTGTAAAACGTACCAGTGATACCATCCCGGACTGCCATCCCATACCAATTGAATTTACCGATGTTCATTTCCACACAGAAGAGCTGCAAATTCAAATCGACGTGGAAGTAAAAACCATTTACAAAACCGGGGTTGAAGTAGAAGCGATGCATGGAGCCAGTGTTGCCGCCCTCACTGCGTACGATATGCTGAAACCACTCGATTCCGATATTGAAATTGGTTCCATCAAACTACTTGAAAAAAGAGGTGGCAAAAAGGGTTATTCATCTGATCTTCGAAAAAATCTGACTACCGCTGTCATTGTCTGTTCCGATACCATTTCTGAAGGAAAAAAAGAAGACCGGGCCGGAAAAGTGATTATTGAAAAACTGAAAGAGCTCGAAATTCCAGTGACAGAATATACCATCATTCCCGATGAAAAAGATCAAATTACAAGTAAAACTCTTCAACTGGTTGAGAAGAACACCGATCTTATTATTTTTACAGGAGGTACGGGAATGTCTCCGAGAGATGTAACTCCGGAAGCCCTCCTCCCGCTGATCGACCGCAACATTCCCGGAATATCGGAAGCGGTGAGAAGCTACGGTCAAGACCGCACTCCTTACAGTATGCTTTCGCGAAGTGTGAGCGGATTGATCAAAAATTCGCTGGTACTGGCCCTGCCCGGTTCTACCAATGGAGCCAGGGAAAGCATGGATGCCATTTTTCCTCACATATTGCACATTTTCAGGGTGATGGAAGCCGCCCGGCACGATGAATTTTAATTCCCCAAAAATCTGGCTGACGGCGGTTACTCTTATCTAAAATCAGTCTAAACTTTCGGGTTGCACTTTTCGAATTGCCAGTTTTATGAATTTTTTACTACCTTTAATTAGAGTTTTTTATCCAAATATCTGCAATTAACGGTAAAGTGCTTTTACTATACAAACAAGGCACATTTCTCGGTCAGAGAGATCCATCGTTATCAGTATTTAGCCGGCAGATTTCAGATTAACCATGCCAACATGTTTTCAGCATCGTGTCATTACGGTTTACAGGCAATGTGTTACATTGCGATTCACTCAAACAAGGATAGAAATGTGGATTTGAGTGAAATTGCTGAGGTGAAACAGATTCCAAAGCATTTTCTCAGTAAAATTTTGCAACTGTTGGTTAAACACAAACTGCTGATTTCCATGCGAGGGCCCAGCGGTGGTTTCAAACTTGGAAAGCCGGCCAGGGAAATCTCATTAATTGAGGTTGTTGAAGTCATCGACGGGCTTGAAATTTTTGATCAGTGTGGTATTGAATATAAACCTTGCAACCCTGATAATCCTTGCCCTATACATAATGAATATTCAGAACACCGAAATCGGGTCTATCATCTCTTTCAAACAAAAACACTGGATTGTATTACTGAAGATATAGTAAATGGAGATCCAATCATTGACCTGGAAAAACTACCCAAAAAGAACAACAAATTATCTGATTCATGAAAATTCGAAAGAATTATTCAATCAATATCCGGAGGAAATAACATGTCTAAGAACCAAGTAACTATTGATGCAAACGAAGCCGCAGCCTATATTGCGCATAAACTAAGTGAAGTTATTGCTATCTACCCGATTACACCGGCATCTCCCATGGGAGAATGGTCGGATGAGTGGTCGATGGCCGG
>SKYV01000218.1 GCA_007127745.1 Balneolaceae bacterium
AGACTGGCAAGAAATTGCCATTGTAAAAATGTGGGTTTAAAAAAGTTACTGAGTAACAGGCAGGCTGCCCGTTGAACACGTACGCCGGACAGCCTGTCCGGCCTGGAAAGCAGTTGAATGATATTTGGGTTGATTGCCAGATGGGAAGGCCGGCATGAAAATGCCATTGTAAAAATGTGGGTTCAAATAAGATATTGAGTAACGGGCAGGCTGCCTGTTGAACATTTTACTTCTTACTTCCCTTGTAAATTTTAAATTCCAGCAAGCGGCATTCCAGTGTGGAGTTGAAGAAACGAGTCCGGCTGTTTGCTCTCAGGCCGATCTTTTTGGCAAGTTTCATATTGGCCGTAAAAACATACCCGGTTTTGCCGGGGCAGTTTGTTTTCAGATAGTCGCCAATGCTTTTATAGAGTGGCCGCAGGTCGGTATCTTCGCCGAGGCGCATTCCATAGGGCGGGTTAAATACCACAACACCATCACCATCGGGAACCGGAGTGTCGTCCAGTTCGCTGGTTTCAAATTCAATCAGGTGGTCAACACCGGCAGTTTGAGCATTTTTTTTGGCCGCGAGAATAGCATTCGGGTCGTGATCTGTAGCAATAAACCGGCCGCTCTCAATCCGGTTCTGATTTTTCCGGGCTTCATCCCGGATCGACTGATAAAAATCTTCCTGATAATCAACTAT
This sequence comes from Balneolaceae bacterium, assembly GCA_007127745.1. GTDB lineage: Bacteria > Bacteroidota > Rhodothermia > Balneolales > Balneolaceae > Rhodohalobacter. The sequence goes on from SKYV01000218.1 coordinate 686, forward strand.
ATGCATAAATCCGAAGTTGTTTCGGAGTGAAGCAGGCGCCCGGTTCAGGGCTTTCATCACAGCTTCGATCACAATGGTTCCGCTCCCCGTCATCGGGTTGATGAAATGATCTCCCGGCGTCCATTTTGTGGATTCAACAATTCCGGCTGCCAGGGTTTCCTGCATGGGGGCCGAGGCCGAGGTGCTTCGGTAATTTCGTCTTGAAAGAGATTCACCTGAAGTGTCGATAAAAATCCGGGCGGTATCTCGGTTCCAGTAAAGGAATAACACACTATTTTGCAGGTCTGAACCACTGTCCGGACGGATATTTTTCTTAAAGCGGATGCGGTCGGCAACAGCATCTTTCACCACCAAATTGGCATATTGGTCGTTTTCAATGGTGGGATGATCAATCCTCGAGGTAACGCTGAAATAGCCATCGTATGGAATCCAGTTTTCCCAGGGCAGTTTTTTCAGCCAGTTGCGCAATTTGTCCGGATTCTGAATCGGTTTTTCATCAATCAGAAAATGAACTCTGTGTGCCGTTCTGAGCCAAAAATTGAGTTTTATACAATCATTCAAGGTTCCTTTAATTTCAAGTCCAGTTTCCCGGACTTCAATGGGCCGGTAACCGAGCTGCTGCACTTCTTTTTTAAGAAAAGGAGTGAGGCCCAGAGGACAGGAAATACTTACGGTACCAGTTTGATTAAAATCTGCCATGAAAAGAATTTAAAGGATTTGTTGATCATATTTGCAGAATAGTGGTTTCCGATAAAGATGCACTTTTCCCACACAACTACATTTTTATTACAAGAACTGCTCCGAAAGGAGATGCCGAAATGCTGTAATATTCGGAGAAATTGAATCTGCGAGGGCTTCATATTGCTCTCACAGATTCAGATCCAAATGATTTATTTTTAACCCCAAAAAGTCGTTAGAACTTTCTTTCGGGATTAACCGTCTACGTTAATCAGTTCAATGTCAAAACTGAGGTCTTTACCGGCCAGCGGATGATTGGCATCCAGAGTCAGTTCGGCTTCGCCTACTTCTGTAATTCGTACCGGGATGGGTTGTCCGTTGGGTTGATTGACCTGTAGCTGCATACCAATTTGTGGTTCCACATCTTCAGGCAGCTGATCTTTAGGTACTTTTATGACAAGATCTTCTCTCGCTTCTCCGTATGCTTCATCGCTTGGAATGTCCACTTTGGTAGAATCACCTTCTGCCATTCCGATAACTGCTTTTTCAAACCCGGGGATTAATTGACCTTCTCCCAATTTAAATTCAAGTGGCTCTCTTTCTCTGGAAGTATCAAAAACTTCTCCGTTTTCAAGAGTTCCTGTATAGTGTACTTTTACGGTATCACCGTCTTTTGCTTTAGACAAAATGTTCCTTTTCTTTAATGATAAATTTATTTGAAACCCAAAGATACCCATTTTTAACTTCAATTGTGAATAGAAACCCGTTATCGTGTGGAAATGCAATGTCTATTAACGAAATTTTAAATCAAACAGAAACCATAGCAGTTATTGGATGCTCATCGCGCCCATTCCGGACCAGCCATCAGATTTCGGAATATTTGTTGAGTGAGGGATTCAACATCATACCGATAAACCCGAATGAAGAATCTGTTTTGGGTCATAAAGCTTATCCATCAATGAGCCATCTGCCGGATGACTTTTCCGTTGAATTAGTGGTCATTTTCAGGAACAGACGGTACACTAAAAAAATGATAAAAGAGATTGTTGATTGGGCAGATACAATGGGACAGAAACCGGTAATTTGGACCCAATTAAATGTAAGCACACCGGAAGCGAAAAAGCTTGCTGAAAAACATAGGCTGATTTATGTGGAAAATCGCTGCGTGATGGTAGAACATCAAAGAGAGAAAATATGAGAGCAGGATGCTCAATCTTCTTTAAACAGCCGTTTTTGGCGTTCATCTGAAAATTCATCCATCTTCGATGATAAAATCATCTCGATCTCCTTTCTTTCGTCTTCGGGAATTGATGTAACAAAATGCCGGAATCGCTCATCTTTCGGTGCATCTTCGGCAAAGTATTCAATTTCCAGCACCGATTCGCTTTGCCAGCTCCAGGCAATCACCTGTTCCCAGGGGATGAAACGGTCGAGAAGTAAAACTCCCTTCGATCGAAATTCAGGCACTGCTTTGAGTGTCCAGGTAAAAAAGCCGAAACAGATCAGTGAGATGCCCGATGTCAGGCGAATGCCGGTTACAGGCTGGTCTGTGAGAATCGCCGTTCTGAAAATGCCGTATAAAATAATCACCACGGCCAGCAGATTCGGGGCATGATCGATCCAGAAAGAGCGGTGTTGATAGAGCAGATGCAGGCTGTCTTTTCGAAGCCAGAACAGGCGATATGCATACCCGGTAAAAAACCCGCCGATAAGTGAATAGATTGCCATCATGGTTGGAGCGGCAACCGATTGCGGATAAAAGCCCAGAACATAGAGCACCATCATAACCGTGAATACAGACAGAATGATCAGTGTGCCGTTTAATACATTGGTTTTCGTGAGCTTGTCAAACGTAAACCAGGAGCGGTTTCCGGCAAATGCACCGGCAACGAAAACAAATACAAGTAAAAGGTTTAAAATCCACATGAATTGAACGTATTTTCAGACTTGTAATGTTACTAACCCCTTAAGCGAACCGCAAACAATTTCAGACTATGCAAAATAAATTTAAACCGGTTTCCCTTGATGTGGGAAACAGTGAACAACTTTTGACAATTGAATGGGCAGACGGACATAAAAGCCGATTCCCACTGTTTGGATTGAGGAAAAATTGCCCGTGTGTTACCTGCCGCGGCGGACACGAACTGATGGGGCAATTTGAACCTGAGCTTTTTCTGGTTGAGCCAACACGAACCTACAAAATTATTTCGGCCGAACCGATTGGTAATCATGCACTGAAAATTAATTGGGATGACGGCCATAATGCAGGAATGTACCGATGGGAATTACTCCGGCACATGGATGAAACAATAGAGAAGCTGAAAAAAGAAAAATCGGATAACGATTAAATCGCCCGGCCTCTGATCAGGCCGATGATGCCGCCAACAGTTGCGGCCGTTCCCAGAATCAACAGCCAAAGCGTTCTGTTATCGGGCCTTGCGGTTACATATTCTCCAATTTCCGACTGAAACTGCTGATACTCCTGGTTTCCGGTCCAGAGCAGTGCCAGCCCGAGGATCAGGAAAAGAAGTGGAAGCCATCGTTTTCGAAAGAAGTTGTCTGATTGTTGCCCTTCAGACATAAAAATTGTTTTTCTGTATTAAATATTGCCAATGAGATTTGAACTGATATACCATCATTCAAGCAGAGAATTAAGAATGCCGTGTTTCAGTAGAATAACGATAAAATAGTCAGGAACGTTTTTGAAAGAGCCCGAACAGCCCGGCAGCAACGGCAGCAGCACCTCCAATCATCATCCAGAGTGCACTGCTATCAGGCGAGCCGGTTAGTGCCTCTTCAATTTCCGACTGCAGTGATTGGTATTCCTGATAGCCGAAATACAGAAGTAAAATTCCGCCAATTACCAGAGCTGCCGATATCATTTTTTTCATTAGGCCTCCTTTTGTTTGGAGTTGGATTGGAAAAAATCATCCCTGACTTCAAGCAGTTTTAATATGCGAACCATACTCTTCTTTTTTTGAAGGATATTTCGTGTGTAGTAAATGGTTGAAAATATGACAAATGCCCACGATGCAAGCCCGAGTGACAAACTCATCACATCGCCTGTGTGGCCATATTCAATAAACTGCATCACGCTCAGTACCGAAAAAATGAGTATAGATAAAATCACAAAAAAACCGAGTACTCTTATTTGACGCAACGACTTGTTAGCAAATTTTTCAAAATTACCGTTTTTGATCCACTCCTTACGGTCAGCAAACATCAGTAAATGGCTGTACTGATTAATTTCTTCTTTAATCATTGCGATGAAAATATCGTCCTTCATCAATTCGAAAATTTTTTGAAAAAAATTGTGTGAAAGGCTAATCAGAAGGCCTCTCTGTAAAGTACAATAAAAATATATTCGATGTGATTCGAATGAGAAACTGGCTATCCCGTTACGATTCGGATACCAGGCGGAAATCACCAAAACCGGTGGTGGCTTCAAAAATTAACGTGCGGTTCGGGTATTCCCAGACTTCGCGTGTCGGTGCGTTGGTTGGCAGACGCCGTTCAATATTATCGGGTGCACCATACAAGATGTATGCACGGCCCTGATCGGTTTCGTAACCGGGAGTTTGCAGGGATGAAAAATTTTCATAGGCATGATCAATCCGTCGATAATATTCGGCCATCAGTTCATTAAATTCGGTATCGGGGGTAGGGTCCCGCTGAGCCCAGAATTCTCTGAATTTTCTCTCCCGTTCGGATGTGGACCCGGAATTGATACGTCTCAGTTCATTGTCATCTACAATAAATTTCAGCATCTCAATAGCCACATCCAGATTGTAAAGGCTAACCGGCATATCGATCCATTGCGAGTTGATGGTGCGTTCACCAATCGGTTCATCCCGCCCTTCGGTCATCAGCCTGAATCTGTATCTGGCATTTTCAAACTCCTGATTGGGAATTTCTACATAAGCATACCGGACTCCCTCATTGTTCAGATCGGCCTGCAGTGAAATTTCTTCATCGTCTTTAAAAACCCGTGCCGATGAGAGATTAACAATCTGATCCGTGCTGATGGTTTCAGTATGGCGAATGTCTCCGTCATCTGAACTTCCGGATGAAAGCCTGTGAATATTCAGAGTAAATTCATCCGTTTCTACCGCTGTTTCTGCTGGTAATTTTATCAAGAGGTGATAATCCTGCCCATAGAGAACATTATTGCCGTAGTTAAGCAGAGTTCCGTTCAGTTGATTTCCGGAAACGGATAGATTGCTCAATAAAATAAATTCAGATTGTTCACTCTCTTCATAATTTTCCACAGTGAAATTTCGCCGGCTGGATGATTGCTCGCGTACCGATCCGGCCCTGGCCAACTGAAGTTCATAGTGGTACACACCTTCGTCAAGCAGTGTGTGGATGAACCCCTGTGTGTAATCGGTTCTGGATTTGGTTTCCTCAAATGTGTCAACCCAAATAGTATCCTGCCACGCATCTCTGAAAACCGAGGGTGCATTTGAAGCCCGGCGGCTCGTAGGTGCGGTTCCTTCAAACACTTCGAGCCCCATCCGCAGAGGGGCAAAATATTCTGCATCGGCACGGGGGGGAGCCATGTCCGACCTGATTCTCAAAAAAGGCAGAAAATCGTAATCGATTCTGAATATTACGGTGAACTGGGTGGACGAATCATCAGCCGGTAACAGCACATGATCAACATAGGAAGAAGGGCGGTCGGTTCGCTGAAGCAGAGACTCATATGTGGTTAATCTCCGTTGGGCATCTGCATCAAAAACAGAAATGAACAGAATAGCCGCCAATAGTACTGAAAATTTTTGCATATCAATGGGTTTATGATTGAAAAGAATTTTTTTCACAGGTTTATCTTTGGAACGTGAACGATACAATCAGTATTATCAATCCCGATCATTTAATTTAAATCATTCTGAACATGAATAATAGTTGGATGCAGCAAATGCTCGATTCTTTACAAAAAAAAGAGGAACAGATTAAGCAAGGCGGCGGAGCCAATCGGATTGAAAAAGAACATAAAAAGGGCAAAATGACAGCCAGGGAGCGGATTACTCTTCTGCTTGATGAGAATACGGACTTCCAGGAGATCGGGCTCTGGGCAGCTTATGAGATGTACCAGGAGGAGGGAGGATGCCCCTCGGCAGGAGTGGTTACGGGAATTGGAACGGTTTGTGGAAAAACCTGTATGATTGTAGCCAACGATGCAACTGTAAAAGCCGGTGCATGGTTTCCGATGACGGCCAAGAAAAATTTACGTGCACAGGAAATTGCCATCGAAAATCATCTGCCAATTATTTATTTGGTCGATTCGGCCGGGGTTTATCTGCCTATGCAGGATGAAATATTTCCCGACAAGGAGCATTTCGGGCGAATTTTCCGCAACAATGCCGTGATCAGTGCCAAAGGCATTCCCCAAATTGCTGCCATAATGGGGAGTTGTGTAGCGGGCGGTGCCTATCTTCCGATTATGAGTGATGAAGCTTTGATTGTGGACGGAACCGGCAGTGTATTTCTGGCCGGGAGTTACCTGGTAAAAGCGGCTATCGGCGAAAAAGTGGACAATGAAACACTCGGTGGCGCCACCACACATACCGAAATCAGCGGGGTTACGGATTATAAAATGAAAAACGACACGGAGTGTATCCTTACCATCCGCAATCTGGTTGATAATCTGGGTCCTCGGCAAACAGCAGGATTTAACCGTAAAAAAGCTGTTGAACCCGAATTCAGTATTTCGGAAATGATGAAAGATTTTCCGGATGACCGCACCAAGCCTTATGATATGATGTCTGTTATTAAAGGGTTGATTGATGGCGGCAGTTTTACGGAATACAAAAAAGGTTATGGGCAGACGCTTATCACCGGCTATGCTCGAATCGACGGCTGGAGTGTGGGTATTGTTGCAAATCAGCGAAAAATTGTTAAATCCAAAACCGGCGAAATGCAGATCGGTGGAGTGATCTACTCAGACAGTGCCGACAAGGCTGCCCGTTTTATTATGAACTGTAATCAGAAAAAAGTGCCAATTCTGTTTCTGCAGGATGTGACCGGATTTATGATCGGCAAGCGAAGTGAGCACGGCGGCATCATTAAAGACGGGGCAAAAATGGTGAATGCCGTGGCAAATTCCACAGTGCCCAAAATAACCGTTATTGTGGGCAACAGTTACGGAGCCGGTAATTATGCGATGTGCGGAAAAGCGTACGATCCGCGGTTTATCTATGCCTGGCCGTCGGCACAAATTGCGGTGATGGGCGGAACACAGGCGGCCAAAGTGCTCACGCAGATTCAGGTCTCAGCGCTGGAGAAAAAAGGAAAAGAGCTGAGTGATGACGACAAAGCTGCAATCCTGGAAAAAATAAAGTCGCGCTATGACGAACAGACCGATGTTCGTTATGCCGCAGCGCGTTTGTGGGTAGATGGTATCATCAGCCCGGAGGATACCCGTTCCAGAATTTCAAAAGCGATTGAATGTGCCAATCACAACCCTGAGTTACCGGAATTTAAAACAGGAGTGTTACAGGTTTGATGAACTGAAATGATATTTTTTTATTTCGAACGCAGATTATGAAGTAGTAACATTCATAACCACTCTTCTTTCTCAGCTAACCCCTTGCATCAGCAGTGCGGTGATGTAAGCACCGTAGGTGCCGAGGGCGTAACCGAGAACGGCCAGAAGCACTCCCACCGGCGCCAGGGCGGGATGAAATGCAGAGGCTACAATTGGTGCAGAAGCAGCTCCTCCGATATTTGCCTGGCTTCCCACCGCGGTGAAAAAGAAAGGTGCCTTGATTAAAAAGCCGACAAACAAGAGCAAGCTGATGTGGACTAAAATCCAGACAGCACCGATTACAAAATATCCGGGAGCGTCCAGGATGGAGGCAATATTCATTTTCATGCCGATGGTCATCACCAGAATGTAGATAAAAAGACTACCGATCTTTGAGGCGCCGGCCCCTTCCAGTTCACGAAAGCGTGTAAAGGAAATGATCAGTCCGCCGGTTGTTGCTATGACGATGAGCCAGAAAAAGGAAGAGTCGAGGCTGAAGCTGGCCAGGAGCGGAGAGTTCTCTGCAATCCAGGGTGCGATGGTATCACCGCCCAAATGGCCGATTGCCGTGATAACAAAGGCAATGGCACCGAGTTTCACGAAATCAAGAAAACTGGGTACACGGGCAATGTTTTCTCTGTAAGCTTCAATTTTATCGCGCAGTTCGTGAATGGCAGATGCATCAGCTTTGAACCATTTATCTACTTTTTCCGACATGCCGGCTCCATAGAGCAAAAAGGCGAGCCAGACACTTGCCACAAGAATATCAACGGTAACCATGGCTCCGAAAAGTTCATCACTTGGGCCGAAAACTTCATACATCGCCGCCTGGTTTGCTCCGCCGCCAATCCAGCTTCCGGCAATGGTAGAGAGACCACGCCAGACTTCATCCGGGCCAACACCGCCTACAATTTCCGGGTTAAAAAATCCCACGATGATAATTGCCAGTGGTCCGCCAATCATAATTCCCGCAGTTCCGGTCACAAACATAATGATCGCTTTTGGCCCCAGGTTTAATACACCTTTCAGGTCAATACTAAGTGTAAGTAAAACAAGGCATGCCGGCAGTAAATAACGGGATGCAACAAAATAGAGGTTTGAATCCGGCTCATGCACAACGCCAAACGTACTCAACAACGATGGGATGAAATAGCATAATAGCAATGCAGGTACAAACTTGTAAAATTTCTGCCAAAACGGATGCTTGCTGTGTGAAGTGATAAAAATGACGGCAAGAATAGCCATCAATATCCCAAAAATGACGGCATCGTTTGTCAAGAGAGCGGTAAGTGGAAGCATAGAACGGTCAGTTAATATGAATCATTTCTTGTAAAATGAAAACTATACGGTTAAAAATCAGAAAAAAATGATAGAATCCAGAAAATTATAATTTGTGAATATTTTCTTTTCGACCATCGGAAAATCTACTGATATGGCCGTCCTGATATGGCCGTCCTGATATGGCCGTCCTGATATGGCCGTCCTGATATGGCCGTCCTGAAATCCAGTAATTCATAACCCAAAATGAAAGAACTAAAATAATTCGTTTGAACGGCTGAATGAAGCTCGTTACATTGCCTCCGTCTTCACCGCATCCATTACTATTGAGACAAAAATTGTACAGCCAATAAATAAAGTTGATCAAAACCATCATGAAAGAATTCATCAGAATTGCATCCGGCCAGGGTTTTTGGGGAGATTTGCCCGACGCTCCCGTCCATCAGGTAAAAAAAGGAAACATCGATTATCTGGTGATGGATTATCTGGCAGAAGTGACCATGTCGATCATGCAAAAACAGCGTATGCGGAATGATAAATATGGCTATGCCCGTGATTTTGTGGATGTGATCGAATCCACCCTTCACGAAATCAAACATGAAGGCGTAAAAGTAATTTCCAATGCCGGAGGGGTAAACCCAAACGCATGCAAAGATGCGATCCTCGCCATTGCCGAAGAAGCCGGGTACAGCGGTATCAAAATTGCTGTGGTTGATGGTGACGATATATTGCCCGATTTGAATCAATTGATTGACCAGGGGCACCAACTTAAAAATATGGAAACCGGAGCCCCGATTTCTGAGGTAAAAGATGACCTTTTGAGTGCAAACGTCTATTTCGGATGCCGGCCCATTGTAGATGCACTTCAAAAGGGAGCCGATATTATTATCACAGGACGAGTAACCGATACCGGCCTTACACTCGCCCCGATGGTGTATGAATTCGGGTGGGATTTTAAAGATTACAATCTCATGGCAGCCGGAACGGTGGCCGGGCATATTATTGAGTGTGGCGGCCAGGTGACAGGCGGTAATTTTACAGACTGGGAACGTGTGCATAACCTGGCAGAAATCGGATTTCCGATCATAGAAGCTTATCCGGACGGCTCATTTTACGTAACCAAACACAAAGACACAGGCGGACTGGTTTCTGAAATGACTGTAAAAGAGCAGTTATTGTACGAAATCGGTAATCCGGCCGAGTATATCACACCCGATTGCATTGCTGATTTCACCACCATTCAGCTTGAACAAGAGGGTAAAAACCGGGTGAAAGTCTGGGATATCAAAGGCTATCCTGAAACGCCAACCTATAAAATATCCGCCAGTTATATCGATGGGCATAAATTGTCGTCCACACTGGTTTATAGCTGGCCGGATGCCGTTAAAAAAGCCCGAACAGCCGGAGAAATACTTTTAAAAAGAGCCGGAAATCTCGGGATCGAATTCAGAGATGTGAACATAGAGCTTGTGGGGCTGAATGCCTGCAATGAAGATCCTGCCGAGCTGGAAAAAGATCACCGTGATTTGAATGAGGTACAGTTGAGAATTTCGGTTCATGGTGATTCAAAAGAAGATCTCAACCGGTTTGGTAAAGAGATCGCCCCGCTGATTCTTACCGGGCCAGGCGGGGTAACCGGTTTTGCGGGCGGAAGGCCAAAAGCAAGCGATGTTGTAGCCTACTGGCCGGCCCTGCTCGACAAAAAAGCTGCAAAACCGGCAGTGCATCTTATCAGCACATAGCGTAAAGAATGAAAATTGTGTATTCAGACAGGTATTTTTGCGAATCTCCAAAAAAGATTGATGGCATTCGGGCAGAAGTCATCCAAAAAAAGCAGGAAGTAAACCGAATAGTTCATTAACTTCAGCATAACAGTTAACTAACGCATTAAAAAGAAATACAGCAGTATGGTTATTGGCATTATTGGAGCAGGGATTTCTGGTTTAACAGCAGGCAGATTACTGGCAAAAGCCGGGCATGAAGTTACCATTTTTGAAAAAAGCAGAGGTTTTGGCGGAAGAATGGCTACCCGGTATGCCGGAAAAGATAACCAGACCAGGCTGGATCACGGGCTTTCCTATTTCAGTGCAGAATCGTCAGAATTCCAGCAATTTACTGCAGAACTGCTTGAAAAAAACCTGATTAAAACATGGGGCAACAAGTTTTTTGTTTACGATGGCAAGAAGCTTTACGATAAAGATCCAAACGACCCCGGAAATCCTATCTTTACATCGGTGAACGGCATGAACAGCATCGGAAAATATCTTGGCCGGTGGGTGGATGTGCAAACAGAAAATAAGGTGGGAGGCCTGACCTATATTGGCGGAAACAGAACAAGAAAACGATCATGGATGATCAATTTTTCGAGCAGCCATACATTCGGAGCCGATGCGGTGATCGTGGCGCTGCCGGCTCCGCAGGCCTACGGAATACTCTCTACCACGCTGGATGAAACCAACGCCCTGAGAATTATCCGCCAGATTGATGACATCACCTACAAGCCCGCCTACTCTTTAATGGTGGGTTACGGAGACAGAGAGTTGCCCGAGTGGAATGCTATTCTTTGCAAAAATTGCAAGCTCAACTATATCTCTAATGAAGCCTCGAAACGGGAAGATATGCAGGAATGCTCGTTTGTTCTGCAGGCAGGGAAACAGTTTACAAAAAAACATCAAAACAGTGATGAGGATACCGTGATTCGTGAAATGCTTGCAGATTTTGCTGAAATTGCAGGCGGATGGGCTTCATCGCCGGACTGGCACCAGCTCCATTATTGGAAATACAGCCGGGCCGAAAAAGTGATGAACGCCCCATTTTTTGAGCTGGAAGATCATGAAGCCCCACTCGCTGTTGTTGGAGATTATTTTGAGGGAAATACAGTTGATAATGCCTACAGGTCGGGATATCTTCTTGCCAGGCATTGGCTTGATAAATTCAAAAAATAATCCGGCCTTATCGTGTAACAGATGCACAGCTGTATCTGTTCAGATTATGCTCAACCCGATGAATGGTAAGCGGCAGTAAACCGTTTGGGTTCATTCAATCAATCCTGTTTGTTACGAACCACAGTGGATTCTTTAAAAAAGCTAAATCAATACTTAAAAAAATATAAGGGAACACTTCTTTTAGGAACTCTTTTCCTGACAGGTGCGAACTTTTTTCTTATCTGGATTCCGGTTCTTATCCGGCAGACGATGGATGAGGTAGAGCTGCTTGGCGAAGAGTACACCGCCGAATATGAATCTCTCTTCAATGTGCTATTTTCCAGCGAAGCCGGAGCCATTCTTGCCTATAATTCATTACTGCTGATCGGGACGGTGGCTCTTTATGGTATTTTGCTGTTTGCAACCCGGCAGACTCTGATAGTGAGTTCCAGAAAAGTTGAGTTTGATATCCGGAATAAAATCATGGACAAACTGCTTCAGCTTCCGCAGCGCTATTTTGCAGAAAACAGTTCCGGAGAGATCTACACGAGAGCCACAGAAGATGTTGCTCGTGTGCGGGAATATTTTGGCCCGGTTTTGATGTACACCATCAATACAATTACCAGGGCAGGATTTATCATTACTATGATGGTGATTGTAAATCCGCATTTAACACTTTGGGCATTGTTGCCGCTCCCGTTTCTCTCGGCATTTGCCTATTGGGTCAGCGGTTTTATCAATAAATATCAACTGATTATCCAGCAGCAATATTCCAGAATTGCAGGCAAAGCCCAGGAAACATTCAGCAGCATCCGGCTGATTAAAGCATTTAACAGAACAGGGTATGAGCAGAAACGGTTTGAGCAGGAGAGTGATGACTATCGTAATAAGAAACTCAAGCTCGATCTGGTTGAATCTCTGTTTCATCCAACCCTGAACCTCCTGATCGGGGCATCCGTCCTGATTGTAATATGGCAGGGAGGCATGATGGTAATGGAAGGGCTGATCACCATCGGGAATATTGCCGAATTTGTGATCTACGTTTCTTATCTGACCTGGCCGGTGGCTTCGCTCGGTTATACCGTCAACCGGCTTCAAAAATCGCTGGCCTCCTGGGAGCGTATTGACAGTGTGTTGACCGAACCGATTGAAATCCGCGATAAAGAATTCAATACCGGAATTATGAAAGAAGTAAAGGGTGAAGTAGTTTTCAATAATGTAAGTTTTCAATACCCAAATTCAGAAGAGTACGCTCTCAAAAATATTGACATGAACATACCGGCAGGCAGTAATGTTGCCTTTGTAGGCCGAACCGGTGCCGGAAAAACATCGCTTGTAAATCTGATTCCCCGGCTTTTTGATCCCACCGAAGGCGAAATTTTTATTGACGGAAAAAGTCTGAAAGAGTGGAATTTAACTCACCTGAGACGCTCCGTAGGTTATGTGCCGCAAGAAACATTTCTGTTTTCAACCACAATCCAGGAGAATATTGGTTTTGGCGTGGAAAATGCTTCTGAGAACGACATTGAACAGGCCGCCGAAAATGCACAGGTTCTGGATAATATTTTGGAATTTGAGAAAAAATTTGAGACACTTGTAGGAGAGAGAGGTATTACACTTTCTGGCGGACAAAAACAACGAACGGCCATTGCAAGAGCAATTATTAAAGATCCCGGAATTGTTATATTTGATGACTCTCTCAGTGCTGTAGATACGAAAACAGAAGCAGCCATATTAGAACATTTGCGCGAAAAACTGGCTGAAACCACAACAATTATGATATCTCACAGAATTTCTACAGTAAAAAACGCAGATACAATTTTTTATATTAAAAACGGTTCAATAGTAGAGTACGGAACCCATAATCAGTTATTAGAAATGGAAGGACATTATTCCGACATGTATCGCAAACAGTTACTCGAACAGGAATTGGCTCAAATTTAAAAAAACACAAAAACAGGGGTTCTTTTGTTTGAACGGCAAAAGCCCATAAACATAGCGGGAGATAAATTATGATCATAGTACCTTTAGGAGTTGCATCAGCAACACCCACAGCAGTCAGACACTTGCCATCTGTTGCCCTTTGGAGAGAAGGTGATGTACACCTATTCGATTGCGGCGAAAACGCACAGATGCGAATGTTGCAGGCGGGGCTCAAACGGTCAAAAATAGAAAATATCCTGATCAGCCACTTTGATGTAGACCATTTTTCAGGCCTGATTGGATTGCTGTCCACCCTTCAACTGCAAAGACGGGAAAAACCAATAACGATTGCCGGCCCGAAGGGCATTAAGCAATATGTTGAATGGAACATTGAATTTGCTAAAATAAACCTCAATTTTGAGATCAAATTTGTAGAAGTAGAAGAAGATTTTGAGTCTGAAAGGGTAGTGGATCAAGAAGAATATTACATCGAAGCTCGTCCGCTGAACCACACATCATTCTGCATTGGATACCGGTTTCAGGAAAAAGACCGGCCGGGGAAAGTGGATGCCGAAAAAGCCGAATCCCTGGGCATTACCGAAGACGAGCAGTACAAAGCTCTGAAGGCGGGAGATGATGTGGAGCTGGAAGACGGTACTATTATTAAGTCGTACGATATTGTTGGCCATCCGCGGCCTGGCGACAGTTTTGCCTACATTACCGATACACGTTACTGTCCCAATGCCGTGAAACTGGCCATGAATACCAATATCCTGTATCACGAAGCAACCTTCAGCGAATCGCTTGCCGAAAAAGCTGCAGAAACCGGACATTCCACCTCGGCTGATGCCGCCCGGGTGGCGAACGAAGCGCAAACCAAACTTCTGGTTATTGCGCACTTCTCAGCCCGTTATACCAACCCGTTTGTACTTCTGCGTGAAGCCAGAGCCAAATTTTTCCCGGCATGGCTGGCCACAGAGTTGCGCCCGATTTACACCAATCCTGCCCAGGAAAAAGGGATCGTAAAACAGCGCGTTTACATCAAAGAAGTGGACGATAAAGGCGGATCAAAAGGCGGGCCAAGAAAAAAATCGCGCGACAAGGGTGACAAGAAACGATTCAGAAAGCGAAAAGGTTCGTCAGATCGTAAAAGCCGAAGCCGCGACGATTCAAGCCGGCGAAGGAAACGACGTCCGGATAACCAGGGTCACAGAAAAAGTAAAGATGATAATAACGACCAGGGTTCATCCAGGCCGCCCAAGCATATAACACCGAGAACTCCTTTTGATAACTTCGACCGGTTCTGAGTCCGGTATCTTTCGAATAATCAACCTGCATTTTGAGTAATAATCAAAAAAAGGAAGCCGTCGATTCTGCATTGATTCGACGGCTTTACTACTTCTTTGAACCTTACAAATGGTGGGCGCTTTTTGCGATAGTGCTCACACTGTCGGCAGCATTTCTGGGTACAATCCGGCCCAAACTTACGCAGGTTGCTGTTGACGATTATATCGCCATTAACGATATCGACGGGCTACTCTGGATCATCATGCTGCTGGGTCTTGCCCTCGTTGGTGAATTTCTGGTGCTGATTGTAAACACCTACATTACCCGCTGGTTTGGCCAGGGTGTGCTGTTCAGTCTGAGGAATGCGGTGTTTGAAAAAATTCAGTCACTCCACGTACAGTTTTTCGACAAAAACCCGATCGGGCGGCTCATTACACGCACAACCAGTGATATTGAAGCCCTTAGCGAACTGCTCTCCGACGGGATCGTAAACATGATCGGGGATCTGTTCCGGATATTTTTCATCCTCTACTTTATGCTGGTGATGAGCTGGGAGCTCACCATCGTGGCTATTCTCGTGCTTCCGCTGCTTTTTTATTCCACGTTCTGGTTTAAGAGCAAAGTACGGGTGGCATTTCTGAATGTCCGAGACCAGATTGCGCGGCTGAACTCCTTTGTTCAGGAGCACATCAACGGGATCTCAATTGTGCAGCTTTTTAACCGTGAAGAAAAGGAGAAAGAGCGATTTGAAAAAATTAACGCCGGCCATCGTGATGCACACATCGAAACCATTTTTTACTTTTCAATTTTCTGGCCGCTGGTTGAAGTTCTTGCCAGCCTGGCGATGGCACTGGTAGTTTGGTACGGCGGTGCCAGGGCACTGATGGATCAGGTAACGTTTGGGGTGCTGCTTGCCTTCATTCAGTATGTGCGGCAGTTTTTCAATCCCATCCGCGGACTTTCCGAAAAATACAATACCCTGCAATCGGCACTGGCTTCATCCGAACGAATTTTTGGTGTGCTCGATACACCCAAAGAAGTGATGGAAACCAAAGACCCGGTAATCCTGGAGAATGTATCCGGAAAAATCGAGTTCAGGGATGTGAACTTTTGGTATAACCATGATGATGAGCAGATACTTCGGGATGTATCTTTCACGGCAAATGCCGGTGAACTTCTGGCTGTAGTTGGGGCAACCGGTGCCGGAAAAACAACACTCATTAATTTATTACTTCGGTATTACGACATTCAGGAGGGCCAAATTCTGCTTGACGGTGTGGACATTAAAGAAATGTCACTAAAGAACCTGAGAAATAATTTTGGCCTGGTCCTGCAGGATAATGCACTTTTTTCAGGTACAGTTCTGGAAAACATCACTCTCGGAAATGAAAATATTAGCCGCGAGCAGGTCATTAAAGCTGCAAAAGAGGTGGAAGCACACCATTTTATAAAAAAATTACCCGGTAGCTACGATTACAGACTTCGGGAGCGGGGTGCGTCGTTGTCTATGGGACAGAGGCAATTAATTTGTTTTGTTCGGGCTATGGTTTATGATCCAAAAATTTTAATTTTAGATGAAGCGACATCAAGTGTGGATTCAGAAACGGAAGAGCTTGTATCGCGGGCGTGCAAACGAATGATGCAGGGAAGAACCTCGATTGTAATCGCTCACAGATTGTCAACCATTAAAGGTGCTGATAATATTCTTGTGATGCACAAGGGGCAGATCAGGGAAACCGGTCCCCACGGGAAACTGATCAGAAAACGAGGTGGAATTTATCGGAAACTTTATGAGTTACAATATAAAGAACAAGCACTGGATAGAGCATCCACGGCTTGAACAGTAATCAACGGAATAAAAAAGGAGGAATTATCATGGCAGATTTAAAAGATAAGGAACAGGAAATAAAAGAAACTCTGCAGAAAGAGAAAGAGGAGTTAAGACATACCTATAATGAAATCATGGGAAAACTGAAAACAGAAGGGGATCGTTTACAGGGTGATATCCAAAAGGAACTGGAAAATGCCCGACAGTATGTAAAAGAACACCCTGAAACCGGAGTTGGAGTTGCATTAGCCGGCGGATTATTAATAGGTTTTGCCCTCGCAAAAATTTTGAACCGATAAACTTTTTTATGAGTAGTATTCAATTTGATAAAGTAGAAAACCTCTTTGGGCGCCTTGATGCGCTCAGGAGGTATCTTTGACTATGACAGACGCAAAGTCCGGATCATAGAACTACAGCAGCAAACGCAAGACCCCGATTTTTGGAACAATCCCGATGAGGCGCAATCGGTAATGCGCGACCTCAATTTTGAAAAAGAAATTACCGGAAAATGGGATGAACTGGATGAACTCCGTGAGAGCATCCGCGTGTACAAACAATTTCTGGATGAGGGTGAGGACGTTGAGGATGAGCTGAAAAATGAAATCGATACCTTTCAAAAACAGCTGAAAGAGCTTGAACTGCAGAACATGCTCAGTGATCCCGATGATCACAGAGACGCTATCGTAACCTTCAACCCCGGTGCAGGCGGGACGGAAAGCCAGGATTGGGGAGTGATGCTCTTCAGAATGTACAACCGCTGGGCCGAAAAGAGAGGCTACAAGGTGTCGGTGGTAGAATACCAGGACGGTGATGTGGCCGGTTTAAAAAGTGCCACCATTGAAGTTTCGGGCCCGAATGCCTACGGATTTTTAAAATCAGAAAGTGGTGTGCACCGGCTGGTGCGTATCTCACCATTTGACAGTAACTCACGCAGGCACACATCCTTTTGCTCGGTATTTGTATCGCCGATTATTGATGATACAATTGAGGTAGATATCAACCAGTCTGATGTGGAGCTTCAGCGTTTTCATGCCAGCGGTGCAGGCGGGCAGAACGTAAACAAGGTGGAAACCGGTGTGCGGCTGATCTGGGTCGGAAAACTGAGCGACGGAACCGAGGAGCGTGTGGTTGCGGAATGCCAGCAAGAACGATCTCAGCTTCAGAACCGCGAAAAAGCGATGGTGATGCTGAAATCGAAAATCTACGAGCTCGAAAAGAATATCAAAGAGAGAGAAAAACAACTCCTCGAAGATTCCAAGAGCAGCAACGAGTGGGGCTCGCAAATCAGATCCTATGTGTTCCATCCCTACAATATGGTGAAAGATCACCGCACGGATCATGAAACCGGAGATGTGCAGGGTGTGATGGACGGCGATCTGGATGAATTTATGAAGGCGTTTTTGATGGTCAATACAGAAGAGGCCACATGATCATTGCAGGCATAACGGGGGCAATCGGCTCTGGTAAAACAACCGTTTGTAAAGAGTGGGAGAAACTGGGAGCCGCCCTCTACTATGCCGATGATGAGGCCAAAAAACTGATGGTTTCGGATGAAAATCTTAAAAGAGAGCTGGTTGAGGCTTTTGGAGACGAAACTTATCAATCTGACGGAAGCCTGAATAAGAACCATTTGATCCGGGAGGCGTTTGAAAAAAATCGCGTAGAGTTACTGAACAGTATTGTACACCCGGCTGTTGCCCGTCACTTCAGGTTGTTTTGTGAAGATGCCCGGAATCAGGGAGAACATCTGGTCATCAAAGAAGCGGCTCTGTTACTGAACAAAGGCCGACCCAAAGAACTGAACGTGGTGGTGATGGTTCATTCCGACAGGCATGTTCGTATTAAAAGGGTTGTGGAACGTGACGGCATCTCCGATGAAAAAATTCTGGAACGGGATCGTAAACAACCCGATTTTCAGCAGCTTCAGCACCTGGCCGATTATATCATCCATAATAATGGAACTTTAGAAGAACTAAAGGGGAAAGCCAGAGACCTGTATAAACAGATCCTTGAAAACCATCAATAAATTTGATGAGGTGCCTTAAAGTTAAGAGTGCCTGATACCTGCTTAATTTTTTCAGGCTTATTTCTCAACTGTCATAATCAAACTAATTGACCTTATCGTTTTAACCGCAGTGAGCGCAGTGAACCGCAGAGTTCTGTTTTGAGCTCAATACGTCTTCATCCGTTCATTTTTTTTGTTTATTATCATCCATCTGATTTTTTACACTCACTTCAAAGAAGAGACTTTCAGAATGCTGATTGATTAAACGAAAAAATGAAAACATAAAGACCGGATTATTGATGACGGATGAACCTAATAAACTGGTTACTCTCGATGAATATATCATTCAGGCTCAAAACCGGTTCCCGGGAGCTACGGGAGAACTGTCACAGCTTCTCAGGGACATCGGCCTGGCGGCTAAAATTATTTCCCGGGAGGTAAACAAGGCGGGTATCACCAATTTACTTGGCGCAGACGGTTCAACCAATATCCACGGAGAGTCGGTTAAAAAGCTGGACCTCTTTGCAGATGATCAGCTGATCTCGGCCCTCGACCGCTCTCTGATTACCTGCATGGTAATTTCAGAAGAAAATGACGGAATTGTTCGCCTGAACAGTGAGGGTGGAAAATATATCGTCTATCTCGATCCGCTCGACGGCTCCTCAAATATTGATGTAAATGTTTCAATCGGGAGTATTTTTTCCATCTATATGCGTCAGCCCCGGCCCGAGAAGAGCCTGAATGAGAATGACGCACTGCAGCCGGGAACACACCAGGTAGCAGCCGGATATGTTTTGTACGGATCAAGCACCATTTTGGCATACACCACCGGGCTGGGAGTGAGTGCTTTTACGCTTGATCCGGGTATTGGTGAATTTATACTCTCGTTTGATGATTATAAGCTTCCCGCTCACGGAACCATATACAGCATCAATGAAGGCAGTTACAACTCCTGGCCGCGGGGTTTGAAGGAGTATATCAAATATTGCCAGCAAGAAGACCCCGAAAACGGCCGCCCCTATACGGCAAGATACATCGGTTCGATGGTCGCCGATATTCACAGAACCCTGGTGAAGGGCGGGATTTTTATCTACCCTGCAAGCAGTAAATATCCCACAGGAAAGCTCAGGCTGATGTATGAGTGCAACCCGCTCAGTTTCATCATCGAACAGGCGGGAGGTATGGCCATCGACGGGAAACAGAGAATACTGGACATTCAGCCAACCTCGCTGCATCAGCGAACTCCCATTTTTATCGGTTCCACAGAAAATGTAGAGAAAGTGAAATGGTTTCTCGAGAGAGCTGAAGGCGGTAATGATACAGATTGAAAATTTCTTTGAATTGTGAGAAATGCTTTGAGTGGATTGGGATAGACAACTCAACCGGATGGATTGTATAAAATCAGTTAACTGAATGAAGGGCTGATTTTAATGGCGGCTGGTTTGTGAAATGGTACACGAACGAACTCATTTTACTGATACAGATATACAAACAAGTCTGATTCGTCAAGGCTCCGCAGGTCAGGGGCAATTTGACCAGATACGTTCGCCACATTTCTTTTGTAGATTACACTTTAAGAGGCCTTTGAAATACCGGACATATTTTGACTTCGCTCCGCTGCGTTCAATAAGACGTCCGTTTGAGCGAAGGCTGTCCAAGAAGGGCGAGAAATTGCTAAAACATAAAATATTTCGTCATGCCGGACCCCGATCCGGCATCTCCTGCCAAAACCCGTCATTCCTGACTTGATCAGGAATCTCCAAACGTTGCTCCAGGACATCTCTACGCAAAATGTGGAGATTTCATTACATGGGTATCGTTTCACTCCGCTATCGCTCCGTGGGATAAAAGAGGAGCGCTCGGAGCACTCCGCTATCGCTTCGCGTTCAAAAAAAGAGCGCATCAAGTGCGGGATGACGCTCTTTTGGGACAGCCTCATCAAGATGGACATTGATTGCGACAAGTGCCGCAGGTACGGACAATCTGCTTGTTGGATCACTCCATCTGCACAATCCGCATAAAACCCATACCCCCACAAATCCAACCTTTGAGATGGATCGTACCTACGGCACTAATAAAGAGGAGGCCCGTTACAACCCCGGATTGAAATCCGGGGCTATAAAATCGGTCATCCGCAAGCGGATTTTTTTCAAATCATTACATACAATAGTTCACTCAAATTTTATTGCTGTACAATCTGATGTAAACAGGCTTCTTTGACCTCCTAAACAATAAATATCTTTGAATGACTAAACTAAACTGTATTGAAAAACCCTTGACGCTTCGGAAAAGGGGCTTTTTTTTGATTTGTAAGGCTATACATTCCACAAAAAGTCACTCCCTCCGTCTGGGACCCACCCCAACACCTCCCTCCGGCGAAACGCGCGCCGCAAGGAGGGGCTTTTTTTACTTGGCAAAACCTTTGCAAAAAGTCACCCCTTCCTTATGGCGGTGCGCTGTTTGCACAGACATAGGGAAGGGGCCGGGGGATGGGTCCGAAAAAGTCACTCCCTCCTTATGTCGTTCTTTTGCGGCATAGGGAGGGAGCCGGAGGGTGGGTCAGTCAAGAAGGGGCCGGGCCCAAAAATAAGTAAATCTGCAGGCCGGTACTTCAAGTTTATAAATTTTCCTTTATATTTACGCTTTGTTTTAATACCACCATCACCAATCAAATCGATTCATAACTATATCATCGTTTCCGCACAGATGCCTATGAACCAGCACGGACCTATTTTAAAAACTCTCCTGATTTTTATTTTTTCGTTATTTCTTGCACTTTCTCAATCTGATATTGTTATGGCACAAGCCGGGCTGAATGCACAGGATCTTTCCCAGGTGCGGGCGGCTGATGTGAGCGATGCCCAGCTTCGAACGTTTCTGAATCGTGCTGAACAGGAAGGAATTTCGGTGGACCAGGCCTTTCAGATGGCGCAGCAGCGTGGGTTACGGTCATCCGAAGCACAGACTCTTCGCCAGCGCATCCGTGAATTGGACAGGAGAACGGATGATCGGGATGATATTGAATTGCGTCGAATTGATGATGATGAACGGTTCCGGGATGAATTTATCCGTCCGCAGCGCATCGAAACCGAACGTATGAGGCGAACATTCGGCTCTCAGATTTTTCGCGAGAGAACCACCGAGTTTACCCCCTCAAGAAATGTGCCCACGCCGATGAATTACACACTTGGCCCCGGAGATGAGC
>SKYV01000285.1 GCA_007127745.1 Balneolaceae bacterium
AAGGCAATACCAATAGTTAGAATTTTTATCATTTTCATCTTCTTATTTATTTGATTGATGTAAATTATTTTTTGAAATAAAGGCCAAGAACATCTGGACTTCATATTTCTTTTGTATTTTTGACTTGTTTAAGATTGGGAAATACTGAATTCAAATTAAGAGGTGCATATCTGATTAGAAGTTAAGGGTATCCCCTATCCTGTTGGTGAAATCACCTATCCAGAAAGGATGTAAGTGTATTATAATTTTGTGCAATACCTTCTCTGTAAGAGTAATAAAAACTTGTAATTATAAAATCTCTGCTTCTGTCTGTTTGCGCCTTTAAAATAAGATAGACGGGTATGAAATCAAAAGAAAAGAGAGGATTCTTAAAAATAAATTAACGATTTTGTATTCATTGCTTTGGTAGTTATACATTATTTAAATTCTCATATTAGCTGCGAATTTTCCATTTATGAAAAAATACCGTATTGCCGTATTACTTCATGAGAATGATAATGAGCAAACTCTGAATCATTCATTAATTAAAGACTACAGCCGTTATTGGCGAGAAGACGGCCACGAAGTAATTTACATTTACGGAACAAATCAATTCATTCCGGCAGATGTAGTTATTGTACACGTAGATCTGACCGTTGTACCCGATGAATACCTGGAATTTGCAAAGCAATATCCCGTTGCTTTAAATGCCGGTGTCAAAGACATCAGAAAGTCGGTGATAAGCGAGCAAAATCTGAATAAAGATGATATCTGGTCAGGTCCGGTAATTGTAAAATCGAACAATAACTGTGCAGGAATCCCGGAGCGCATACGTAATAGTAAATCAGGCAGAGTGGGTAAAAGAATCATGACATTGATGAATCGTCTGCCTGGAAAATGGTTTTTGTTTCCATTAACCTCCAATGACTATAAAATCTTTGATAACCTGTCTCAGGTTCCTAAATCATTTTTCTATCGATCGGACATAGTTGTGCAAAAATTTACTCCGGAAATGGATCAAGGACTCTACTGTGTACGCAACATGACATTTATAGGAGATCACGTGGTTTGCACCCGGCTGAAGAGCAAATATCCTGTTGTAAAAGGGGATAATAGTGTTGAAGTTGAGAATGGGATAAAACCCCACCCCGATATGTTACAATTACAGTATGAGTTAGGTTTCGACTACGGAAAGTTTGACTATGTGGAAATTGATGGAAGAGCCATTTTGCTGGATACTAATAAAACCGTTGGGTTTTCTGCAAAGCTTGATCAGGATGCGGAATTGTTCGCATCCAGGCGTTACAGAGCAGAGGGGTTGTATAGTTATTTAAAAGGATAACAAAAAAATGGTCATGGTTTTGGCGAGTCATTAATTAATATTCATTGTGTGAATAGGTGAGGGTACATAGCCATTTAAAAGCAGGAAAAACCGATTTGGTGATGATGAAATAAGGCTTGGAAAAAAATATATCTTGGCTTTTCACCAAAAAGTGTATTGAGCTCTCGTTAAATGCCTGACACACAGAACAGCTCAGGTAGTGCGAAAATTATTTAATCCAGACAGTGAATTATTTGGTACTTTCTATTCATTGCCAACCCGGATATAAATTGGTTACTAATAATGGGCATAAATAGAGAAACATCTGCAAATAACTTATCCCTTAAATATAAATTACTGGATCTTGTTACGAGCAGTTGGAAATCTCAGGCAATTTATGTTGCAGCAGAATTAAAAATTGCTGATTACCTGTTGGAGGCTCCCAAAACAACCGATGAACTTGCCGAAAAAACAGGTACTCATGCCCGGGCACTTAAAAGGCTTTTATCTGGTTTAAGCAGTATAGAAGTTTTTCGGCAGGTTGATGATGATCTGTTTGAAATAACACCTATGGGCAAATTACTTTGCTCGGATTCAAACGAATCACTTCGTTCCTGGGCTCTATGGTGGGGAACCAACCTGTGGCAAACCTGGGGAAATTTACTCTATAGTGTGCAAACCGGAGAGAGTGCAAGAAAATTAATTTCGGGAAAAGATGGATTTGATCACCTGAAAGGCAATTCGGAGGCGGCTGAAATTTTTAACAATGCACTGGTTGAGCTGACCCGTTTGGCTGCCGAAAGTATAGTTAATGCATACAATTTTTCAGAGTTTGATACGGTAATGGATGTTGGAGGTGGGTATGGTGAGTTATTAATCACCATCCTGGATAAAAACCTGAATTGCAAAGGAATTTTGTTTGATCTGCCTCATGCAAAAGTAGGGGCTAAAAAACGGTTTAAACAGGCTGGCCTGAAACATCGGTTCGAATTTGAAGAAGGTGATTTTTTTGATTCTGTTCCGCCGGGTGCAGATGCCTATATTTTAAAAAGTGTTATTCATGACTGGAATGATGAAGACAGCCGCAGCATACTTGAAAATTGCAGGAAGGCTATAAAACCTGACAGCCGATTACTTCTTGCAGAACAAATACTCCCTGACAAATTTGATGTATTATCTAATCATCAATCTCTTGCACGCAGCGATTTAACGATGCTTGCGGCTTTGGGTGCCGGAGAACGAACCGAAGCAGAGTTTAAAGCTCTGCTAAAATCCTCTGGATTTAGTGTAACAAAGATTGTATCGGCCGGGCCGACGTTTAGTGTTATCGAGGCTGAACCTGCCTGAAAAACTTCATTTTAAGCCGGGCGAGCAGCCCATTTCAGGGCCCTGTTCAAAAGGGTTAGGATGGAGGGGTGTTGCAATACATTTAGTGTATGCCCAAGTGCACAATAAAAAACCCGGCCTTTTCCCCAGTTACGTTTCCAGGCTATAGGCATTTTCACTCCATTAATCCAATCCATTCCTGCACCATCGAATTGCGTAACAGCCAGTATTTTTACTGCAGGATCTATCAATAAATAATACTGTTCTGATGTTACTGTAAAATCGTCAAGTCCTTCAACGAGTGGGTCGTTATCGAGAAAGTACACCGGATAAGTAATTTCGTTACCGCCAGGATGCCCGACAAATTGACCGCCAAGCATAAATTTGTGTGGGCGGTTTTCAAGAAAAGCACTTGCGTTTCCGTGCCAGGCTACCATGCCAAGCCCGTTTGCAACAGCATTCAAAAGATCGGTTTCCTGTGTTTCGGTAAGTTTCCCAAATGTCCATATCGGCAACAATAAATCAAATTCACTCAATCTATCTTCACGAAGTGAATTTAGATCCCTGGATGTCTCTACGTTATAATTTATAAGCAGCTCATTTTTTGCAAAATTGGCAAATAGTTCAGGTTCATGCCCTTCCCACCCTCCGTATAGAAGCAGGACACGTTTTTTTGGTTTTTTCATAGTTATGGGTTAATTCATCTTGATTGATTTTTATTTTTTACAGCTCAAAATAATCGTGGGACACTGCTCTCCCATCCGGTAATCAGGGACGTGTATTTCATCCACTTCAAACCCACCGGGGCTTTTGGTAAACAGATTCAACACTTGTTCAGTTGGCAAAAAATAATATCTTTTATTGCTGTTTTTATATGTGTTTATTACTTGATAATGTTCAATTGGCCAGTTTAGAATACGAGCCATTTTTTTAGCATCCGGTTCAATTTGATGGACGAATTCCCAAACATTGTGAAGCTCAACCCCTTCAACGCTGTTTTCCTGAATGGCCATCCACAAATGAAATTTAAGCTCATTCAGATTGAGAATCTTGCCATTTAATAATTTTTTTTTGATGAATTCCGGTGAAAGAGATTTTTCCGGAGGAACAAACAGCCTGAATGCAGCAATTCCGCCTGGAGAAAGTATTTGATGAAGCTTTTTAATTAAAACTTTCTGTTTATCCGGGTAAGGCAGGAGATGCAGCCCGCCGTCGCATAAAACCATATCAAAAGAATTCGGTTCTATGGGGAGGGTTGTCCAGTTGGAAAAAATTACAGAATGTTCAGGGCCTGGCCAGATGGACTCTATCATACTTTGGGTATTATCAGCAGCCCGTATCTGGGTACTTTTGGGCCAGGGAAGGTGGAAGAATTCAGGTGTAACGCCAAGAATGAGAACCCTGGAGATATCGAATTTTTGAGCCCGGATTTGTATTACTGAAGTTAAAAATTGGAGATCGTCAGATGACGGGCGAAGGGGCGGTCCAACCTGATTCCATATTTTTGAAATATCAGGCCAATGTTCATGTATGGCCTCTGTCTTGACATTAATCAACTGGCGCTGATTTTGATTCATGTGAATTAGATAGTATGTAGCCGTTCAAGATCCAGATGATCCGGTATCTGATAAATAGATGTCAACTTGCACTCTCTTCAACCCATCGCACAGCGTGGCGCATCAGTTCGTTGGCAGTGGAAAGTTGCAGCTTCTCTTTGATATTGGCCCGGTGCGATTCTACGGTTTTTACAGAAATATGCAACTTTTTGCCAATTTCTTTGGTAGAGAGGCCTTTTCCGGTCAGTTCAAACACTTCCAGTTCGCGGTCGCTGAGTAAGTCGAGCGGATTGTCACTTTTGGCGGTATTGCCCGAAGTCATCTTCATAATCATTTTAGCACCGATTTTATCACTCAGGTAAACACCGCCGTTCAGTATTTGATGCAGAGCCGTTACCAGTATTTCCGATGCTTCAAGCTTCATCAGATACCCTTTGGCTCCTGCCCGCAGTGCACGTTCGGCATAAAGATTTTCGTCGTGACGCGAAACCACCAGAATCTTCAGGTTCGGCATCTGGTGAAGTACATTTTTGATCAATTCAATACCGTTCATTCCAGGCAGGGATATGTCAAAAACGGCTGCATCAGGTTTCAGGTCCATAATTTCACCCAGTGCTTTTTCCGCACTGTCTGCCTGGCCACACAGCTCAAAACCAATCTCTTTTTCGATGGTCATGGCAAGGCCTTTGCGCATTAATGGATGATCATCAACAATGTATATTTTTTTATTGGTAGCCATAGTTACATCAGTTTATTGCCGGACTCATGTTAAAGAATTTGGCCAAAGTTAATCAACTATTTTGTATGATGCTCCAACCGGCAGCAAAGTAACGATGATTGCGGCTCCGTTCATATTGCTTTTGCTGATTTCCAGGTTGGCTCCGATCAAACGGGCCCGGAACTGCATGATCCGCACTCCAAGGCCTTTCTGCTGATCCCAGTCAGGGGCAAAGCCGGTTCCGTTATCTTCAATTTTTATGATTAGTTTCGATCCTTCATCGTGCATGCTGATCACTACATTTGTAGCGCTGCCATGTTTTACTGCATTGCTTGTGGCTTCCTGCACAATTCTGTAAAGGTGCGTTAAACTTGTCGGATCTTCAAAATGGATATTCACCATATTTTTGAGTGTACAGGTAATGTTAAACAGCTTTTCAACATTTTCTGTAAGACGCCTGAGTGCGGCTGTTAATCCGCTGCTGTCAAGTTCTACGGGTATAAGATTTCGGGAGAGTCCGCGTGCATATTCATCAGCCTCTTTCAGTAAGGATGTAATTTCATTTACATCTTTGGCAATGGGGTGCTCTTCATCCTCGAGGGAAGAGGCGATATTCTGGTTGATAAGAGTGATTCCGGTCAGCATTTGCCCCAGTCCGTCATGTAAATCCTGCCCGATTCTGTGGCGTTCATGCTCGCTGATTCTCAAAACTTCCTGCTCAAGCCGCCGGTGCTCCGTAATATCCCTGATGATTCCGGTATAGAGCCTCTGGCCATTTACATTTACTTCGCTCACAGCCAGATACATGGGAAATATTGAACCGTCTTTGCGTTTGCCGGTTACTTCCCGGCCAATACCTATGATTTTTCGTCGCCCGGTTTGGTGATAATTTTCAATATAATCGTCGTGCTCGCTTCGATAGGGCTGAGGCATCAGAACTTTTACATTTTTCCCGATCACCTCGGAAGTCTCGTACTGAAATAGTTTTTCTGCTGCCCGGTTAAATGTGCGAATATGTCCATGATCGTCGATTGTGATAATCGCATCCACAGTTGTGCGTAAAATACTTCGGGCACGGGCTTCGCTTTCGCGCAACTTCTGTTCAATCAGGTATTGTCCCTGTTTATTTCGGGCAAGTTTTTCCGCAAAAGACATCCGCAAATCGAGCCGTTGTTCATGATAGAGAGATTCAATCATGTATTGATCGATATCGGCATCGAGCAGTCGAAACAACTCATCAATCTCATTCTGTTGAACTACCGAGTAGATGGTGAATCGTCTTCCATCTTCTCTGGCACGCACTTTTCGGCAAAATTTAACAACTTCTTCGGAGAAGTCGCTCAGCATAATCAGAGAGATATTTTTTTCATCCAGAACCTTCAGGGCTTCTTCACTGTCGGGTTCGGAAACAACAAGATAATGGTTTCTCTTGCGCAGAGCTTCTGCTAAAATGCTTTTTGAACCTTCATTAAAACCAACAACCAGAGTGTTCATTCCAAATCACATCGATTAAAAATTTTGTAAGAGAATCTAATAAATATTGACCATTTTATTAGGATTTCTTTACGTTTTTTATTTTTGTGAATTGAATAAAACGGGACCGTTTTCTTTGAAAAAATTTGTACTCAGTTTACCGTGATACGCCCGTCTTTCCACTCAATTTCAGCCGGTTTATCTTTACTGAAGGCCTCTTTTTCTCTGATCCAGTTTCCATCCTGTAATATCCGGGTGAACCCCCTTTCAAGTGGTGCTTTTGGATTTAATTCGGCAAGCCCGGATTGATGTTTATGCAGCTGTGTGGTTTTATAGGCAACAATTTTTTCGTAACGATTGATAAGCCGCTCGCGAAGGGAATCTGTTTGGTTTGAATAGGAACGGATTTTCATCTCGGGGCTCTGCTGCTGAAGCCGGCTCACCTGTTGCTGATGATCCGATTGTTTTTCCGACAGAGTTCGCTGAATCAGGCTGCGAAGCTTATCGGTGGCATTTTCTGTCCGGCTTTTTTGATACTTCATTTTATCCTGTACGGCCAGCAGGGCGTGAGAATGTGTGAGCTGGTGCACATAATCGCGATAAAACTGAACTTTCTGTTGCATACTGGTGTCCAGCGCATGGCTGTAATCATCAATCTGATATCTTAACTCGTTGATGTCGGGTGTTGCGATGATAACGGCCTGGGTGGGTGTGGCTGCCCGGGCATCGGCAACAAAATCGGAAATACTGAAATCCACTTCGTGCCCCACCGCACTGATGGTGGGAACGGGGCAGTTAAACAGTGCACGGGCCACAACTTCTTCGTTAAACGGCCACAGATCTTCCAGTGAACCTCCGCCGCGTCCCACAATCAGAATATCAACGAGATCGTCCCGTTCCGAAAAATACCGGATGGCCTCGACAAGCTCACCGGCGGCATTCAGGCCCTGTACACTGGCGTGATAAAGACAGAGTGTTGCAGCCGGCCAGCGCTGTTCAAATGTGGAGCGAATATCCTGGAAAGCCGCACCGGTTGAGGAAGTAATGACTCCGATTTTCATCGGAAAAGGAGGGAGAGGGTTTTTGTGGGCATCATCAAACAGCCCTTCTTGTTCCAGTTTCTTTTTTAGTTCCTCAAATTTTTGCTGAAGCTTGCCGATCCCCGCCTGTTGCACCAGGTTCACAATCATCTGATACCGTCCGTGAGGGGCATACACCTGAATGTCTCCTCCCAAAACCACCTGCTGACCGTCCCGCAAATCTATGTTCAGTCGCTGTGCCGTGCTTCGCCAGATGACGCAGGGAAGCTGGGCATTATCATCCTTCACCGTAAAATAGAAATGGCCGTTTCGGCTCTGTTTTACATTGCTGATTTCTCCCTCAACCAAAATATCCCTGAATTGATTTTCAAGGATCTGTTTGATTTGATGAGTAAGTTCGGAAACGGAGGGAATGTCGAAAGTAAACGGGATTTGATCTGACATGAACTGAAAATCACTGTTTTATTGATGAAATTCCAGTCTGCACCGAAAATTTAACTGATAACACCAGGCTATCGAATTTTGAAACAATCTTTACAGCGGTTTCATCCAGTATTCCATCATTTTGGCTGATTCTTCTTTTTCGTTGATGTCTTTCCAGAAATAGGTTGTTCTCAGTTCCGGTTTTTTCTGGTAGCCGTAATTTTTCCAAACCTCATCCAGCGGATAGTAATTTTTTGGTTTCAGGTGATGGTTTACCGGCCGTTTTACGGCACAAAAACAAATTGAATTGAAACGACCCAATTTCCGGGCATAATCCTCCCGTTCTTTCATAAAAACCGAATAGATGCCTCTGCCGCGATACGGTTTTTTCAGGATCGATTCTCCACAGTAAAAAATGGTATCAGTATCAAAACCCTTTTCATGGAAAGGATTTTTGAACTCTTCAGTTTCATCGCTCAGCGGCAAACCGGTGGAGGCTCCAATAACTTCTCCGTTATTGAGAATTAGTACTGTAATGGATTCCTCTGAGTTGAGGTAGGTAGAAAGATAATTCTCTTCATATTCAATGTTGCCGTCGTAGAGATAGGGAAACTCTCTGAAAACCTCGATTCTGAGCGCGCCCAGTTGGTGGATATATGGCTCAAGTTCATTGCCATGGCAAATAACAATATCAGATTGAGAGATTGTGTCCATATGCTACAGAAAAATTGAGATCACTTTTTACAGGTGTGCAGTTAAATGGATGTGAACGTTAGCTTTTTTTCAACAAGTTTAGTAAAAACAGAAGTGCTAATTTTATCAGTCCACAGCTTTGATCCACTCAATTTCAAGACGGAACTTTCCCGGTTGCCTGTCACTGATCAAAAAACCGTATTCCCGAATGGAAGATAGGTCTGGCATGGGGGCATCAGCGAGGGCTTCGCCGTGATATGTGGCATTAAACCTGTGCAGAGGCAGTTTTACAATCTTCCACTCGCCAGAACGGGTATCAAAACGGGCTTCGTAAACCCAGTGATGAAAAACAAAATCAGATCCTGTCCTGAACCTGAAACTGTAGCGTTTGCCGTCTCCCCGAACTTTTATCTGAATGGATGAGTAACCTTCAAGATTCAGCGGGCTTACATTCATTACAGAAGCAAAACCGCCATTATTTTTCAGGGAAAGTTCGCCTTGAAACGCGGCATGACCGTCCCCGTGCATCTGCAGATGGCTTCGTGACAATCCTCCCATCACTCCGTCATTTACAATCCGCCATTTGTGTGAAGAAAGATTGCTGAAATCTGTAATGAGATATGTAGTCTGAACCTGTTCCATATATAATCATAACGCTTAATGATCATGAACCATTTCTTTTTTGTGCGAAAATTTTCGTGGATCAAAAAAAGAGATCAGCAATCCCGAAAATCCATGAACGATCATTCATAATGTGAGAAAAAGCTGAGTTTTTTTGCTCACGACATGAAACATTTCACACTTCAAAAAAGTTTTTCATCTAATCTCTTGAAAAAAATCGCCGAACCCGCTGGATTACATTTCGGCTCTCCTCTTTTTCTTCATTTACTTCCCTTGGATCGTCTGAACTTCTACCGGAGAGAAAATCACGGAGGCGATCTCTGTAGCGGTCGTCCAGATAATCATCGCAGGCCATATCAAAAGAAGTTTCGGTTTGATGAGGATAAAAGTTCGTTTTTTGGGATTCGAGATCCGGGTAGGTGTTCAGATTGTTCAAAAAATATCCGGCTACCGGCAGGGCAGTTTGTGAGGCGTACCCCATGTTATCCGAAAACCGAACACGCGGAACCGAACCGCCAACCCAAGCGCCGAAAACAAGATCGGGTGTCATTCCCAGAAACCAGCCGTCTGAAAAGTTTTGAGTGGTACCGGTTTTTCCGGCCAGTGCATGCCTGATGCCGAATGTTTGCCGTAAATGTCTTCCGGTGCCTTCATCTACTGCTTTGGAGAGCATTTGTACCATTGCAGCAGCCGTTTCCGGGGAAATTACGGGTTCACCATCGGAGTGAGTTTCGTCAGAAAAATCATAAATCATTTCATCCTCAGCATTATAAATGGCGGTGACGATGTGGGGTGTGGAAGGTGCTCCCTCATTCAAAAATGCTGTATAGGCTGAAGCCATTTCAAGTAGTGATATTTCGGCTGTGCCCAGTGCGATCGATGGTTCAGGCGGAATTCGGGAACGAATGCCTAAGCCGGCTGCAAGATGCTGTATTTCGCTGATACCCGTTTCCATAGCCAGGTTCACCGAAATAGTGTTGATCGATTGTGCCAGTGAGGCCTGAAGGGAGAACCTGCCCCCATATTCATCGCCGGTGTTGCGAGGGGTCCACTCCTCATAATCGGTGTAAACCGAGAGAACATTGCGCTGATAATCACACGGTTCCATACCCGATTCCAGTGCCGCAGCATACACAAACGGTTTGAATGCAGAGCCGGACTGACGTCTTGATTTTACATGATCATATTTAAAATGGCGATGATTTATACCGCCTACCCACGCAAGCACATTGCCTGTTTCGGGATTCAGAGCCATAAATCCGGCATTCAAAAAAGAGAGGTAGTGTTTTTGAACTTCGTAGGGCGACAGTTCTTTTTCCCGGTAACCGTCCCAGGTAAAAATCCGGTTCTGAACCGGTGTGTAAAGAATTTCTTCAATCTCTTCTTCACTAAAGCCGTCTTCAATCAACTGATTGTAATGGTCGGTCTGGCGCCAGGCACGCAGAATGGAGGGATCATCTTTTTCCGAAAATATGGGGTCTCTTTGCTGTGCCTGAAAGCGGCTTTGAAGAGTTCTCAACTGAGTGGATACTGCATTTTCGGCAGCTTCCTGTACCCTGGAATCAAGTGTGGTGTGGATGGTTAATCCATCAGTATAAAGGTTATATTTTTCGCCAGTCAGAGCCGGTTCATTATTCAGAATACGAACCACTTCGGCTCGTAGATGTTCACGGAAATAGGGTGCAGGGCCATCGCTTGCAGAAATCCGGTTATATTGCGTGGAGATGGGTTCGTCCATTGCGCTGGTGGCAATATCGTTGTCAATCATGCCGTATTTTTCCATCTGGCGGATCACCACATTGCGGCGGGTGAGCGAAGGTTCGGGGTTTCGATAGGGATTATACCAGGAAGTTGCGCGAAGCATGCCCGTCAGCGTGGCTGCTTCATGCAGTTGAAGTGCCGAGGGTGGTTTGCTGAAAAATCGTCTGGACGCCGTGTCGATGCCATAAATTTCTTCTCCGAAAGAAACCCGGTTCAGGTAAAGCTGGAGTATTTCATCTTTGGAATAGATGTTTTCCAGCCTCCTGGCAATAATCATCTCCCTGACTTTATCGGCAACAATGTACAAAAAAGAGTTGTTTTGCCGTGGAAACAAATTTTTGGCAAGTTGCTGGCTGATGGTGCTTCCGCCTCCGGCATCTTGCCCGAGCAGCAGTGTGCGCACAAAAACCCTGGCCAGAGCGCGGTAGTCGATTCCGGAGTGTTGATAAAATCGAACATCTTCGATGGCGAGCAATGCATCAATCAGAACCGGGTTTACTTCGTTGAGGGAAACTTCGGTGCGGTTTTGTAAAAAATAGGATCCAATTCGCTCACCATCGGCAGAATAGATCACCGACGCCTGATAATTTCTGATTTCTGAGAGTTCGGTTGTATCGGGCATTGGGCCGAAAAAGCCATACCAGATCATCAGAAAGTAGATTACCGGAAGTGAGCTGAGAGCAACCAGTCCCCCGAGAAAATATCTCAGCCAATTTTCATTTTTCTTATTCTGTTTCCTTCGCATCAATTTTGAAAGATTTATTCAATCAAAGTTAAACATTTTGAGGGATGGATTGTTCCTGTAAAAAATTTTTTATCTGCAGTCCGGACAATCAGGTAACCATGAGTTTGAATTGTCCTGTTTCTTTCCAGGTAGCTATGCTGTAACTTGGCATAATCAAAAACGAAAAATAAATCAGTACAGACATGGAAAAAGCAATTATACATACCGAAAAAGGGGAGATGGAGGTGAATTTTTTTTCCGATGATGCTCCCAATACAGTTGAAAATTTTGTGCAGCTTGCCAAAGACGGATTTTATGACGGGCTGAAGTTTCACCGGGTAATTCCCGATTTTGTCATTCAGGGCGGTTGCCCTAAAGGAGACGGAACCGGCGGTCCGGGGTATCAAATCGATTGCGAGCTGGACGGAGACAATCAATATCACGACCGGGGAGTTCTTTCGATGGCCCATGCCGGGCGGGATACAGGCGGTTCACAGTTTTTTATCTGCCACAGCCGGAAAAACACGGCTCATCTCGACGGCAACCACACCGTTTTTGGCAAAGTGGTAAACGGCCTCGATGTGATTGATGAAATTCAGCAGGGTGATGTAATCAACAAAATTGAGATTGTAGAAACCAACTAAATCTGCCGTGCCGGTCTTCAAATTTTTAAAACGAAAATGGCTGCTAAGAAAACCCTTTCGTGAGGATTGGGAGATAATGCTGATCAACAAAGTTCCGGTTTACCGGAAATTGCCAAACGAGCTGAAAGAGAAGCTCAAGCAGAGAGTGGTCATTTTTTTGGATGAGAAGCTGTTTGAAGGCTGTGGTGGTCTCGAAATGACCGATGAGATCCGGATCGTAATCGCAGCCTACGCTTCGGTTTTGATCCTTGAAGAGACTTCCGATTACTACGGCGATTTACAGGCTATTCTGGTTTATCCGGACGATTATGTGGCACCGGTGCATCATGAAGACGAAGGTGGGATCGTGTCTGAAGGATTCGAATCGAGGCACGGAGAGTATTGGGGGGCGGGCAGTATCGTGTTGTCCTGGAGAGATATACAGAGAAACCTCTATTCGCCCCGGGGTGAAGGAAATTTGATTTATCATGAATTTTCGCACCTGCTGGATGACCGCTACGGACTTACGGCTGGAGTCAGCGACACGGGAAAACCGCTCAGAGATGATGAATGGACGCGGGTGTTTGCAAATACTTATCAAAAACTGATACGAACTGCCCGAACTGGGAATTCTTCGGTTCTGGATACCTATGGAGCCAAAAATCCCGCCGAACTTTTTTCTGTGGCAACCGAAGCCTTTTTCGAAAAACCGGTGAGGCTGAAAAGAGAACTTCCTGAACTGTATGAAATGCTAAAATCGTTCTACGGGCTTGATCCCGTTTCCTGGCCGGGTTTTTGAGAGGGTTGTAATAGAAAATTGAGATCCTTAATCAAACTGATTTCATACTTTGAAAAGTAAACCGGCACACAGAACCTATCTTGTATAGTGAAGTTTTTAATGTGTACAGTCTCAGCACAAGGAGATCCTACGGTGCACTCCCACTCACATTCGTTCGTGTCCGCTTACTCAGGATGACATGGACATTGGGAGTAGTTGGGAGCCGGCGTATGTTAAAACCCTGCTTTGCATAAATACCGAATACGCCGGTACTTAAATTCTTGCTTTGCCTGTCATCCTGAGTGGAGTCCTGACGCAGTTCAGTCGGGACGGAACCGAAGGATCTCCTTGTGCTGGGAACACTCTCTAATAAATTTCAATTACATAGAATCTACTGTACATAAAACATACTTCAAATACAACGCACTAAACGCAATACATCATCCAGAATCCCACTTTCCTATTCTCTCCGTTATCCGGCCATTCGAGATTTTTTGAGACGTGAAAAGAATACCGATTATTAATTAATGCAATATCAAATACTTCACTCCGGATCCAGACTCAAATGCCGAAGAACACTCATGTAAAAATCTTCGATATCTTTAAGATTATCCCTGACGACAGATTTCAATATTTCGACATTGATTGTATCATATTCATGAACGGCAATATTTCGAAATCCAACCATTTTTCGAAGCCGGTTTGTGAGTTCAGAATCAATGACATTATTTTTTAAAAGCAGGTCAAAATTTTCCCGCAATTCCTGTGGCACTCCCCAGCCTTCGTCCGCAACAACATGCGCGGCAAGATCTATAGAACCCTGTACTGCACGTTGCAAATTGAGTGTAACAATTTCTTCAACATCAAGGTTATCGAGTGATTCCGGATTGCCTTTTGTTACTTCATGAATTCTTCGAAGGCACCATTGTATGGAACCGATTTTTGCAAAAACTATGTCCTTATCAACCATAAATCCTGCCTTTTGTAATCTTGTTTTCTATTACTGAGCGAACTTTTTTTAAATCAGCATATTCGTTAATAGTACGGACAAAAAACGAGCTGTATGCCTTCCGGTTTTTTACAATCAGTTTTTTGCCCTTGCGAAGTATCTGCATACGAATGATGGGAGAAGCATTGTTCAGTACTACAATGTCGGTTTCTTTTTTGAGCAGCGAAGTAAGTTCATCCTGGATCTTTAACAGCCGGTTAGTACCAGGCACATTATCAATCCGGAATAAAATTGCAATGTCCACATCACTCCCGGAATGTGTGTGACCGGATGCTTCTGAACCGAATAAAAAGGCTGCTTCTAAATTATTCAGGTTCGTAATGTAACTAACCAGTTTATTCTCAATAGTATTCATGCTACCAAAGTAGCAAAATAATCTTTATAAATTAACCGGAATGCAGTCATAACGATGAATGATTTAAGAATCTTCCGTATTCTTCAAAACAGATCATTCTGATAAAAATAAATAGATGTTGACATGAGGAATTACATGACGCTAAATAATTTTGAAGAGTATATTTCGTCGGTAATTATAGACAGAGGCTATGATTATTTTGTAAGTGATTGTGTTGATAGCCTGGAGAAAGTTGCCACGGGAATGTGGTTTGCTGAAGTTTTTGGCTCTGAAATATATTCAGTTGAGGTCAATACAAAAAGAAAGGAAATTCTGGGGTGGAATTGCGACTGTCCTTATGATTACGGGCCTGTTTGTAAGCATGTAGTTGCTGTTTTTTATGCGATTACCGAACAGATGAAATTAGATAAAAATCAAAAATCCGATATCCAGGGAAAAAAATCAGGTAAGGATAATATTCAGGAAATAAGTGAGAAAGTTTCTAAAGATGACCTCATGCAATTTGTTTTGACACTTTTCAAATCAGATAGAAGTATTAAAAACAGATTCATCGCTCATTTTGCAGAACTGCTTGATGAAGATCTTTCGCTGAAATATAAGACAGTTGTACGGAATTACTACAAATCGGCAAAGGGAAGACACGGATTTATTGACTATCGTTCGGCTTCATTATTAACAACTCCATTGTATGAACTGGCAGATAAAGCTTCAGAAATTTTCACGGATGGAAATTTGGCAGAAAGCCTTGCTGTTTGTAAATCCCTCATCGAAGAGGTTCCGGAATTTATCAATAATATGGATGATTCAGACGGAGGAGCAGGTCAGGTTATGAATCATGCATTTGATACTCTTAGCGATATTGCAGTAAATGCTCCTCCGATACTGAAAGATGAACTTTTTGACTATTGCATCACTGAATTTTCCAAACAAAAGTATCGTGATTTTGGATTTGAGGACTATTTTTTGAGCCTGTTGCCGGATTTGGTTGCATCTGAGAAACAGGAAAACCAGTTTATGAAACTTATTGACCGGCAAATCGAATCGGAAAAAGATAAACGCTATAGTTCATTTCAAATAACCCGTTTGACAAAAACCAAAGTGGATTATTTGCTGAAAACCAATCGCGAAAAAGAAGCATTCAAAATAGTTGAAGAACATGATCATTTTCCGGCTTTCAGAGAAATGTTGATAAACAGGGCCATTTCTGAAAAAAACTTTGATAAAGCTAAAAATCTTTGTCATGAGGGTATTCGTATAGCCGGTAAAGAACGATTTATAGGGCATGTTCGGCAATGGCAGGTGATTTTACACAAAATAGCCAAGCTTGAAGAAAATATTGCAGATCAACAAAAGTGGGCGGAAACACTATTTCTTGAAAGCTTTTATAAAATGGAGTGGTACAGGGAACTAAAATCAACCTGGCCGGAAAAAGACTGGCCGGAAAAATGCGATGAGCTGATAAAGAAAATAAAAGATAAGAATAAAAGTCCCTGGCAGGGTGGAGCTGCACCACTTGCAAATATATATGTAGAAGAGGGATACGATGATCGACTGCTAAAGCTTTTGCAATTACATGCTAAGGATATTGTTTTTGTTGATAGTTACAGTAAAAAGATTGTTGAAAAATATCCGTATGAAGTACTCGATATTTATGAAGACGGAATAAAAGAACTGATTAAACAAACCGGCCGAAAGGTGTATCGTCAGGTTGCCCGTTATTTGCAGGCCCTGAAAAAATTAAAAGGAGGAGATGAAAGAGCGTACAAACTTCTGAAGCAATTTTTAGCCGAGTACAGTAATCGGCCGGCAATGAAAGATGAATTTAAGAAAGTATTTCCTGTATGGGTTTCTTCCGCAGAGAATTCTTACAACTCAAAAAGATAATTCCGTGTTTTATCTCTGTCCAAGCCATTCAAGATTCAGAGCAGCAAAGTTTCACAAAGTTATTTCAGGTTTATTTATTAGTTATGCGAAGATCACCAAATAACTTTTTGTCAATTAAATAAATACCGCCAAACAGCACTGCCAGTATACTCATACTCAACAGGGGTTCCCAGATCACAAACCCGCCGATAGTTCCCAGCAGAGCTCCGAGATATTGAATGGTTTTAAGCTGTTCGTTGGTGGCGTTACGGATCATGGTTTCCAGCTTTTGTTCGTCGTACCGTTTCAGATTCTCTTCCACCAATTCGTGCACATTTAACTGATTCACAAGCCTGTTCAGTACTTGTAAAATCACCTCATCCAGTTTGTCGCTGTTATTGTTGATTCTGACAGGCAGATCATCCAGGTACTCCTCCACATACTGAATATTTCTCTCGGCCGAAACGGGAATATGCTGTAACAGATCTTCAATAAACTCTCGCAGTGATTGTCCCCGAAAAAACGAATAGGTTTTCAGGGCGGCTTTTTCCAGTACTTTGTCCTGCAGGGCATCTTCCAGTTCGAGAAGTATGTAATCTGCCACTTTTGTTCTGAACTCGTGGTTTTGGACCTGCGCTTTTATGTAACCGACGAGCCAGTTTTTCAGATCCTGCCGAAATTCTTCTTTTCTTGTGATTCGCTGAAGATGCAGCAGTGTAAATTTCCGGTAACGGCTGATCGCCTCCGATTCACGGATTTTTTCGTTGATCAGTTTCGGGTTGATCAGATCCTCCGACACGGCATGTGCCAGCCGGTAAGCAATTCGCTCTTTATGTGCAGGGATGAGCCCCTGTCCCAGCAACGGCCGTTTTTTCAGCGGCCTGAAAAGCATGGTAATGGCAATCCAGTTAGTCAAAAAACCGATCATGCCGCTCACAGAGACTATGCGGAGAATGCCGTCAAACTGTAATTCTAATCCCCACACGGTGAGTGAACTGCCCGGAAAATCCCAGTAAAAGGAGAAGAGAAAAAGGCCTGTCAAAAACCAGGGGATAGGTTTAAGAAAGCTCAGAATTCGAAGTTTTTCGATCCCTGGTGCCTGTTTTTTGGGGCTGATGGGATCCTCTTCCCGGGAAGAATCAAATTTCAGATAGCGGGCCAGAATGTCTCCCAGGCCGGAGAAAAGCTCATTGTTCTCTTTGTTGTCTTTTGTTTTGATATGATCCTGATCAATTTTCATCAAACCTGTTTAAATAAATGCCGTTTCGGTTTCGCACCCTTCTATCAGGACGTCAGAAGAGTCTGAACAGTTTCGCCGGAGAGGGTATTATTTTCGGCCATCCGGTTCAGGGATAACAACTTCTCACGAAGAGCAGCGGCATAGCCTGCTCGTTGTAAAACCGGTTTGCCGGGAATTGCCACATTGTTGCTGATCTGAATCCATCCTTTTGCTGCCCAAGCATCCAATGCTTTTCCAAATGCAGACGGCTTTACAACACCCATCCGGTTTAGTTTCATTCCAAGATCGCTAACAGTAACACATGGGTTCACGGAAATTGATTTTTCAGCTACTGATTGGGATTGAGCCGGATAAAAATAGATTCCCGGATTCAGCTCATTCACAAACGAATGTTCGAGAACAGCCGGCATTGTGATGCTTCTCAATGTGTGATTGTAAATGAATCGGTAGAGAGAACCCAATCCGGATGAAAGTTCGCCGGCAGCATCTTTGGGTTTTACAGAAAGATTTAGCGGACAGATGCTTTCATGCGGGGTTTCATCACCGGCAATTTCCTGCAAAAATCTGGGTTTGAGCTGATTGACCGATCCCAGTTTCATGTATTGGCGGCGCATTGATTCCCACGTTTCGCTGTATAAAGCATTGGCATCAGTTCTTGGATAGCTGATTAGCGACTCGCCGGAGCTATGGAGTGATGTTTGAAATAGCTGCTGCAAGAGCAATTGTGCATCCTGATAGGTTTTGGCAATTCCCAGTTCCTTTACGGATGCGACTACATCATAAGTAGAAAGCGGTTTGTGGATAGCGTAATGCTGCTCTTTCTGCTGCGGAACTACCGTAAAAAGTTCTCCGGGACTGCATGAAATCGGTTCAGAGCTAATAAAAAGTTCGGCGCCATCATTCAAAAAATGGTTGTAGCTGTTATTCGCACCGAATATGGCGGTTAGCCCGGCAAGCTGCATATCCGGCAAATGGCGGTTTTTTTGCCACAAATCGTTGATCAGAAATCGGTTTTTAAGCCGGGTTTCGAGCCGCGGTTCGTCAAGCTGCTGAACCTCGCTCAGCATGGAGTGGATGCCGTTTTTACTCAGGTTTTGAATGTATCCTCTCTTCACTCCGTTTGATTTTAGAAAGCGAGAAACCGACCAGGCAATGAAATCTCCCGAGGGGTCGGAATCAGTGGCGATGATGACGCTGTTTGCCCAGGCTGCCTGCTCTTTTATCTCTTTACGGATATCGACTTTATCCGGATCGGCGATAGCTTTAAGCTGATGGGCCGCAGCGTTGTATTTTGGCCGCCAGCAAAATCCTTCTGTAGCCACTACATAGACTGAGCGCGGACTCAGATTTTGAATAATCCGGGCCATTACCGGAGATTCCACAATCAGCAGTGTATAAACGGATGTACTCAAAACGGCAGATTCAGTTCTTGTAGGTAGTGGTTTTCTCGCTCGGTCATGGCTGATTTTTGTTCCTCAGTCTGATCATCATATCCGGCAAGATGCAGCAGGCCATGAATGAAAATACGATAAAACTCCGTTATTTCCGGAGTACCGACTTCGTAGCTCTGTTCGGTAATTCGGGGAGAACAGCAGAAGAGTGTGCCCTCAATGTTTCTGTTGGAGAAGTCTTCATCGTAACGAAATGTGATGATGTCTGTGATGTAGGTTTTTTCCAGATATTCCTGGTTCACCTTTTTGATTTTCTCCTCATCAACATAAACCAGTTCAATAAATCTGAATTTGACCTGTTCGTGGTGTTCAAGAGAGTCAATCAGCTTGATTAAATCCTGTTTTTTGACAGGAACATCGAGACCGGATGTGTTGGTAACCGATAATTTTTGTTCAACTCCGGAGCCGGAGGGGTCAGGAAAGGTTTTCATCATCAAACGAAAAGTCGTCCGAATCGAGGCTGTCAGTCAGTGACAGGGCTACTCCACACATCATTACGTCTTCGGGTAGTTGGGTAAAATCGCCGGTCAGAACAGCATCATCAACATTAGCATAGAGGCTGCACCCGGCATTTTTTTCAACAATCAGCCCTGAAGTGTTGCCGCCCTGTTTCCCGAAAAAGGTCACCTGCTTCAGCATTTCACTGGCAACAAAAGCCGTACAGTTGTGAAGCTGAAGAAATGTATTTCCGGAATAGATAGACACCATATTCATTCGTTTTCCTTCAATCTTGAGGCCAAGATGAATTTCGAGTGCAAGCTTTTGATTCTCCTCGCTTACCAATTCCAGCCGGAAGACATCATCACCCAGCTTTTTGGGTGTACTGTTCAGTACCTTGCCAATAGACAGAATGTTTTCTTCGGTAAATTCGTGTATCATATGCAGTCTGATTGATGCAGTATTTGTTTCTGAATATACAACCTGTATGAATGATTATAAATTCATTCTCAAATTCCTAATCCGAATTGATCGATTTGGCTGCGGCTTTCTTCCAGGGTTTCGGGTAAATTGAGCCGGCCGCCGGTAATATTGCTAACCTGAAGCCGAAGCAGCTCTGCAGTTTCTTCGTCTCCGTTTTCAAAAAATATGTTTTGAAGGATGGTCAGCCTGCTCACTCCGAAGCTGATATCCTGAACAATATTTTCCCGCTGGCGCAGCAGTCGGTCCTGTTGGTTACGCAGCGATTGTGCCCGCTCGGTTCTTGCCCTTGCCCGTGCCTGACTGATATCCTGGTCGAGATTATCGATGCGGTCTTCCAGATTATCCAGATCATTTATGTCGTAAGTCAGATAGTGCTGTAATCGCTCAGCAACGAAAAATGCCAGATTGTTGGCGTGCAGCTCTTCACCGGTTCTCATATATCGGAAAGCATAAAGCGTGGCGATGGTCCAGTCGTTCTCAATATTTCGGAACGGTATGTGCTCTTCACCGAATTTGAGCCAGTGTGCCGCCGATTCAAGATCACCTTCATCCATGTATGCATCAGCCAGCTGGGTGAACCCGTACCGATAGTTGCTGAGCATTCGCCGGATGTTTTCGTCGAAATAGACTGTGGGCGAATTCCACCGCTCAAACCGGAAATTGTTGAGACGATCGGCATGAACTTCTTTGTCAACATAACCGAACGGGCCGCTGGGCCTTTGTTTCGGAACAATTCGGAATGCTTTGCCCTCAAATTGAAAGTAATCATCAAGGCCAAGCTGGCCGTCTCTGGAAACAGTGTTGGCAAAGTATATAGGACGCAACCACATATTATTCTGAAGCAGTTCGAGCACCATTCTGTCCTGAGTTTGCAGGTAGAAGCGTTCATTTCCCTGACCGTCACGCCCGGCCGAACGTCCCTGAAGGTGCCAGCGCATCTCATCATCCAATTCATCTACAGGCAGTGAATAAGGAGTGGCCATGCGGATTTGATTGTGAAGCATTTCCGTAACTTCAACATTTGCGGGCAGATTCCCGGAGGTAAAAAACTCACCGGAAAGTTCTTCAAGCTGAGCGGAATCGGCTTCAAAAACAGCTCCCAAAAACTCTTTGTTAACCGGTATTACAATTTCTCCCGGATCGTGAAGTTCCAGCCGGGATGTCATCTGGTCGATCTCTTCATCAGTCAGTGTAATGGCCAGTGGAAGCGATTCGTGAGTCTGGCGGTCGCGCAGCTGGCGGATGTACCAGTCGGTGTTGAGCAGGCTCAGGTTCACAACGCGTACATCGGTTCGAACACCTTCTACCTCCTGCAGATACCAGAGCGGGAAGGTGTCGTTGTCTCCGTTAGTGAAAAGAATGGCATTTTTATCAACCGAATTCAGCAGATTGTAGGCGTAATCGCGGGCAACATAGCGTTCGCTTCGATCGTGGCTCGGCCAGTTTTGATGGAGCATCCATCCCGGTACGGCAGCAAACATCAAACCGAGTGTGGCAAATACCACCGGTTTATTTTTACCGATGGTATTTTTGATGAGTTCTATCAAACCTGTGCCTCCAAGCCCGATCCAGATGGCAAACGTAAAGAAGGATCCCACATAGGCATAATCCCGCTCACGCGGCTCGTACGGCGTCTGGTTCAGGTAAAATATGATGGCCAATCCGGTGAGCATAAACAGAGCAAAGACGGACAGCCCCCGTTTCCAGTCGTTTCTGAAGTGGTAAAGCAACCCAAAAAGTCCAAAAAGCAGGGGAAGGTAAAAATATCCCGAATTCGCCGGATTGTCTTTATGGCGCGTATCTGAAAAACCCGAATACCATCCGGTATCCTGTATATCGGCCTCCCTTCCGATAAAATTCCAGAAGAGATAGCGCATATACATGTGGTTGATCTGGTAGTCGAGGAAAAATTCCAGATCGGAATCGAAATTGGCATAATACTCAAGGTGGTGCGGCTGGCTTGAATGCCGGCGGGGGAAAAGAACTTCTTCCGACCGGTCGAGCTGTCCGGTACTGTTGTTGTAACTGTAGCCGCTTAGTATTGGGGTTTGTCCGTACTGATCGCGGCTAAGATAACTTACGAAAGCTTCTACAGTGGAGGGATCATTTTCATCAATGGGAGGTTCCGCTTGAGACCGTATGATGACAAGCGCATAGGTGGAGTAGCCAATGATAATCATCATATAAGAAAGCAAAACAAGGTTGGTGATCCGGTATCCGCGTTTGTGTGTGTAATAGATTCCGAATGCAACAACTGCTACAAAGAACACCAGGAATTTTACGGGCCCAACGATGCCATAGGTCATTGGGCCGATCAGCCCGGCAATGTTTGGCAGGTTGATGATGGTGAAGGGAAAAATCGTTAAAAAACCGGCGATGGAGACACCTATTAAAATCAGGAAGGTTTTGATGGAAAACTCCA
>SKYV01000146.1 GCA_007127745.1 Balneolaceae bacterium
GTTTCGAAAAAGTTTTACCGATGAACACCGGGGCAGAAGGTGTGGAAACCGCCATTAAATTATCCCGAAAATGGGCCTATGAGGTGAAGGGAGTCCCCGAAAACCAGGCAGAGATTGTTGTCTGCAGAAAAAACTTTCACGGACGAACAACCACCATAATCTCCTTTTCTGATGATGA
This sequence comes from Balneolaceae bacterium, assembly GCA_007127745.1. Taxonomy (GTDB): domain Bacteria; phylum Bacteroidota; class Rhodothermia; order Balneolales; family Balneolaceae; genus Rhodohalobacter. The sequence continues at coordinate 179 of SKYV01000146.1, forward strand.
AGGCGCCAGCAAAAATTTCGGCCCATATACGCCGGGTTTCATTAAAATTGATTATAACAATCTCGATCAGCTCGAAGAAGCCCTGCAGTCTGATCATATTGCGGCATTTCTGGTTGAACCGGTTCAGGGCGAAGCCGGTGTGATGGTGCCCGATGATGATTATCTGAAAAAAGCTGCTGAACTTTGCAAAAAATACAACGCACTTTTTATTTGTGATGAAATACAAACCGGAATTGCGAGAACCGGCAGCCTGCTTGCTTCGTGCGGTAACTGCACCTGCGAAGGCCATTGTGAACGTCAGCCGGATCACTTCATTAAACCGGATATTCTGATTCTTGGCAAAGCCCTCTCCGGGGGAGTTTATCCGGTTTCGGCCGTTCTTGCCGACCGTAAAGTGATGGATGTTTTGAAACCCGGTCAGCACGGTTCCACATTTGGCGGTAATCCGCTGGGTTGCCGGGTAGCCATGGCCGCTCTTGATGTGGTGAAAGACGAAAATCTGGCTCAAAACGCACGAAAACTCGGTGTAATTTTCAGGGACGAAATGAAACAACTGGCTTCTGAATGCTCACTGATCAAAGCTGTGCGAGGTAAGGGCCTGCTGAATGCGGTGGAAATCAACGACACTCCAGAAAGCAAAACGGCATGGCAGCTCTGCGTTCAGTTAAAAGAAAACGGCTTGCTGGCCAAACCCACCCACGGCAATATCATCCGGTTTGCCCCGCCTCTTGTAATGACTGAAGAGCAACTGCTGGACTGCGTTCACATTATCCGAAAGACGTTTACGGAGTACGAGACAAGTTAATGGATTTAGGTAAGATGCAATCTTACTTCTGAAAGGCATTAAACCCATTTCATTTTTCCCTACTGATCCCACAACTCAGACCGAATGGTATCTGCACTTTTCTCGGAAATGATATACTGCAGTTTGATTCGGTTTTTTTCAGGTATTTTTGCTTCCACCAGGCGTTCGCTGGCCGGGGTGTACACAATCAGATCGGTATTTCGGACAAATAGCGGAAGTGATTTTCCGTATGTTGCACCCGCCACAAAAGCTCCTTCAAACTGCATCAGCGATTTCAGTTCGTTGATGATTTTGGGGATGGTATCTTCCTCGGCTGTTACCAGGCCAATCGCCTCAATGCCGGCACGATCAATCAGTGACAGCAGCACATCGGCATCATAATGAAAAACAACGGGAAGAATCCGGATAGATTCACTCAAATCGCGAAATTGATTCATAAGATGGATCGGTACAAAGAGCGCCTCATACTGAAAAGCATCTTTATAGTCGGCCATTCTGAGAGTAGAGCTCTTCACTCCAATCTGATTTTTGATAGAGTCGGACAGCAACTTTGCCAGCTCCTCCGTCTCGCCTACCGTGGCAATACTCTGTATGCGGTCGGGCCATTCCATGTAGCTCACTTTTTCTTCAAAGATGGCTTCCACTTCCGATTCGTCCAGCCCGTAGCCAATCAGCTCTTCAAGAACTGTATGAATTTTGTCGGCGCCCAATTCAAGTCGCTGCGATTTATCGAGCGTAGTGCTCTGGCGCACAATCAAAAATCCGCGTCCCTGTTCGCTTTTTATCAGTCCCTCCTCGGCCAGTTGATGATAAGCCTTTCGGACGGTGTGAAAACTGGCGCCCAGCTGTTTACCAAGCTCACGGGTAGAGGGCAGTAACTCGCCAATCTGAAACTGTTTGGTAACAATCATCAGGCGAATACGGTCTGCAATATATTTGGCTGAATGTTTCAATTGGCTGGGGCTTTGTGAAAACTGCTTACCCACTGAAAATAAAAAAACCTGCTCAAGCCCGATACCTAATTTCGGGCCTTCGCAGGTTTAGAATCAGTGCAGTGTTGTACAAGCAGATCAGCCTCTGCTGATTACGCTAAGCTGCTTCATATATTCGGCATTGTCTCGTGAAGAATCCATCGGTGTGGTGCCTGTGTAGGCTTCCTGCTCAACGAGATGATAAATCATACCGTTTTCTTCGGCAACCGGCAGAATATTGTTGTAATCGATGGTTCCGGTTCCCAGAGTTACGGATTCGTGCTCGCCGTTTACTTCAGCAAGATCTTTAACGTGAGACATCGTAAATCTGCCCGGATATTTTCTGATCCATTCAATCGGGTCTGCACCGCCGGCTACTACCCAGTAGATATCCATCTGATATTCTACCAGATCGGGATCGGTATTGTCCATCAATACTTCCTGCGGAATTTGTCCTTCCTGCTCTTCAAACGTGTATGCGTGGTTGTGATAGGCAAATTTCAAGCCTGCATTGTTGGCAATTTCACCCAATTCGTTAAAAGTATCTGCCATTTCCAGGTAATCATCAATGGACTCCTGCGGGCCAATAAACGGACAAACGATGTATGGAACTCCGATTTCTGCAAGTTCTTCAACTTTTTGTTCGTATCCCTGAAAAACATTGGCATGTGTGGAAACCATTTGGATACCCAGATCATCCAAAAACTGTTTGAACCCGGTATTACCCATTCCCCAGAACATTCCAAGCTGTCCTTCATAACTTTCGATTTGCTTATAACCAAATTCGGCAAGCTGTCTGATAACTCCCTCCGGATCATCCGGAATTACATCCCGAAGTGTGTATAGCTGTATTCCAAAAGGATTGTAATCAGCTTCAGCTGGAGCACATGATTTTAAGAAAGAAAGGCTTCCCAAAGCAAGGCCCGATGCCAATGCACCGGATGTTTTAAAAAATGAACGACGTGTATATTTCATGCCACTATGATTTTATTGTTTAAAATTTTGGCAATGGATGTAGCAGGTTTAACCTGAGTTTTAATCAATTTTCCATCACCATAACGCAACTTCTCATTTCATTAGAATACGCAAGAAAAAGGTTTATCTCAATTTCGTTTATCGATGTTTGTGCAATTTACAGTTTTTAACCCTCATCCCTGATTTATCCGTTATTTTTCAAGACTGTTTTGTCAGGCGTTTCAGTTCACTTAACAGCAACAGTGCTTCTATGGGTGTCATTCTTTCGGGGTCGCTCGCTTCCAGTTTGTTCAGCATGGTTTCCACGTTGGGATCCATGTGTGCATCAAACAGGGTCATTTGAGGTAATTGTTCCTGCTTTTGAACTTCCTGAACCGTTTTTCGGGCTGCTTCTTTTTTTCGTGCTGTTTGTGTTACGGCCCCGTTACCGTCGTGGCTCACATCCAGTGTGTGGCTTTCAAGATTGGTAAGAATTTCTCTTGCCCGGCTGATGACAACCTGCGGCAAGCCTGCCATGTCGGCCACCTGAATTCCATAACTATGATCGGCACCGCCGCGAACCAGTTTTCGAAGAAATATAATTTTTCCATCATGCTCCTTCACCTGGATATTGAAATTTTTGATCCGCTCATACCGGTTTTCCAGTTCGTTCAGCTCGTGGTAGTGCGTGGCAAACAGGGTTTTTGCAGCAACTTCGGGCTTGTTATGCAAATATTCCGACAGTGCCCAGGCAATACTCAGCCCATCGAACGTACTGGTCCCACGGCCCACTTCATCCAGAAGAATCAGTGATTTGGGTGTTGCATTGTTCAAAATATTTGCCGCTTCGTTCATCTCTACCAAAAACGTGCTTTCTCCGGCTGCCAGATTATCAGAGGCTCCCACCCGGGTGAATATTTTGTCAACGATCCCGATTTTAGCTTTTTCCGCCGGAACAAAAGAGCCGAGCTGGGCCATCAGTGCCAACAGGCCTGTTTGTCTCAAAATGATACTTTTACCAGCCATATTTGGCCCGGTAATCATTAGTATCTGGTAGTCGGAATTGTTCAGAAATATATCGTTCGGGATAAACGGTTCTCCGGCAGGCAGGGTTTTTTCTACCACCGGATGCCGCCCTTTTTTCACGTCAATTTCATCACCCGTGTTCACCTCCGGCCGCACATAATTGTTTCGAAATGCCACTTCCGCAAAACCTTGAAGGCAATCAAGTTCGGCCAGGGCTTTTGCAATCTGCTGAACATCATCGGCAAATTCGGCAATATATATCCGCAGCTCCTCAAACAGCTCACCCTCCAGGGTTTTGCTCTTATCTTCAGAGGAGAGCACTTTCTCTTCTACTTCCTTTAGCTCCGGGGTGATGTAGCGTTCAGAGTTGACCAGTGTCTGTTTTCTGATGAAATGCTCAGGGACTTTATCTTTATGGGTATTGGTCACTTCAATATAGTATCCGAAAACTTTGTTGTAGCCAATTTTCAGTGATGGAATCCCCGATTCTTTCGACAGTTTGTCTTTGATCTGGGCAATATATTTTTTTCCATTTCGGGCAATTTCGCGGAGTTCATCCAGATCTTCATGAAATCCATCAGTAAAAATACCTCCGTCCCGTATGCTTGCCGGCGGATCTTCAACCAGGGCTTCGTTAATGCGTTCCTGCACCTCAATCAGCAGCTTCATCCGGCTGTTGATTGAATCGAGCAGTGGATTTTCCGTTTTTGAGATCTGCATTTTTACTCTTGGTATCTGAGATAACGAGAGCTGCAACTGTTTCAAATCACGGGCATTGGTTCGCCCCACACTGATACGGCTGATCAGCCTTTCCAGATCCCCAATTTGCCCCATTTCTTCGCGAAGTTCATTTCTTCTTTCATGGTGCTCACGAAGCCAGTTCACCGCTTCCAGTCGCTCCTGAATGGGTATTACTTTTTTCAGCGGGCGCATAATCCACTTTCGCAGCAAACGGCCGCCCATAGCCGTCACGGTATCATCCAGAATAGAAACCAGTGTGCCGTCGGTACCCCCTTCCTGCATGGTTGAAATCAGCTCCAGGTTTCTTTTTGTGGAACCATCCAGTGACATAAAATCACTGTTTTCGTATGCATAGAGCCGTCGCAGATGGCCGAGTGACGATTTTTGCGTTTCCTGCATATAGTGCAGCAGCGAACCGGCAGCGGTATGGGCAATTTCCAGCTCTTCCACGCCAAACCCTTTCAGGGAGTGAGTTTTGAAATGTTCAGTCAGCAATTTATAGCCATAATCACCTTCGTACACCCAATCATCAATATGGGTGATGTTGTATCGGGTAACAACCTCGGGCAGATTATTTTTCAGTTTTTTCTGTATCAGAATTTCAGACGGCTGCAGCGACTGAAGCAGAGAATCGAGTTCGGCTTTGGAAACCTGACTGAGTGCAAACTCGCCCGTGGACACATCCGAAAAGGCCACTCCTGCGGTTCCGCCCGCCCAATAGACCGAAACAATAAAATTGTTCCGTTTATTGTCGAGCAGTTTTTCAGACATCGTTACACCAGGGGTGGTAATTTCGGTTACCTCGCGGTTTACCACTTTTTTGCCGGCTTTTTTGGCCGATTCGGGATCTTCGGTCTGTTCGCAAATGGCCACCCGATAACCGCGTTTTACCAGTTTGGGCAGATAGGTGTCCAGTGCGTGGTAAGGAAATCCAGCCAGCGGAGTCTGATCGCCGCCGTTGTTCCGTTTGGTGAGCGTAATTCCCAGCTCCTTGCTGATTAAAACAGCATCATCCGAAAACGTCTCGTAAAAATCTCCCACCCGAAACAGCAGAATGGTGCCGGGATGTTTTTCCTTAATATCGAAATATTGCCGCATCAGCGGCGTCTGCTTTTTTTGGCTCATTCTCTAATTGTGAAAAAAATTTGATCAGACAATGTTGTTCTGTCTCAGCATAAATGATACAGCTTCTGAAACAAGATGCAATAACTCACTAAAAATAAAGAATCATTTTTGGCTTCAATAATTTCAGCGAAATATAATTGGTTTTTTAGATACAACCTGGTACTTGGCGAATGATGGGCGATAGAGTTGAATCTGATGGCTGGTAATTAACAGTAGAACTTTTTAAACAAATAACAACACTCCTCAACTTGGCATTATTACCCGATCCGCTTATTTTAAATTGAATATGGATTTATTTGACAGAAACAAATTTCGTCTGTTTTTAAAATCGATTGGCAAGCTGCTTGTTGGTAAAAACGTTTTTTTTAATGCTTCGGCTATTACTTTTAACCTTTTTATCTGTGCCATTCCGTTTACACTGATTTTAATCTCCATTCTTGGATATGTTTTATCGATCGATGCTGCTTTTGAAGAGCTGCTCCGATACGGCCGGGAACTGTTTCCGGAATTTACATTCGAAAGCCAGAGCGGTGATGTGTTTGAAGGTGCTGTGACCCTCGAGTCATTGATAGAACCCCTCATTGGGGCGCGGCAGATTTTTGGAATTGCCGGTTTGATTATACTGATGATTTTTGCCCAGGGTCTGTTCCACACACTCAAACACGTGCTGTTTGAAGTGTTTGACATTCAGGACCGAAAAAGCCCTACAATGGAATTTATTTACAATTTTTTCGCATTCGGTATTGTGGGCAGTATATTTATTTTCTTTACCATGGCGATCTCTTTCATCTCGTTTTTCTCTTTTAACGCCTACACCATCCCCTACACCGAAATTGTTATTGAGCTCGACTGGGTTTCTGACTGGCTGACCGGATTCATTCCGCTGATGTTCATGTTTCTCCTTTTCTATGCCATTTTCCGGTTCATCAGCGAGCGACGGATGAATGTTCGGGTATCACTTGTAGCCGCTGTATCATATACAATTCTATTTGAGCTGGCAAAAAACGGTATTAGCATCTATCTGGAGTATGCATTTACGGCTTATCAGTTTTTCTATCAGGGTTATGCCGCATTGATTGTTATTATTTTCTGGGCATTTTATACATCAGCTCTGTTTGTCTTTACCACAATTCTGGCGAGAGCTTTTCAGGATGTTTATGTGGATCAAGCACCTGCCATCGAAAAAAATCCTTACACCGCAATATCGTGATGCTCAACAGGGAAAATCTTCTGCCGCGTTCTTTTTATGAAAACCCCGATGTGGTGGATGCCGCCCAAAAACTGATTGGAAAGGTTCTATGTACTTCTTTCAATTCGAAATTTACATCCGGCATCATCACCGAAACCGAAGCCTACTGCGGACGCAACGATAAAGCCTGCCACGCAA
>SKYV01000070.1 GCA_007127745.1 Balneolaceae bacterium
AATTGTCAATCGTTGAGAAAATGAAACTGTTCTACAACGGAGATCTGGAAGGAAAAACAGTAGGTGTTTGGGGCCTTTCCTTTAAACCGGAAACCGATGACATTCGTGAGGCACCATCGCTCTATATTACAGAAGAACTTGCCAAACTGGGAGTAAAAATGAAGGCTTATGATCCTGAAGCTATAAGCACATTTCAGGAAGCAGCTTCTGATGAGACATTGGCCAATATGGAGTTTATGGAAGACCGGGACTCAGTAATCGAAGGTGTGGATGCGTTGATCATATGCACCGAATGGAACGAATTCAGGCGTCCGGTCATGGAGCGTTTTGCCGAAGTAATGAAACAGCCGGTAATTTTTGATGGACGAAATCTCTACGATCTGAAACGGGCAGAAGAAGCCGGTTTGATTTATATGAGTGTGGGGCGGCCGAGTGTAAATGTGCATAAATCTAACATGGCATCCGTTTAACAGGCTGCTGAAATAGCAACAAACATTGAGAATTTGGAAAATCGTGTATTAATAACCGGGGGTGCCGGCTTTTTGGGATCGCACCTGTGCGATCGTTTTTATGGGGAAGGCTGGAATGTGATCTGTATGGATAACCTCATTACCGGTGCATTCAGCAATGTACGGCACCTGGACGGTAAAGACCGCTTCACATTTATTGATTATGATGTAACCAATTATATCAATATAGATGGCCCGCTGGACTTGATTCTCCATTTTGCTTCGCCCGCGTCACCCATCGACTATCTTGAGATGCCCATTCAAACCTTGAAAGTGGGCTCTTTGGGTACGCATAAAACACTCGGTCTGGCACGGGCCAAAAAGGCAAAATTTTTGCTGGCATCTACCAGCGAGGTGTATGGCGACCCCCAGGAACATCCTCAAAAAGAAAGCTATTGGGGGAATGTGAGTCCCACAGGACTGAGAGGAGTGTACGACGAAGCCAAACGATTTGCCGAAGCAATGGCCATGGCCTACCATCGCTACCATGGTATTGACACCCGGATCGTTCGAATTTTTAATACCTACGGTTCCAGAATGCGTTTGAAAGATGGCCGGGCTCTGCCAACTTTTTTTCGGCAGGCTTTAAAAAACGAACCGATCACTGTTTTTGGTGATGGATCACAAACTCGCTCATTTACCTATGTTGACGACCTGATTGAGGGGATTTATCGGCTGGTTCAGAGCGATTATGTAGAGCCGGTAAACATCGGAAACCCTGAAGAGATTTCAATTCTCGATTTTGCCAAAGAGATTATTGAAATCACCGAAAGTAAAAGTGAAATTATCTTTGAAGAACTTCCGGCTGATGATCCGAAAATTCGGCAGCCCGACATCAGCAGAGCTAAAGAGGTGTTGGGCTGGCAGCCTCAAACCGGACGAAAAGAGGGACTGATTAAAACCATGGATTATTTCAAGGAACAGGTTTTAAAAAATGGCTAAAAAAAAACTGATTGACCTTTATCCCTACAAAATTGAAGATAAAGCCCCTCAGTTTCTGCTTCTGAAAAGAGCAAAAGGCCATATTTATGAAGGCCAGTGGAGAATGATTGGCGGAAAGGTAAACCCCAGAGAAACCTATTGGAAGGCCGCTCTGCGGGAACTGAAAGAAGAAACCGGCGTGATTCCCGACCGGTTTTGGTCGGTGCCCAGCCTGAACCAGTTTTACGAACATAAAACCGACAAAATTTTGACAATACCCGCTTTTGCCGCCCAGCTGGATGCGAGTAATTCCATCCGGTTAAATTCCGAACACATTACATATGACTGGTTTTCTATTCAAAAAGCACTGGACATTATCATATGGCCGGAACAAAAGCGTTTATTACAACTTGTACACAACATTGTAACCTCCGATCAAATACTTGACGATTGGCTCATAAAAAATTACTGACTTTACCACTCATACTGCTTTTTACACTGTTCATCATTCCCGACTCGGATGCACAAACACCGGGGTACGAGATACTGCCCTCACCCGATTTGTGGTATAATGATGTGGACGGCATTCTTTTAGGCCTTCAGTTGAAGGGACAGGTTCCCGGTACGTTTGAAGACGGTCCACACCGGCTTGATGCTGGAATTTGGCTGGGATTGTGGTTTCCCAAGTTACCGGTTTCATATCACATAACGTACACCGAACCCATTCAGCGGTGGTCGGATTACGGAAGCGAAGCCAATGTGCAGGCACTCAGTTCCATCCGCACCGGATATCACAACCACGGAATTGGAATAAACAAACGGTGGCAGCGCGGTTTTGATGAGCGGCGATACATTGAAATTGGCAACTACAATTCTTTTGAAAAACGGTTTGATGACGAATACACGGCTTTTCCCGTGCTCTGGTCAGATCGCGATAAATACCTGTCTTCATTCAACGTTGCCATGCAGAACGATAACCGTTTTGGCTGGTATCAAATTTCGGCTGACACGAAATTTCAGTTCAATGAAGATTTCTATACCGTTTTCAGTCTTACGGCAAATCAGCGCATTATTTTTAATGATTACTGGGGAGTCAGGCTCAGGGGATTCCTTGGGGCTGCTTCATCGGACGTTGATCCGGAATACCGGTATTCACGAAGTATGAGGCCAGCCAGCCAGTGGATGGGCAACCGGTTTACACGCGCCAAAGGAACTATTCCACAGTCCTGGATAGAGGGAGGGAATATTCAGATTGCAGGTGGCCCCAACCTCAGAGGATATACTTCAAAAGATGTGAAAAGTTTTATACCGGAAAGCTGTGTGGAGTGTGAAAATATCACAATTCCATTATTATACCGTTCGTTTGCAGCAGCAAATATTGAGGTTGATTACTGGAACCCTGTAGCAAAAGCATTTAATGAAATTCCTTATGCATCCGAATTTTTAAGCTTTCGCTCGTATCTGTTTTTTGATGCCGGCCGTTCTCTGCATTCAGAATCTTCCTTCCCCATCGAAATTGAAGAAGGTTTTGCAGAAGAGAGAATTTTTGAGGACTCATCCGGGTTTTATTCAAATGCTGGCGCCGGTTTTTCATTATCATTAAATATACCCGATTACCACGGGAAACCTCGAGGTTTTGTATTTCGTTACGAAATTCCGTTTTGGTTGTCTGATCCCGGTGAAGATGATTCCTTTTCATTCAGACACCTGATCGGGTTTGGAGCAACCATCTCATTTTAAATCTGATTATGTCGTTCCGACTGTTGCTAATATTGCTCATCACTGTGCTGTTCAGTGCTGCATGCACATCAAGCCGATGGGTAGTTACGGACGAACATGTAATCGATCCATCCATTGAACCGGAGATCATCAACGAGCGAAGTGTTCTTCTGCTTCAGGACGAGCCTGTACCCGATAATCCTGTCATCAGTTTTTCGGTCTATCAGATTCAGGAAAAAGAGTATCAGCAGCGTGTGCAGGTAGAGCGTACAGTTCAGCGATATCGTCCCAAATGGCTGTTTTTGCTACTCGGGCTTGGCGGAGCTGCCTTCTCTGTTTTAGCCGCCAATACAGATGTTTTTGTCCCCAACGCCAGTTCAGAACAGCAACTCTCTTTAAATCTTACAGCGCTGCTTCTTACCGGTTTGGCACTGAGCAATATGGAGCCGTCCGGGGAGCCGATTTTTACCGGTGAGAGCGAGATGATGAGGCGAAGCGGTACAGAAATCATTAACGATACGTTGAGAACCGACGATGCCGAGTTCGATCTGACCGTGGATCTGGATGTGACATTTCAGGATGAAACACTGTTTTCAGAGACTGATCTGCCCATTACCAACGGGCGACTCAATATCAACCTGTTGAATGTAACGGAGGGCCTGGAGTCCGGTATGATCAGTCCCGGATCGGTTGTTCACCTTGCGCTGACTTACGGCGATAACAGTTCGCAATATGATATTCCGATTACATCGTTTTTGGCACCTTATGTTACCGTTACGTCACCCGTTGCGGTTCTTCGAAATTCGGCTTCCATTCAGGAAATGAATATTATCACCGAAGTTGGTATTGGAAGTTCGCTTGAATTGGTTGATGAGGAGATGGAGGAATGGTACCGGGTTCGGTTTGGCGGATCAGAAGTGTTTCTTTCCAGAAATGCAGGCGAAATAGAGTGGATGTCTGAAGCCGCTTCCGGAACACCAGATGTTTTTGAATACGCTGAAGTTCAATTTGGTGAAATCGATGTGGAAAATTCTGTTCCCATCCTGAAAAGCCGCAATCCGGCCGATCGCGCTATTGTGCTGACCAACGGATTTTTGGAGGATGCAGAGCCACGGCAGTATCTCGAACGCGACCATCAACTCTTCCGTTTTTATATGCGATATGCTCTTCAAATGCAGGAAAATCAAATTCATACCATAGAAATGGATTCCACTGATGAATGGAAGAGGGAGCTTCAGAACATTACCCCGGCTGATACTTCAGGCTCACTGTTTGTCTATCTGTCCGGGTTTGCAGTTGTGCAGGATCAGATGAACCTTCGTCTGGTAGGTGTGGATGAGCCCGGTACCGAAGAGTTGCCACTGTTAACAACATTTGTATTTGATGAGATGGAGCGAATCAACCCGAATGCCCTGTTTTTGATGGCAGATCTTGATTTTGTTGAAAATACAGGATATCGGGCCGAAGCCATATCAAGAAGTGCCCAGACACAGGCCTTGCAATTTGCAGCCAACAGTTTGTTAAGGCGAATCCCCAACTCAGTGGCTGTTTTTAGTAATCGCCCCGGCCAGAAATCGTCGCTTTATGCCGGAGAGGGAACGGTGAATATGCGGCATCATATTTTCAATTACTACTGGGCTGAAGCCATCCAGCAGCGAAACAGAACTATGGCCGATATCATCCGCCACCTTGAAAATAATGTGGATTACACCTCTCGCAGACTGCACGACCGCCCTCAGGAAATACAGGCGTTCGGAAACTTTACACTTAGCATTTCGGAATAATGACAGGCTGGATGTTCATCATATTGTGTGCGGCATCGTCTGTATTGATTGCTCACTTTTTTAAGGTTATCGAAAGCCGAAAACTGAGTACGATAAATGTTCTTACAGTCAACTATTTGATTGCCACAAGTACGGCATTTTTTATTGTTTATTTGCACGATACACCCGCCATGCCAAATGGATTTGAAGGGCTCGGAACTCCGTTGATACTCGCTTTTTTTGTGGGGATTATTTTTATCGCAAACTTTTTTGTTTACAGTAAATCGGTTGATTACAATGGAGTTGGAATTAGTGTAGCAGCCATGCGGATATCTCTTCTGCTGCCGGTTTTATTGTCCACCTTGTGGTATTTGGAACTTTTAACTTTCGCGCAATGGTTGGGTGTTATTCTGGTATTTGTTACACTGTTTCTGCTGCTGCCCAATAAACGTAAAATGCTGAAAGAACCGTTTAGTGCAGCCTGGTTGTTGGTGCTGCTCTTTTTAGGCACAGGAGTGGGGGATGCCTCACTGAAAATTTACGAGGTTGAATTTTCCGGTATGTTGTCGAAGGAACTGTTCATGGCATTTGTTTTTCTGACGGCATTTTTGGTGGGTGTAACCATTGTGATTGCGAAAAATCGCGGGAAAATTTCAAAAAATGAATGGCTGCTGGGCGCGGCAATTGGAATTCCCAACCTGCTGACTGCCATCTTTCTGATAGCTGCATTACAGCAGATGAACGGAGCAATTGTTTACAGTGCAGTAAACCTTCTCACCGTATTAGGGGCAACCCTGCTTGGGGTGATTCGATGGAAAGACCGGTTCACAAAAATACAGTGGTTTGGTATTTTATTAACTCTCGTTTCCATCCTGCTTTTGATTTAATTTGCAATAAATATTAAAACGAAAATTCTGTTTTATCAGGATAATTTTATAAAAACATTAACTGAAATTGGATAATCTAATATCAATAAAATGAGTCAATTAAGTAAAATCAGAGAAAAAGCGTCAACAGTAAAAAAGCGGGTCCTTTTTCCAGAAGCCGCATCAGATATTCGGGTCATTCAGGCAGCAGTTCGTCTGAGTACAGAAAACTTGGCTATTCCCGTTTTACTTGGCGATCGGTCAGAGATCACAGAATTGGCCAATAAAAATGATGTTGAGTTGCCGGTTGATCTTGAAATCATACCCGGTTCGGATCCGGAAACAGAAGATGAACGATTCCAATTTTTTCAGGAAAAGCTATCCCATAAAAATCCTACTGAAGAACAAATTCGTCAGCTCTGTCAAAACCCGCTGTTTACTGCAGGCTGGCTGCTTGAAAAAGGAGAGGGGGATGCAGCTGTAGCCGGATCGGTGGCCTCTACGGGCGATGTAATCCGGGCAGCACTCAGAACAGTTGGAGTTGCCGAAGGTTCTTCGATTGTATCCAGTTCCTTTTTAATGGAAATGCCGGATGGTGCTGTTTACACTTTTGCTGATTGCGCTGTGGTTCCCTATCCCGAAGCGGATCAGCTTGCATCCATTGCACTCGATTCGGGCAAAACGCATGAACTTCTTAACGGTAAAGAACCCAAAATTGCCTTTCTCTCTTTTTCTACGAAAGGGAGTGCCTCTCACGATAGTGTATCACTGGTACAGCAGGCATTTTCAATCGCAAAGCAGAAAAACAAAGTGTGGAAAATGGATGGTGAACTGCAGTTTGATACCGCATTTGTACCGGAGATTGCCAACAGAAAAGCTCCTGAATCGCCACTGAAAGGAAAGGCCGATGTATTTATTTTCCCAAATTTGGATACTGGAAATATCGCATATAAAATTACGGAGCGTCTGGCCGGAGCTCTTGCAACCGGGCCGATTTTGCAAGGACTGAGCAAACCTTATATGGATCTTTCCAGAGGGTGTTCGGTGGATGATATCGTAAACACTGCCTGTGTGGGAGTGGTGCTCAGCTCCTGATTTGAGGAACTTTTATAAATCTCTAAATACAGAATGAAGGTGAGCTTTGCCCAGAAATTGAGATTTCTTGATCAGTAGAATTTGATTCATTTAGATTGATCTATCGCTTTGATAACATCAATCAATTGGAGTTTTAGGCAGTAAAGTCATTTCTTTTACAATCAAATGAGTTCGCTTTGGCGGCCGTGTATATTTGCTTATATTTATTCATTCCAAATAAGAATAAAAGATATGAGGCTCCAGTTAAGCGAACTAAGAATCTGTTTTGGATGTTCATACAGTGAAATTTCAAGCTTCAAAATTATAAATACTGAATATTTATGAGTGAGACAAAAGCTCTCGAAACAATGATCGGTGAAGAGTATAAATACGGCTTCACCACTGATGTTGAATATGAAGATTTCCCAAAGGGAATTAATGAAGACGTTGTTCGTCTGATTTCCGAAAAAAAGGATGAACCGGAATGGATGACAGAGTTCCGTTTAAAAGCCTACCGCAGGTGGGTTGAAATGGAAGAACCATCCTGGTTTAATGCTACATACACAAAACCGAAGTTTGATAAACTTCAATACTATTCGGCACCGAAAAATAAACCAAAACTGAACAGTCTTGATGAAGTTGACCCGAATATCCGGGAGACGTACGAAAAGCTGGGCATTCCACTGGAAGAGCAAAAAATGCTTGCCGGTGTTGCGGTTGATGCCGTTTTCGACAGTGTCTCAATCTTCACAACATTCAAGGAGAAGCTTGCTGAAGCGGGTGTAATCTTCTGCTCTATTTCGGAAGCCATTCAGGAACATCCTGAACTCGTGAAAAAATATATGGGCTCTGTGGTGCCGGCAAATGACAATTTTTATGCCGCGCTTAACTCAGCTGTATTTTCTGACGGTTCGTTCTGCTACGTTCCGAAAGACACCATCTGCCCGATGGAGCTTTCCACCTATTTCCGTATCAACAATATGAACTCCGGTCAGTTTGAGAGAACGCTCATTATTGCAGAAGAGAACAGCCATGTGAGTTATCTGGAAGGCTGTACCGCTCCGATGTATGATGAAAATCAACTTCACGCAGCTGTGGTTGAGCTTGTAGCGATGGACAATGCTGAAATTAAATATTCTACCATTCAGAACTGGTATTCCGGTGACGAGGATGGGAAAGGCGGAATTTTCAATTTTGTTACCAAACGTGGCGCCTGCCGGGGAGATAACTCCAAGATTTCGTGGACACAGCTCGAAACCGGATCTGCTGTAACGTTGAAGTATCCAAGTGTGATACTGCAGGGCGATAATTCCGTTGGTGAATTTTACTCTGTTGCCGTTACCAATAAACGCCAACAGGCTGATACCGGCACCAAGATGATTCATCTCGGAAAAAACACAAAGAGCACCATTATTTCGAAAGGAATTTCGGCCGGAAAATCGGACAACAGTTATCGTGGTGAGGTAAAAATCAGTAAAAAGGCAGACAATGCGCGCAACTATTCGCAGTGCGATTCCATGCTGATTGGGCAAACTTGCGGTGCGCATACATTTCCGTACATCGAATCGGCTAATCCAACCGGAAAAATTGAACACGAAGCTACCACCTCAAGAGTGGGTGAGGATCAGATCTTCTACCTGCAGCAGCGAGGCCTCAGTGAAGATGATGCAATTTCTCTGATTGTGAACGGATTTTGCAAAGAGGTACTCAAAGAACTGCCGATGGAATTTGCAGTTGAAGCCAACAAACTTCTTGGAATTAAGCTGGAAGGCAGTGTTGGATAACCACCAGAATTGAAAACAAATTAAAAACAAAAAATAAACCAAACAGAATAATCGTGTTAGAAATCAAAGACTTACATGTTGAAGTAGAGGGTGAGGGAATCGAAATCCTGAAAGGGGTAAACCTCACCATTAACAAAGGCGAGATCCATGCCATCATGGGTCCCAACGGAAGCGGTAAAAGTACGCTTGCCAAAGTTGTGGCCGGCCACCCTGAATATGAAGTAACAAAAGGTGACATTATTTATAACGGTGAAAGTATTCTGGAGCTGGACCCCGATGAGCGGTCGCATGCCGGATTGTTTCTTGCATTTCAATATCCCGTTGAAGTGCCCGGTGTTACCAACAATACACTGTTAAGAGAATCGTACAATACCATTGCAGCATCACGCGGGCGCGAAGAGCTCGACCCGCTGGAATTTGATGACTATATCCGGGAAAAACTGGACCTGGTGGAAATGAATCCTGACTTTCTCGAAAGAAGTGTAAATACCGGCTTTTCGGGTGGAGAGAAAAAACGCAACGAAATTTTCCAGATGGCTGTGCTTGAACCGGCCCTGGCTCTGCTCGACGAAACCGACTCGGGTCTTGATATTGATGCGCTAAGAATTGTTGCAGACGGAATTAACAAACTTCATCATGAAGATAACTCCGTAGTTTTAATTACGCACTATCAGCGCCTGCTAAACTACATTGTGCCCGATCATGTACATGTGATGATTGGAGGAAAAGTTGTGAAATCCGGAGGAAAAGAGCTGGCTCTGGAGCTTGAAGAAAAAGGGTATGACTGGCTCGAATCACTTGCAACCGTAAACGGAGAGGCAAAATAATGGCACAATCAACAAGGATTGAACCATCTATATTGCACAAACTTGCGAAGCACCTTCCGGAAAACGGCAGTGACCGGTGGGCAGCGATACGTCAAAAAAGTATGCAGCAGTTGAATTCCACTCAATTTCCTCACAAGAAAATTGAGGAGTGGAGATTTACAGATTTGCGTCCAATCCGCCGGACGGAATTTTCGCACATCAATGATGCCGGCACGTACAAGGCATCCGATATTGAGAAGTATTTTATCCCCGAATCAGACCGCAGCCGACTGGTATTTATCAACGGGCGGTATAATGAAACCTACTCATCCATTGGAGGGCTTGGCAAAGGTGTGACCGTAGGAAATCTTTCAGCGTTTTCGGATGATGAGTATGTGAAGAAGTATCTGAATAACCTGGTGAATTATGAGGATGATGTTTTTACGCATTATAACGGCCTGATGTTCGAGGACGGCGTGTACATCCACCTTGAAGAGGGAGCAAAAGCTGAGGCGCCCATTCAGGTGCTGAACCTCTATACGGGATCAGAAAAACCGTTTATCGCAAATCCAAGAATGCTTGTTGTTGCAGAGGAAGACGCTGATGTAACGATTATTGAAGATCACATCGGACTGGCCGACAATACCTATATGACCATTCCGGTATGTGAGGTAAAAGTGAAACAGCGGGCTCACATTCATCATGTGAGAATACAGCGAGACAGTGAAAATGCATTTCATGTATCCCGGCCGATTGCTTACGTGGAGAAAAATTCGGAGTACCACTCCTATACAATTACACTTGGAGCAAAACTTTCGAGAAATGAACCAAGAGTTGTACAGGAAGACGAAGAGGTAGACTTTACACTCGACGGCCTGGTACTGATTGACGGTGAACAGGTTGCCGATACGCATTCGGTCATGGATCATCGATTTTCGCATGCCGAAAGCCACCAGCTTCACAAAGTCGTTGTAAACGGAAAGGCACACAGCATTTTTAACGGTAAGATATTTGTGCAGCGGGATGCTCAGAAAATCGACTCATTCCAGGAAAACAGAAACCTTCTGCTTTCGATTGATGGACTGGTGAACACTAAACCACAGCTCGAAATATTTGCTGATGATGTGCTCTGTTCACACGGGGCGACGGTTGGCCAGCTCGACCCCGAAGAGGTATTCTACCTGCAGAGCCGGGGCATGACCGAAGAGAAAGCAAAAGAAGTGTTAACCTACGCTTTTGCACTCGAAACCATTGAAAATGTAAAAGTGGAATCGGTTCACAAACTGCTGATTGATGAAGTGTACCGGTATACCAAAGCTAACAGCAAGCCCAAGGTTACAGCATAACACACAACGTTGACTCCCCTTTTTCGAAAGGGGGGGCAGGTTGTTTTCAGGCAACGAAAATCAATAAATGAAACAGGCAGTATCCGACATAGCAACAGTTGATTTTGATAAGATCAGAAAAGATTTTCCCATTCTCAGCCAGGAATTGAATGGGCATCCACTGGTCTATCTCGACAACGCTGCATCGAGTCAGATCCCGGTGCAGGTTGCCGAACGCCTGGATCACTACCATCGATACGAACATTCCAATGTTCACCGGGGCATTCACACACTCAGCCAGAAAGCTACCGATGCATTTGAGGAAGCCAGAAGGAAAGTTCATTCGTTCATCAACGCTGCAAGCGAGGATGAAATTATTTATACAACCGGCACCACAGATTCCATAAATCTTGTTGCCAATTCCTTTGGCCTGACAAATTTTTCGGAAGGAGATGAAGTCATACTCTCCGAAATGGAGCACCACGCCAATATTGTTCCCTGGCAGATGGTTGCGGAAAAAACAGGTGCCGTTATCAAAGTAATTCCGGTTACCGATTCCGGTGATCTGGATATGAAAGCATATAAACAGTTACTGAGTCCGAAAACCAAAATGGTGGCTGTAATTCATGTTTCCAATGCGCTTGGAACGGTGAATCCTGTAAAAGAAATTGTGGACCTTGCCCACGAAAACGGCTCAGCCGTGTTGATCGACGGAGCTCAGGCAGTACCTCATCAAAAAGTGGATGTGCAGGAAATTGGCGCTGATTTCTACGCATTTTCGGCACACAAAATGTGCGGCCCCACCGGGTTCGGAGTTTTATATGGCCGAAAAGAACTGCTGGATATGATGCCTCCCTATCGGGGCGGGGGCGATATGATCGACAAAGTGACGTTTGAAAAAACCACTTATAATGTCACTCCGTTTAAATTTGAAGCGGGTACACCGCCGATTGCAGCTTCCATCGGCTTCAGTTCTGCCCTCGATTATCTGGAAAACATCGGGATGAAAGCGATAGAAGACCGGGAGAATGAATTGGTGAGCTACCTGGTTGAACGATTATCCGAAATTGGTGGATTGAAATTAGTAGGCGAATCTGAAAACCGTGCATCTCTCGCATCATTCGTGTTTGATCACATCCATGCCTCTGATGTGGGAACACTGCTCGACAAACAGGGAGTAGCCATCCGGACAGGTCACCACTGTGCTCAGCCCATTTTGCGGCGATTCAACGTTCCGGCAACATCAAGGGCATCATTGTCGTTTTATAACACCAAAGAAGATATTGACCGATTGGTTGACGGAATTAACTATGTGAAATCATTTTTTGAATAAAAAGAGATAAAATTATGCCAAAAATTAAAGAAATAGAACGGACACCCAATCCGGATGCCATGCGATTTGTTCTGGCCGAACCGCTTACCAACGGTGTAACCCGCTCTTTTGAGAACAGCGGCGAAGCAGAGCACGATGAGCTGGCAAAGGCGCTGTTCAGTATAGAGCATGTTATCAATGTGTACTATGTGGATCGGTACATAACTGTAACACAAGACGGCAATGCTGTATGGTCAGAATTGCTTCGAAAACTTGCACCTCCAATCCGCCAGGCAACTCCACAGCTCGATCTTGAAGAGGACGAAGAAGTGCATGCCACAAAAGAGGCGATGGAAACGGATGATCCAAGGCTTCAGCAAATAAATCAAATGCTTGATGAGCAGGTGCGTCCTTATCTGCTTGCAGACGGCGGCGGCCTGAAAGTAATCGGCCTGGATGGCAATCGGCTGAAAGTGCATTATCAGGGTGCCTGCGGAACTTGCCCAACAGCAACCTCAGGAACACTCTACGCTATTGAAAGCATGGTAAAACGAATTGATCCTGAAATCCAGGTGATTTCGGTTTAAATAAGCTGAACAGTTTTTTGTAAAGGTAATTCTATGTCGATTTCAATAAGCGAACGTGCTGCAAACCGGATTCACGAAATTCGCCGGGAACAGAATGTGTCCGAGAAAATCCCGCTTCGCGTCGCTGTTGTCAGTGGCGGTTGTTCCGGCCTTACCTATAATCTTGAATTTGATCCCGAAAAAGAGATTTCAGAAAGTGATAAAGAATTTGAAGATCAGGGAATCAAGGTAGTGGTGGATATGAGAAGTTTTCTCTACCTGGCCGGAACCCGACTCGATTACAGCGATGGATTAACAGGGCAGGGTTTTCACTTTCAAAATCCCAATGCAACAAGAAGTTGTTCCTGCGGGGAATCGTTTTCACTGTAATAAAATTAAGTAGTAAGTCTCGTCCAGTAAGCGGGTTCATAAATTGATAAGAAATTAATTTTTAGCACCTTAATACTTGCTGGTCTAAACTCTATTCCAATCTCATGGCAGAAATTGTCAACAAAATAAAACAGTCGAAACTTGAGACGGTAGATCTTGAAAAATTTGCCGGCGAAATTGTAGTTCATGAGCTGGACTTGAAAGACTATCTGTTTCAGGGATTGATTTTGAAAGAGAAAGAATTTCGTGAGAAAATGGAAGCTCACAACTGGTCGCAGTATGAGGGGGGATATTTGACTGTATATTGCTCCACCGATGCCATCATTCCAAAATGGGCATATATGTTGGTTGTGCAATATGCCAATGAATTTACAGAAGATGTACTCTTTGGAAAGAAACAGGAAGCTTTCAGTCAGATTGTTAAGCAGAAGCTGGACCGGCACGACTGGGAAACATATCACGGAGCGTTTGTGTTGCTCAAAGGTTGTAGTAAAATGGATATACCGGCTGAAGTTTATATGTATGCGACCAAGAAACTGCTTCCCCATGTCGGTAAATTGATGTACGGTGAAGCCTGTTCGCATGTTCCCGTTTTTCGCAGAAAAAGAAGATGATTGACAGGTGGTTTACATCGTCAAATCAATTATTTTTCCATAGATGTTCGTTTTATATATAAGGTAAACGGTTATGGAAAAGACTAAACTCGAGCAAAAATTAAAAGCAAGAAGAATTCAGCCCACTGCCATGCGCATGCTGATTCTCGATTTTCTGATTCGGCACAATGAAGCCCTTGGCTTATCTGATCTCGAGGACCATTTTACCCGTTCAGACCGCACCACTCTATACCGTACATTAAAAACTTTCCACGACAAAGGAATGGTGCATGAGATTCACGATGAAAGTGGAATTACCAAATATGCCCTTTGCAGTGATGAGTGTAACTGCACCTACCCGAACGATATGCACGCTCATTTTTACTGTCTCGAATGTGATAAAACCCTATGTTTGACGGAGCTCACGGTGCCACCTGTAGATTTGCCGGAAAATTATCAACCCTCTTCGGTGAATTACGTGATTAACGGTACTTGTTCTGCATGTGCATCGTAATATCGTGTCAATGATAAGGCATCGGATAAAACCCGCAATGTTTTTCGTTTTAAAAACACTGTTTTTTTTAGTTGGGTTCTATATCAGATAGGAAACATTGCGGGTTTCTTACGGAAGATTCACACATGACGCGACAATAGCTTCTTTTCAAACTTTGCAATAGTGTTGCATCCAATTCTCCTGTAGTTTTTAAATCAATGAAAAAAATACCGGAAGATGCGGTCGAATCGTTTTCCGGTAAAGAAATAAACTAAAGAGATTGAATGGGCACTTGTTCATGTTCAACGCAGACAGAGCAGGATTGCAGCAATGTTTCGCAATCGGATAATACTAAAGAGAAAACATTCTCAATTCTGTTGAAGCATTGG
Source organism: Balneolaceae bacterium (assembly GCA_007127745.1). Taxonomy (GTDB): domain Bacteria; phylum Bacteroidota; class Rhodothermia; order Balneolales; family Balneolaceae; genus Rhodohalobacter. The sequence continues at coordinate 14,511 of SKYV01000070.1, forward strand.
CAGTCGTCCTTAAGTTTTATAATGCTTGCCGCCGGACTGGCTGCCGATTTCTGGAGCGGCTTTTCTTGGTTTACGGACTCGGTTCGCCTTTTTTGGTATAGTGCTGCCTATATACCGGTAGGCTTGCCGGTTCTCAGACAAGCCTGGGTACACCTGAGAAAGGGGGAATTTTTTACCGAATTTTTCCTGATGGGTATTGCCACCATAGGCGCTTTTTATATAGGCGAATATCCCGAGGGAGTGGCAGTTATGCTGTTTTACTCGATCGGAGAGGCATTTCAGCACAATGCTGTCAGCAGGGCAAAGAACAATATTAAAGCTTTGCTGGATGTCAGGCCGGAGTCGGCTCATGTAAAACGGGATACTGAGTTTACAACGGTACATCCCGGGCAGGTGGCAGTGGGAGAAATTATCCGGGTGAAACCGGGAGAGAGAGTGCCACTCGACGGAGAATTGCTATCCGAACGAGCTGCTTTTGATACATCAGCCATCACCGGAGAGAGCAAACCCCGCCATATAAACGGCAATGAACAGGTATTGGCCGGTATGATTAACCTGAACAGGGTGATTGAGCTGCGAACCACTCGGTTGTATGAAAACAGCTCAATTTCACGTATTCTGGATATGGTGCAAAATGCCACGAAAAAGAAAGCCAGAACCGAACTGTTTATTCGGTCTTTTGCACGAATTTATACCCCTGCTGTCGTTTTTCTGGCAGTTTTACTGGTTGTGTTGCCAGTGCTGTTTGTTACACCATACGTGTTTGAGGATTGGCTTTACCGGGGCCTTGTTTTCCTGGTGATATCCTGCCCGTGCGCACTGGTCATCTCAATACCGCTTGGTTATTTCGGAGGCATCGGAGCGGCCTCACGTAACGGCATACTTGTGAAAGGAGGAAACTATCTGGATGCTTTAAAGTCGGTGGATACCGTAATATTTGATAAAACAGGTACGCTGACGAAAGGTTCATTTGCTGTACAGAGCGTTCACAGCAACAACGGTGATGTTAACCGGATGCTGTCCGTTCTCCGATCGGTGGAACAGAATTCAATCCATCCTGTGGCCAGAGCCATTCTTGATTTTACCGAAAATGGTATAAAAAACGATCACCTTGAAATACTGACCGTATCAAACCAGAAAGAAATACCCGGTTTTGGAATTTATGCATCGGTTGAAGGCCGTGATGTAATCATCGGAAGCCGCAGTTTGATGGAAAAAGAAAATGTGGCTATTCAGAATGGCTTCAAAACAGATGAAAAAGGATCGATCGTTCACGTGGCCATTGATGGAGTTCATTATGGATATTTGATTATTTCGGATGAACTGAAAGAAGATGCCAAAAGAAGTGTAAAAAGGTTGAAAGAGAGCGGGGTGAAACGAACGGTGATGCTGAGCGGCGATCGGGATGAGATAGCGCAACGTACAGGAAAAGAGTTGCAAATGGATTATGTTTTTGGCGACCTGCTTCCGGAGGATAAAGCTGAAAAACTTGTTGATTTTAAAAAACGATTTCCCGGAACTGTAGCTTATGCAGGTGATGGTATCAATGATGCACCGGTACTTGCACTGAGCGATGTGGGAATTGCTATGGGAGCTCTTGGAAGTGACGTTGCCATTGAGTCGGCTGATGTGGTAATCCAGACCGACCAGCCATCGAAAATTGCAACAGCCATTGAGATCGGAAAGTCAACGAGGACAATCGTTTGGCAGAATATTGGAATGGCAATGGGTATAAAAATTCTGTTTTTAACTTTAGGTGCACTCGGAATTGCCACACTCTGGGAAGCTGTATTTGCCGATGTGGGGGTGGCACTGTTGGCTATTCTGAATGCCGTACGAATTCAAAAGATGAAGTTTGCATAAATTCAATTCTGTCGATTTTGTTGTAGGATCAGGCAGAGGCTTTTTTGTAGATTCATCAACGACTAAACTGTATGAACAGATATTTGGAAAAAAATTGAAAATCGAATAATGATAAACAAGAAAAAACGCGTTTTGGTTACCGGAGCTGCCCGTGGAATTGGATTGGCAATTACAGAAAAACTTCTTGCAGAGGATTTCAGTGTAGTGGGTACAGCACGTGCATCAGCGTTTCCCGAAAGTTGGGCAAAGGGAAAAAACTTTAAGGGAATACACGCAGATTTGTCCGATGATAGCACTCTTGTCAAAACTCTTAAACCTTTGTTTACTTCAGATTGTCCGGATGTGTTGATTAATAATGCCGGGATTTTTCAGGATGTGGATTTTACTGATTCTGATGAAGCCTGGCTTAATGTGTGGGACGCCACGATGCAGGTTAATCTACGGGCTTCATCTCTGTTGAGTAAATGGTTTATCCAGGCGCATCTTGACAACAGTAGTGAGGGCATCCTCATCAACATTGCGTCCCGTGCCGCATATCGGGGAGATACACAGGAGTATGCAGCTTATGCAGCCTCGAAAGCAGGCATGGTGGCATTTACCAAAAGTATTGCCCGCGATTTTGGGACAAAACAAATTGTAGCTTATTCAATTGCACCGGGATTCATCGAAACAGATATGGCCAGAGAGTCGATTTCGGTTTACGGAGAAGAATATTTAACCAAAGATTCGGCCTTCGGTGAAATTACACAACCCGGTGAAGTGGCCAACCTGGCTGCTTTTTTAGCTTCCGGCCAGGTAAAACATATGACCGGCGCAACGTTTCATATCAACGGCGGTTCATATATGATTTAATTGGTGGTCAAACATCTTCCATCATTTCAATTTCGAATGTTTCCTCTCCGTCGTTAATTCTCCGGCGGGCAAACCGTGAAGCATATATTGAAATAATCAGGGTTACGAGGAATCCAAATGATGATACGCCCATATTCACTTTGATCACATTTTGCTGCAGATCGTAAACAGGCATCATCACGATTGGTTTGTAAGAACTCTGGAGATAGCGGACGGGAATCAGCTCCGATTCCATGATCACCTGGGCAAACTGAACCGGAAGTGCGAGCTGTTCTTCTACGATTTGTCCGTTCGATGTTGTAAATTTTAACACCACGTATCCGTTCGTTTGAGCTGCAATCTGCTTCACATCAAAATCGGTGACATCGGCAATGTAACTGTCGCCATCATTATAGGTGGATTGTGTTCCTTGATAGACCAAAACCTGGTAACCGGCCTGAAACAAAAAATACGCCGGTAGCAGCCAGATCAAAAAAATGAAGTAGTACTTATTCATAGAGTCGGTTCAAATAAATTCAAAAAGTGTTGATATGAAAAGAGAGAACAAAAATAGCAAAATTACGGTTTCACCATCCGCTTCATTTGTTCAATAAGTGCAGGATCGTAAATCAGTCGTTGCATGAAATCCTGGTGCATGTGCCCGCCTGAGGCATGGAACCAAAAACCAACGGGAAGCTGATCCAGAAAAAGAGCCTGAACGGTGGTATCACCGGTATAGGTGGAGGTTCCGAAATTAATTCCATTCATCAATCCCATCCGGTTATCATACATTGCCCCATAGTCTGAAAAATCCGTTTCAATTCGGGGCTGTGAATCCATAGGCCATCTCATAAAATCTTTTATCAAAGAGCTGACTTGCGGGTTTACAAACTCATCGTGCCAGATTTGTTCAAGTAAAATGGCCATTTCGTGTGCCGTGGTTTTAGGAAACAGGTTCAAGCCATCACGTTCCTGCATGAACGTAGTTCCGAGCCGGTTTCGGTTTAGAACTTGCTGAAATTTTGCCCGGGATTCCTCATCATTTAGATAACGTTGCGAAAAGGTGACTACATGATCACGCCATTCTTGTGTATCGGCCTGTTGCCAATGACTCATCAGCAGATCGAACTCCATTTCCGAAAATTGAGGAGATATGGCCAAATGCAGGCCAGAAAAGGGAAGGGGCATATCACTTTGGCTGATTTCGGGCATTTCAGAAAGCTCAGTCCAGATTGCTTCATCAGCATGCCACCAGAGGAAGTCGGCCAGGGCAAAATCATTAAATTCGGCCAAAAGCTTCAGTGCATTAATCAGGCTGATGGAATTACCTTCTATCCATCCTCGTCTGTCAGCTTCTTTGAACGCTTCTCTGTGGACGGACTTCTCGATATTTGAAAGCTTATATCGCGAAATTTCGTCCAGATTCAGTAGATCATCCCCCTGTTTTGTGCCGCGATCCAATTCAATTGCGTATGCAGCAAGAATAAAAATGTTGGCGGTGGTTCCCATAATACGAGGGCTGTTTTCCTCCAGAAATATGGCTGAATCGGGCTGCTCAATAACTCTGCTGGCTACAGAAGCAAACCGGGGATTTTCGCCCATAAATTCTGACAGTCCCCTCAGTGAATGGGTTTTTGCAATCCATTCGTTGCCTTCTGTCAATGCTTCCCGGTTATCCAGAAAAATGGTGAATGCGTTCCAGTTCCAGCCAAGAACAAAGCCGAAAATAAGGATAGTGGTAATCAGAAAAGCACCAAAAAACTTCAGAATTCTCATAAATTATCTTCCGGAATAAAATTGATTTACCTGTAAAAGACGGTAATAAAATTGTTGTGGATCGTGCATGTAAACCATGGCATGATACTCCTGAGGAGTTCGAAGAAACAGATCATCAAAAAACAGGTCGTCAATGTCTTCGTCATCCAATAAAACATATTTGTAGTTATACAATCCCTGTTTGATGATGGTACTGGTTTCCCAGCGATCAATCTTGGGATTGTGCTCCAGTTTGTGGCCGGAACGGATCGACCAGTTATTAAAATCACCAACAAGATAAATCTCCTCATCCTCTTTAATTTCCTCTCCCGGTTCAAACCGAAAAACCACATTGGCATATCGGGCATTCAGTCTCTCATCGGGCATTCCGAAACGTGAGGAGGGGATGAGTCGTCCTGTAGCTGAAAATCCGCTGATATCGTCCATCAAAACAACTCTGGGTGGAACTTCGTGCGGGGCAGCTTCAAAAACCTGAGGATTGTTTTGTGAGAGTTCATCCAGAGACAGTTCAAGAAATTCATAATCACCTATGAATGCACTATTCCTGGTTAGTTCGAAATGAACTTCGCCCGGCGCTGAAAAATCGAGTTCATCGGCCTGACGTATTTTGCTCCAAAATTGATTTTGCACGTAAAAGAACTTCAGGTCGAATTGGGGCTGATCCACAAAATCGGGTAACGAATAACGGCTCACCGGCTGGTGAATAATTCTCAGATTTCTCCTTGGCGTGGTGAGTTCTTCTACTGAAGAAGCGATCGATCCCCGATTTTCGGTAACAAAAAAAGGCAATGAAAATACCAGATAGCCCGTATCCTGAACTTCAACCCGAAGCATGTAATTACCACTTCGGGTAAAAGAAAATTGATCGTTCGGGAACCGGAACTGATATTGCCTGTACTGAGGCCGCTGTGTGCCGGAGCTGATCCTGCCACCATCAATGTAATGCGTTTGGAGTCCTTCCATAAAAAAATCGGGTGGCAGGGGCGAACGGCTCCAATCCGGGTTATGATGGGTGAACGAAACTCTGAACTGGCGTGAATCAAATTCCAGCATTTCGAATGTAAGCTGCAGTTGTTGGTTGTTACGAAGTTCAACGATGGGTGGTGATGCCGGATTACCAGGTTTGTGCAGACGGATGGATCGAGCCAGGTCGCTGGCAACAATCTGGCCGGGTACTGTAAAAAGGTTTTCGGGAGAAACCACTTCGGGCAATGATTCTCTTGTAGTCTCTCCGGACTGGAATAGTGCACATCCGGTGACAAAGAAAAGAGTAATCAGCAGTATTGCGGCTTTATTGAGGCTCTGCACAGGGAAGTTCTAAAAATTTATAAATAATACCGGCCCTCGAAAACAAACACTGCGGGCCCTTCCAATTTTATGTTTTTGTACGTTTCGCTTCCTTCAACAAACGTAAAATGTACCTTCAGAGTGCCTCCTTTTACCCGGACCTGGTATAAAAATTCACCGTCGGAGGCTTGTTGCAAATGGTGCCAGCCAAGTGCCGAGGCAATGGCTCCGGTTCCGCAGGCAAGGGTCAGGTTTTCAACCCCGCGTTCGTATGTTTGCAGGCACAATCGTGTGTCAGAAATTCCTGAAATAAAATTTACGTTGGTTCCTTTGGGAGAAAAATCGGGGTGATATCGCAAATACCTGCCCTGAGAAATTAATTCCTGTTCATTATCGAGCATATTTTGCTGAGTGGGACAGACAATATGCTCGGTATTTGTGTAAACGTTTAAAACATGTTCTTTTGCAACAAGTTGTTCTAAAACCTTCGTTTCCAGCGGAAAATGGATGGAGACTTGTTCGTTGTTAACCTCGGCCTGATAGATATTTTTATGTACCCGAAAGGTAAATTTCTTCGGTGAGCCGAGCGTGACAGCAAACGCAGCAAAACAGCGAGCTCCATTGCCACACATTCCGGCATCACTTCCGTCAGGATTTTTATAGAGCATCACCAGGTCGGCTTTCTGCTGATCGTCAAACTGAAGTGCGATAATCCCGTCTGCACCTACACCAAATTTTCGATTGCAAACCGATGGGGCAAGCCGGGCAAGATCTTCGTCACTCAGCTTCACTGTCCGGTTGTCGAACAGCACAAAATCGTTGCCGGCGCCCTGCATTTTCGTAAAATGAATTGTGGAATTATTCATGAATTAAAGTTCTGAGTAGGCAGGCAGGTGCCTCCAGGGTTCCTTTTTGTTGATGGCCGGGTCTTTTCCGCGCATTAAACTGGCAAATCGCATCGACAACACCGGTAAAATATATTTCAGCAGCACGTTTTGATAAAGCAGCGGTTTCAGGTGCTGAAGATGTTCTATCATATCTTCAAGCCGGGCATGGTTCATGGTATTACAAAATTTCTCTATCACATCTAACTGATCGATATTGGTGATCAGGTCCGGATTGCGGGTTTCCCGGTAAATGAGAATATCCCGTAAAAATTGCTCCAGTGTGTTGCACAACGCTATTTGATTTTCCCTGTTCAGAGTTCGGTCCCAGTTTTTAATGATTGCCTGAAGCGGGGGAACATCCTGCACGTAAGAGTATCGCAAAAACTGCACCATCTCTTTTCGGATATTTTGCAGTGTATTAATTTCAAAAAATCGTGACAAAGAATAGTTGCCACCGGAGAGCCGTGCCAGAAACCGGGCATCTTCTTCTTTCACCTCATCATAACGTATCAGTCCGCCGGCAATCTCCTGTTGGCTGAGGGGTTGTAACCGTATTTGTTGACAACGGGATATAATGGTTGGCAGAAGCTGATCGGTTTTGGCTGCGGTAAGAATAAACAGCAAATTTTCGGAAGGTTCTTCAAGCAACTTCAAAAAAGCGTTGGCCGATTCCTTCCGCATGGTGTCAACACCGGTGATGATTATGACGGTTCGGCGGCCTTCGTTAGGTTTATATACCGATCGTGGACGAATCTCTTCGTGGTAATAGCTGATGGAGTAAAATGCCTGCAGATTTTTGGCCGAATCGGCATTACTGAGTAC